>NZ_JBYVMF010000023.1:0-105931 GCF_058145095.1 Pseudomonas sp. MDV22-iso1
GCACCGCACGCGATGGTGATGAACAGGAACGGGAACAGACCGCCCTTCCACACCGGCCCGGTGCCGTCGATGAACTGGGTCAGGGCTGGCATTTTCAGGTCTGGCATGGTCACCAGGATGCCGATTGCCAGGGCAATGATGGTGCCGATTTTCAAGAAGGTCGACAGGTAGTCACGGGGCGCCAGGATCAGCCACACCGGCAGCACAGCGGCCACAAAACCATAACCGATCAGCATCCAGGTGATCTGGATCCCGGTAAAGGTGAAGGCTTTGGCCCACACCGGATCAGCGGCGATCTGCCCGCCGAGCCAGATCGAGCCCAGCAGCAACAGCACGCCAATGACGGAAATTTCACCGATGCGGCCCGGGCGGATGTAGCGCATGTAAATGCCCATGAACATCGCAATCGGGATGGTCGCCATCACGGTGAAAATGCCCCAAGGGCTTTCGGCCAGCGCTTTAACCACGATCAACGCCAGCACCGCGAGGATGATGATCATGATCAGGAAGCAGCCAAACAGCGCGATGGTGCCAGGAATACGGCCCATTTCCTCACGGACCATGTCGCCCAATGAGCGGCCGTTGCGACGAGTGGACAAGAACAGGATCATGAAGTCCTGAACCGCGCCCGCCAGCACCACACCGGCAATCAGCCACAGCGTGCCGGGCAGGTAACCCATCTGCGCCGCCAACACCGGACCGACCAGAGGCCCCGCGCCAGCGATGGCAGCGAAGTGGTGACCGAAGAGAATGTGTTTGTTGGTTGGAACATAGTCCAGACCATCATTGTTGAGTACGGCGGGGGTGGCCCGTCGCGGGTCGAGTTGCATCACATTGTTAGCGATGAACAGACTGTAGTAGCGGTACGCCACCAGATAGATGGCCACTGCCGCGACCACAATCCACAAGGCGTTGATCGCCTCGCCTCGGCGCAATGCCACTACGCCCAGGGCGCACGCTCCTACGATTGCCAGCAGCAGCCAGGGTAGATGGCGTAGCAGGCTATTATTATTTTTCATTTTATGATTCCAGCCAGGGTGGACAAGAAAGACAGCCACCCCGAGTTTAGCTCTCCTGACGGCAAAGACCATACCCCGACATTGGTCTAGAGGCCTGTCCGTGCTGGCGGCCTAAGACAATGCGGGTCTATAGTCAGCGAACATTTCGAGGATTGCCCCATGAGCGACCACGCTGCCGATCGCCGCCGCTTCAAACGAATCGCGTTCGATGCAAAAACCGAGCTGGGCCAAGGGGAAATGATCTGGCCCGTGAAGCTGATCGATCTTTCACTGAAAGGGTTGTTGATCGAACGACCAGTGCCGTGGCTTGGGGATCAAGCGAAGGATTTCTTCGTGAATATTCATCTGACCGATGACATCGACATCGCCATGGACGTACAGCTGACCCACCAAGAAAACGGTCAGCTTGGTTTCGTCTGCCGACACATCAGCCTTGAATCCATTGAACGCCTTCGGCGGTTGATCGAGTTCAACCTGGGAGATCCGCAGGAGCTGGAGCGGGAGTTGGGGGCACTGATCGAAGTTTGACCGCTTCCTGTAGGAGCTGCCGCAGGCTGCGATCTTTTGATCTTGTTCCTGAACAACAAGATCAAAAGATCGCAGCCTGCGGCAGCTCCTACAGGGAGATTGTATTCACTCAAATAGAGCGTCGAGGGCCTGCTCCAGACGCGTCACGGCAATGATCTGCAATCCGGCCGGCGCTTCCTTCGGCGCATTGCCCTTGGGCACGATGGCGCGCTTGAACCCGTGCTTGGCTGCTTCCTTCAAGCGTTCCTGACCGCTGGGTACCGGCCGCACTTCACCTGACAAGCCCACTTCACCGAACACCAGCAGATCGTGGGGCAACGGCCGATTACGCAAACTGGACATGACCGCCGCCATCAGCGCCAGGTCGGAAGCAGTCTCCAACACCTTCACGCCGCCCACCACGTTGAGGAACACATCCTGATCGTGGGTCGGAATGCCGCCGTGACGGTGCAGCACCGCCAACAACATTGCCAGGCGGTTCTGATCCAGCCCCAACGTGACCCGGCGCGGGTTGGCGAGATGACTGTCATCCACCAGGGCCTGGACTTCCACCAGCATCGGCCGGGTCCCCTCCCACGTGGCCATGACCACACTGCCAGGTACTTCTTCCTGCGCGCGCGTCAGAAAAATCGCCGAAGGGTTGGAGACTTCTTTAAGCCCCTTGTCGGTCATGCCGAACACACCCAGTTCGTTAACCGCCCCAAAACGGTTTTTCACCGCACGCAGCAAGCGCAACCGCCCATCCGACTCGCCTTCGAAATACAGTACGGTGTCCACCATGTGCTCCAGCACACGAGGGCCGGCAAGCGCGCCTTCCTTGGTGACATGACCGACCAGAAAAATGGCCGTGCCACTCTGCTTGGCATAGCGCACCAGCAATGCCGCACTTTCCCGGACCTGGGAGACACCGCCGGGAGCCGATTGCAGCTGTTCAGTGAAGATGGTCTGGATGGAGTCGATCACCATGACTTTGGGCTTTTCGACCCGCGCCGTGGCGATGATTGTTTCGATGCAGGTTTCAGTCATCACCCGCAGCTGATCCTGAGGCAGTCCCAGGCGCCGGGCCCGCATCGCCACCTGCTGCTGGGACTCCTCGCCGGTCACGTACAGCGCAGGCATGGTTTTGGCGAGGTTGCATAAGGTTTGCAACAGAATGGTCGATTTGCCGATGCCCGGATCACCGCCGATCAACACCACCGAGCCGTCCACCAGACCACCGCCCAGCACCCGATCGAGTTCGCTGGAGGCCGTGGAGAAGCGCGGGATTTCTTCAACGCTGACTTCGGCCAACGTCCTGATCTGCGCCTGCTGGCCAGTCCACCCGGTGCGACCGCTGGGAGGCGCGGCGCCGCCACTCTCGACCATGGTTTCGGTCAGGGTGTTCCAGGCACCACACTCGCCACACTGGCCGGCCCACTTGGGGAAGGTCGAGCCGCACTCGGTGCAGCCGTACATGCGCTTGGCCTTGGCCATTTTAACTCCCGACAAAAAAACGCGATGATAGCGCAGTTGAGCCGGATCAGTTGCCAATGGGTTTGAGCACTTGCCTGATCGAACGACGAGGTTTTATTCACGCAGTGGCTATTAAGAAAAACCTGTACAAACTAATAAACAGATCGGCACTGTACTCAACAATTAATACACAAACCCTGTACAGCTCTTTATCGAACAAAACAACCTTGTACAACTTCAATTAACATCGATATTAGAATGCCACCAATCGTCATTATTGATACACATCTGACATGCCGACTATCACAGCATTTGCTAATCGTTATCAAACTTACCCTGTGAAAGTACGACTTTAATCCAAGCCATTCGACTTCCTTCCGGCAGCTGTTTTTCCGCCGGATAATAATGGCATCAGTCCTCCCAACTCCTCGCAGGCGAGCATCACATCATTCCGCGAAACGATCGCAGATCGCACAGCGGTGATGGCCTTTTATAAACTTTTTCCGGCTAGCCCGGTCGATAGCAGGTAAGCTCTGTAAGCAGTTGTTTCGGGCAGAACGCACTCTGCTGATTTACACTGCCTTCACCAACCTCATCTGTAACAAGGAAAAAACCTATGGGCGTGATCAGTGAGTTCAAGGCCTTCGCGGTCAAAGGGAACGTGATCGACATGGCAGTCGGTATCATTATCGGCGCCGCGTTCGGCAAAATCGTGTCATCGTTCGTCGGCGACGTCATCATGCCGCCAATCGGTTTGCTGATTGGCGGAGTGGATTTCAGTGATCTGGCGATTACGCTCAAGGCAGCGAACGGCGATATCCCTGCGGTGGTGATGGCTTACGGTAAATTCATCCAGACCATCATTGACTTCGTCATCGTCGCTTTCGCGATCTTCATGGGCGTCAAAGCCATCAATCGTCTGAAGCGCGAGGAAGCCGCGGCGCCAACACTGCCGCCGGTTCCGACCAAGGAAGAAGTGCTGCTGGGCGAGATTCGCGATCTGCTCAAAGCCCGGAACGATCGACCCGGAACGCAGGATTGAAAACAGAAACGGCGCCTTCCCGGCGCCGTTTTTTTTCACCAGTACGTTTCTACTGCCACCTGTCCGGGCCGTCGACTGAGGCTCAGGTTCATGTCGCGCAGCTTCAATACCTTTCGGGTGTCATCGATCATCTGCGGATTGCCGCAAAGCATGACCCGCGAATGCTCCGGCGTAAGCGCCACACCCGCTGCGCGCTCCAGTTCACCGTTCTCGATGAGCGTGGTGATTCGCCCGTTCAACGCTCCGGGGTAAGACTCGCGGGTGACGGTGGGGACAAACTGCAGCTTGTGAGCGAATTCAACCAGGTAGTCACGCCGAGCAAGCCCCTCAATCAAATCCCGATAAGCCAGCTCCCGGGCTTCGCGCACGCTGTAAACCAGGATGATGCGCTCGAATTTCTCCCATACTTCGAAGTCCTGCAGGATCGACAAAAACGGTGCCAGGCCGGTGCCGGTGGCGAGCAGCCAGAGATCACGCCCATCAACGAACCGATCAAGGGTCAGGTAACCGAAGGCTTGGCGGTCGACCAGCAGCGTATCGCCAACTTCAAGCCGACTCAGCTCACTGGTGAACTCGCCACCCGGCACAACAATCGAAAAAAATTCGAGAAACTCGTCATGAGGTGACGAAACCATCGAATACGCGCGCCATACGGTGCTGCCGTCCGCCTTGGTGACCCCCAGCCGAGCGAATTGGCCTGCACGAAAACGAAAGCCGGGATCCCTCGTAGTCCGTAATGTGAACAGACTCGGAGTCAACGAATGGACGTCGAGCAGGGTTTGGCGAGTGAATTTTTCTGCACTGGCGGTCATGGGGCGCTCCGATCAACAGGTACCCCAGTGTCCCGCAAAGCACAAAAATTAAACACCGACGGTTTGTAATGACTTTAACTTATTCGGCCTGTATTAACCGACTAGTTCAAACTTCTCACAGAGTAAAATTAAAGATGACATTCAATAAATCAAACTCACTCCATACTGTATTAGAACCGAATCTTCACTTCTAAAGCACTAACAACAGCCAAATAATAACTACCCATCTGAAGGAAATATCCTACACTTTTCGGGGTGCAGGATCTTGGATCCACTACGCACCCCCTCGTGTACCCGCAGCCGTAACTGGAGCTTCACTATGGACCAGTGGAAAGAAACACAAATGAAACAGTTGTCTGCTACGACGGACATTCAAAACGCGTACCAGATTTCGCTGACTTTTGCCAAGAATACCGGTTTCAAATTTTGTGCCTTTTCAACTGGTTACTTGGACAAAATAACGACTTCCAGCGTGATTCAGTTCGACAACTATCCAGGCGAATTGAACGCGAAGTATAAGCAAAAAGTCCTGGGTGCACTTAACCCGATAGTGGCGCATTGCAATCAATCGATGTTTCCGATTCTCTGGTCGCAGGAGCTGTTTTCCGAAGCCACCTGGATCTGGGACGCACTCGAGCAGCATGGTTCGCAGTACGGGTGGTCTCAATCGTTCCACGATGAAAGAAGTGGTCTGTGCAGCATCTTGAGCCTGGCCCGAAGCCATCAACCGATCACGACGTATGAGCTTTACGATAATCTGGGTTTTTCGGTGTTCATCGGGCGCCATCTGCACGCGCTGGCCGTAGAAACGTTGCCCAAACAGGTCGCCGATCACGAAGTACCGCACTTGTCGGAACGTGAAATCGATGTCTTGAAGCTGGCAGCAGCGGGCAAGACGGCGGGAGAAAGCGCCAAAATTCTCAACGTCACCCCGCGCACCGTCAATTTCCATGTGCAAAGCGCAATTATGAAATTCGGCGTCAATAACAAAATTTCAGCAGTGATTGCGGCTGCCAAGGTCGGAATCCTCACCAACACCTTGGGCCGCTGACAAAACCTGCGAGTAATTCAATAGAAAAAATCGTACCATTTGCAGCCTTTCCGAGTGTTGACCTGTAAACCTCTACAGCGCAGTACACTCGGCCGGATTCGCCCGCAACAATGCCCCTGGCGGCGAGAATTCGTTGATTACCAAGAGCCCCTCGCCCATGCCTTTGCTTGAAACCCCCTTTGCCCAACTCGATCTGATCCGCCAGCCCGAGCAGCCGAACGAGCCGCTACAAGCATTCGATGCTGCAGACGAGTATCTGCTTAACTACCTGGCCGAACAGCAACCCACCGTGCAAACCCGGGTGCTGGTGCTCAACGACAGCTTCGGAGCATTGGCCGCAAGCCTGGTCGGCAAAACTCAAGTCACCAGCAGCGGCGACTCGTTCCTGGCGTTTCAGGGGCTGGAAAAGAACCTGCTGCGTAACGACCATGCATTTGATGCCGTGCCGAGGGTGCCCGCCAACCAGCCATTCACCGGGCCGTTTGACCGGGTACTGATCAGGGTGCCAAAGACCCTGGCCTTGCTCGAAGAGCAACTGATACGCCTTCAGGGACAATTGGCACCGGGCGCACAAGTGGTCGCCGCCGCCATGATCAAGCACCTGCCCCGCGCAGCCGGCGACCTGCTTGAGCGTTACATCGGCCCGGTCCATGCCTCGCTGGCCGTCAAGAAGGCACGTCTACTGATCGCGACCGCTGAAGCCAGGGTCGCAGCGGTATCGCCCTACCCGACCCGTTATCAGCTCGACACTCCCGCTATCGAACTGCTCAACCACGCCAACGTGTTCTGCCGTGAAGGCCTGGATATCGGCACCCGAGCGTTCCTGCCGCATCTGCCAATGAACCTGGGCGCCGCTCGTGTCGCGGATCTTGGCTGTGGCAACGGCGTTCTTGCCATTGCCAGCGCCCTGCAAAATCCTGACGCGCAGTACACGCTGGTCGACGAGTCGTTCATGGCGGTGCAATCGGCTGCAGAAAATTGGCGTGCAGCGCTGGGTGACAGGGATGTGATCGTGCGGGCCGGTGATGGCCTGGCCGAACAGGAATCACAATCGCTGGACGTGGTGCTGTGCAATCCACCGTTCCACCAACAGCAAGTCGTGGGCGATTTCCTCGCCTGGCGCATGTTCCAGCAAGCCCGGGAGGCGCTCGTGGTGGGCGGTGCGCTGTACATCGTGGGCAACCGTCATCTGGGTTATCACAGCAAACTGGCCCGGCTGTTCCGTGGCGTCGAGCAAGTGGCGGCCACGCCCAAGTTCGTGATCCTCAAAGCCCGCAAGTAAATCGCAGGCAAAAAAAACCTCCATACGCTGGAGGTTTTTTATTGAGGGGCTGCAGCACCTCAATGTGTGCTCAGCCCTGCTGCGTTCATGAACATGCGCATCAGGCTCGCGACGATAAACAGCGCGCCCACGCTACCCACCCAGATCATCGCCAGCCATCCGAGTCGCTGCCACAGAGGCTTTTTCTCTGCGGCTTCAATTTCCTCCAATGAATGCTTACCAGTCATGGCTTTAAACCCTCCTCTTCAAGGTTGACGGCGTCTGTCTCGACGCCATCGCGAGCAAGCTTTGCGCCCACAGGCCGTGCGCTAGTGGTAGCCATCTTCATGGGTGACCTTGCCGCGGAACACGTAGTAGCTCCAGAAGGTGTAGCCCAGGATGAATGGGATGATAAACAGTGTGCCCACCAGCATGAAGCCTTGGCTTTGCGGCGGTGCGGCGGCGTCCCAGATCGAAATCGACGGCGGCACGATGTTCGGCCACAGGCTGATGCCCAGACCGCTGTAGCCCAGTAAGATCAACACCAGGGTCAACAGGAATGGCGTGTAGTTCGCATTGCGCGCCACGGCCCGGATCAAACCGTACATGGTGACCAGCACCAGGATCGGCACCGGCAGGAACCAGAACAGATTCGGTAAGGTGAACCAGCGCGAGGCGATCTCAGGATGAGCCAGCGGCGTCCACAGGCTGACAATACCGATCACCGCCAACACCACGAACGCCAATGGCCGCGCGAGGTTGTGCATCTGTTCCTGCAATTTGCCTTCGGTTTTCATGATCAGCCAGGTGCAACCCAGCAGCGCATACGCCACCACCAAAGCAACACCACAGAACAGAGTGAACGGCGTCAGCCAGTCCAGCGAACCACCGGCGAATTGACGGTTGACCACCGGTAGCCCATCAATGAATGCGCCCAGTGCCACACCCTGGAAAAACGTTGCAGCCACCGAACCACCAATGAACGCTTTGTCCCACAGGTGACGCTTGTCGTCTTTGGCCTTGAAACGGAACTCGAAAGCCACGCCGCGAAAAATCAGCCCGATCAGCATGAAGATCAGCGGCAGATACAGCGCCGACAGCACGACCGAATAGGCCAGCGGGAAGGCGCCGAACAATGCCGCGCCCCCGAGTACCAACCAGGTTTCGTTGCCGTCCCAGACGGGCGCGACGGTGTTCATCATCACGTCCCGATCCGTCTTGCCCTTGATGAACGGGAAGAGAATCCCGATACCCAGGTCGAAACCGTCCATGACCACGTACATCATGATGCCGAAGATGATGATCACGGCCCAGATCAGCGGAAGATCAATACCCATGATTCAAATCTCCTTGGTCAGGCTGTGGTCGGCGTCAGCGTCAGCATCGTCGTCCGCTGCGGACAGCGGACGGGCGGGTGTACGTTTCTTGCCAGGACCGCCATCGTTGGTTTCCTTGCCTTCGTCGATCTTCGGTCCTTTGCGCACCAGACGCATCATGTAGCCCAGACCGGCACCGAACAGCGCGAAATACACCACGACGAACATGATCAGGGTGATGCTCATCTGCAGGAAGCTATGGTTGGAGGACGCATCCGCCGTTCGCATCAAGCCGTAAACCACCCAGGGCTGGCGACCGATTTCAGTCGTGAACCACCCGGCGAGGATTGCGATCAGCCCCGAAGGCCCCATCCACAATGCCAGGTAAAGGAACGGACGCGAGGTGTACAGCTTGTCGCTCTTGCGCAGCCACAGGCTCCACAGACCGGTGAAGATCATCAGGAAACCCAGGCCAACCATGACCCGGAACGACCAGAACACGATGGTCGAATTGGGCCTGTCTTCAGGCGGGAAATCCTTCAGCGCCGGGACCTGTTTGTCCAGCGAGTGCGTGAGAATCAAGCTGCCGAGGTACGGAATTTCGACGGCGTACTTGGTTTTTTCGGCCTTCATGTCTGGCCAGCCAAAGAGGATCAACGGGGTCGGTTCATCACCGACGTTTTCCCAGTGCCCTTCAATTGCAGCGATTTTCGCTGGCTGATGTTCGAGCGTATTAAGGCCGTGGAAGTCGCCTATGACCGCCTGAATCGGCGCAACAATCAATGCCATCCACATGGCCATCGAGAGCATGGTACGGATCGCCGGATTGTCCTTGCCGCGGAGCAAATGCCAGGCCGCCGAGGAGCCGACGAAGAAGGCGGTCGCGACGAACGCAGCGGTTGCCATGTGCGCCAGGCGGTACGGGAACGACGGATTGAAAATCACCGCCAGCCAGTCAACCGGAATCACCTGCCCATTGATGATTTCGTAACCTTGCGGGGTTTGCATCCAGCTGTTGGAGGCGAGAATCCAGAAGGTCGAGATCAGGGTGCCGATGGCAACCATGACCGTCGAGAAGAAGTGCAGGTTGCGCCCGACCTTGTTCCAGCCGAACAACATGACGCCCAGGAAGCCGGCTTCCAGGAAGAATGCAGTCAGGACTTCATAGGTGAGTAACGGACCTGTCACGGCACCGGCGAAGTCCGAGAAACGGCTCCAGTTCGTGCCGAACTGATAAGCCATCACCAGGCCGGATACCACACCCATGCCGAAGTTGACGGCAAAGATCTTCGACCAGAAGTGGTACAGGTCGCGGTAGGTATCGTTATTGGTTTTCAGCCACAGGCCTTCGAGCACCGCCAGGTAACTCGCCAGGCCAATGGTGATGGCCGGGAACAGAATGTGGAATGAGATGGTGAACGCGAACTGAATTCGGGCGAGATCAAGCGCCTCCAAACCGAACATAAGTCTTCCTCTGTCAGGTAATACCGGCTGTAGGCCTGCGGCCTGCACCCACTGCCCCCACGGATATGGAGTGTGGCGAATTCAAATTCGTTCTTTTTTTACAATCATCACAGCGTAGGGAGTCTGGCCATCTGGCCGCCGGATCATTTCCACAAAAGGTTTTGATCTGGATCAAGCATGGTTGAAAGAGTAGTCCCATTTTTGAGGGGGACCCGTGTGGTCTTTTGCCGCGTGACAGGTTGCCTCATGGCTCTGCACGGTCCCTTGTAGCAGCTGGCGAAGCCTGCGTTCGGCTGCGCAGCAGTCGTGAATTCAGGTTGGACGGTATGACTGATACATCGAGAGCGCCCATTTACGACTGCTTCGCAGCCGAACGCAGGCTTCGCCAGCTGCTACACAGGGCGAGCGCGAGATCGGTGTCTTGCTAACTAAATTTGCCGTGGTCGCAACTTCCAGTTACAGGTTGGTGATAATCTCGGGACTACCCCGCTCAAGATTCGCCTCAGATGCCCAGCCAAGCGCCCCTGCTGTTACGTCATCACCGCCCTTTCATCGCGTTCTGGCTGGCCCGTGTATTCACGGCCAGCGGCTTTCAGATGCTCACCGTCGCCATCGGCTGGAATCTGTATCAACTGACTGGAAATGTGCTCGATCTCGGTCTCGTGGGCCTGGTGGAATTTGCGCCAAGGGTGCTGTTCATGTTGCACACCGGTCATGTGGCGGACCGTTATGACCGACGCAAAGTTGCGGCGATCTGTCAGTCACTGCAAGCGCTGATCGCGCTGTCACTGGCTATCGGCAGCGCCACCGATCATGTCACCCGGGAGATGATCTTCATCCTCGCGTTCCTGCTGGGGGCCGCGCGTTCCTTTGAAATGCCGACCACTCAAGCGTTGCTGCCCAGCATTGTGCCCAGCGCCCTGTTTCCCCGGGCGGTTGCCGCCGCACAGTCTGCCCAGCAATCGGCCACCATCGTCGCCCCGGCCCTCGGCGGTTTGCTCTACGCCTTCGGCAGCGTCTGGGTCTATGGTCCGACGGTCATTCTCTACCTCATTGCCTGCGCACTGATGCTCAACCTGCCGGCACGCCAGACACCGTTGAACAAGGGTAAAGCCACGCTGGACTCGCTGTTGGCCGGCATCCGTTTCATTCGCAGTCGCCCGGATATCCTCGGGGCGATTTCTCTGGATCTGTTCGCGGTTTTACTGGGGGGCGCGACGGCGTTGCTGCCGGTGTTCGCCAAAGACATTCTGCTGACGGGGCCGTGGGGGCTGGGCCTGTTGCGTTCTGCACCCGCTGTGGGCGCATTGATGATGTCGCTTTGGCTCGCACGGTTCTCCGTGGACCGCAAGGTCGGGCGAGTCATGTTCACTGCCGTGGGCGTGTTCGGTGTCGCGACGATCGCGTTCGGCCTGTCGACTTCATTCTGGTTTTCCCTCGCGGTACTGGTGGTGCTGGGCGCGGCGGACATGATCAGCATGGTGATTCGCGCCTCCTTCGTGCAACTGGAGACCCCGGACGAAATGCGTGGCCGGGTGAGCGCCGTGAACGGACTGTTCATCGGCGCTTCGAACCAGTTAGGCGAATTTGAATCCGGCCTGACCGCTCACTGGTTCGGCACCGTACCGGCCGTTGTGATGGGCGGTATTGGCACCCTCGTGGTGACCGGCGTCTGGATCAAACTATTCCCGACCCTGGCCAACCGCGATCGCATGCATGTGCCTGTCGAAGAAGCCAAGGTCTAAAGCAGTTTGTCGAGGGTGACGGGAAAGTCCCGCACCCGCTTGCCGGTGGCGTGATAGATCGCGTTGGCCACCGCCGCGGCCACGCCAACGATGCCGATCTCACCCACGCCTTTCGAACCGAGGGCGTTGACGATCTCGTCGTGTTCTTCGACGAACAGCACTTCAATGTCACCGATATCGGCATTCACCGGGATGTGATACTCGGCCAGGCTGTGGTTCATGTGACGGCCCAGCGCATGATCGGTTTGCGTCTCTTCGTGCAGCGCCATTCCGATTCCCCACACCACGCCGCCGAGAATCTGGCTGCGCGCCATTTTCGGGTTAACCACCCTGCCTGCCGCGATGGCGCTGACCACGCGATTGACCTTCACCGTTCCCAGGTCCTCATCGACAAACACCTCGACGAACACTGCCGAGTGAGTCGCCGTCGCATACGCCTCGCGTTTTTTGTCCGGCTCGGCATCCACCTGGACCTCCAGCGTGGCTTCGCCACTGTCCTGGACAAGTTCAGCCAGTGACACCTTCGCCTCACCGAACACTAACTGTCCGTCTTCGAAAACCGCCTGCTCCGTCGTCACTGCACTGAACGCCGGGTGCGTCTGCCGCGCCACGGCGAGCAGTTTTTCCTTCAACGCCTCGCAAGACTGTTGCACAGCAGTACCCACCGACGAGACGGTGAACGAACCACCCTGCAACGGCGCCGTGGGCAATGAGGAGTCGCCGAGGATAAACGTGACGTCCTTCACCGAAACGCCTGACGCTTGCGCGGCAATTTGCGTCATCACGGTGTAGGTTCCGGTGCCAATGTCCGTCGTCGCGCTGCTGACGGTTAAATGGCCCGTGTGGTCCAGGCTGGCCTTGGCACTGGCTTTCTGCTGCATCGCCTCCCAGACACCGCCGGCCATCCCCCAGCCCACCAATTGGCGGCCATGGCGCATGCTGCGTGGTTCGGGGTTACGCGCATCCCAACCAAAACGCTCGGCACCCTGTGCATAACAGGCGCGTAATTCCTTACTGGAATACGGCTTGTCTTCGTTCTGATTGCGTTCCGAATAGTTGATCAAACGCAGCTGCACCGGGTCGATCGCCAGCGCGCACGCCAGCTCGTCCATGGCGCACTCGAGACCGATCAGTCCGAGCGCGGCCCCGGGTGCTCGCATGTCCAGCGGGGTGAACACGTCGAGAGGGACTAACTTGTAAGTCAGTTGCACGTTGTCGCAGTGGTAGAGCATGCCGCTCCACTCCACGACATGTTCGGTAAAGTCCTCGAAGTGCGAGGTCTGGCCAATTGCAGTGTGCGCGACCGCCAGCAAGCGCCCGTTGGCTGCCGCGCCCAATTGCAGTCGTTGCAACGTGCGAGGCCGATAACCGAAGGTGAACATCTGCTGACGGGTCAACGTCACGCGCACCGAGCGCTTCAGTTTGAGCGCGGCCATGACGGCGAGTGGCAGTTGATATTGAGGGCGCAAGCCCGAGCCGAACGCACCGCCGACATAGGCCGCGAAAATCCTGACCTGCTCTTTCTCGAGGCCGAAGACTTTTTGCACGTAGGACTGACAGTTTTGCGGCCCTTGAGTCTTGTCATGAATGTGCAGGCTGCCATCGGACTGGTACAGCACCGTGCTGGCGTGCGGCTCCATCGGATTGTGATGTTCAATCGGGGTGCTGTAATTCAGATCCAGGCTGATAGCCGCACCGGCGAACTCGGCCTGAAAATTCCCACGGGGCTTGGGCAGTTCGGCGGGCGCGGGATGCGCTTCTTCCTGCGTCGACAACAGATCGGTCTGATGGGCTTCGCTTTCGTATTCGATCACCACCAGGAAACCGGCATGGCGCGCCAGTTCAAGGTTGTCCGCCACCACCAGCGCAAGTGGCTGGCCACTGTAGAGCACCCGGTCGTTGTACAGCGGACGAAACGGTGAGCCTTCGGCGGAGTCGGCGTCGTCGTAATCCTTGTCGTAACTGGCGATCTTCGGCCGGCTCACATGATCGATCACCGCGATGACACCGGGCAGTGCCAGTGCTTTCGAGGCATCAATGCTGATCACCCGACCACGGGCGATGCGGCTGGAAACAACACTGCCATGCAGCAGGCCTTCCTCTGGATACTCACCGGCGTAACGCGCTTGCCCCGTGACTTTGAGTTTGCCGTCAACACGGTCCAGCGGTTGGCCCATGGGTTGAGTAAAAGTAGTCATCAGGCTTGCCCTCCCAGCGCGGCATCGCTCAGGGCGCGGACGATTGCCCGACGCGCCAGTTTGACCTTGAAAGCGTTGTGTTCCAGGGGTTCTGCGTGTTGCAGCAAGGCATCGGCGGCGGCGCTGAAGGTCTCGCGGCTGACGGCTTTGCCCACCAGAAAACTTTCCACGGCCTTGTCGCGCCAGGGTTTGTGCGCCACGCCACCGAGTACCAGACGCGCCTCGCGGATGATCGGCCCGGTCATATCGAGTGCCGCAGCCACCGAGACCAGTGCAAAGGCATAGGACGCACGATCGCGGATCTTCAGGTAATGGCTGTACTGGGCAAAACCGGCCGCTGGCAACTCGATGGCGGTGATTAACTCGTCATCGGCCAACTGGTTGTCACGCTCCGGCGACTCGCCTGGCAGGCGGTGGAAGTCGGCGAACTCGATGACTCGCGAGCCTGCGCGTCCTTGAACGTGGACCAGCGCCTCCAGTGCGGCCAGCGCGACACACATGTCCGAAGGATGAGTGGCGACGCACTGCACGCTGGCGCCGAAGATGGCATGAATGCGGTTCAATCCGTCCTTCGCCGGGCAACCGCTGCCGGGTTCGCGTTTGTTGCACGGCACGCTGGCGTCGTAGAAGTAGTAGCAGCGCGTGCGTTGCAACAGGTTGCCGCCCGTGCTGGCCATGTTGCGCAGCTGCGGCGAGGCGCCCGCCAGTATGGCCTGGGACAACAGCGGGTAACGCTGTTCGATCAGGGGATGCCAGGCCAGGTCGGCATTGCTGACCAGGGCGCCGATCATCAACCCGCCCGTCTCGGTTTCGCGGACCTCTCGCAGGGGCAGCCCGGTGATATCGATCAGGTGCTCAGGACGGGTGACGTTTTCCTTCATCAAGTCCAGCAGATTGGTACCGCCGGCAATGAACCGTGACGCGGGACCGGCGAGATGAACGGCGTCCTGCACCGAATCGGGCTTGCTGTAATGAAAGGGGTTCATTGGCCACCTCCTTGCCCGTCTTGCTGGCGACAGGCGGGAAGCGCCTCTTCGATGGCATCGCGAATGTTGCTGTACGCGCCACAGCGGCAGAGATTGCCACTCATCAGTTCCTGGATTTGTTCCGTGGTCTGCGCCCGACCTTCGTTGGCCATTCCCACGGCAGAGCAGATCTGCCCCGGCGTGCAGTAACCGCACTGGAAAGCGTCGTGCTTGATGAAGGCCTGCTGCATCGGATGCAGTTGATCGCCGTCGGCCAAACCTTCGATGGTGGTCAGTTCGGCACCGTCGCACATGACGGCCAGCGTCAGGCAGGCATTCACGCGCTTGCCGTTGAGCAACACCGTACAGGCGCCGCACTGGCCGTGGTCGCAGCCCTTTTTCGTGCCAATCAGGTCCAGCTGTTCACGCAGCAAATCCAGCAGCGTGGTCCAGGGCAGCACATCAAGCTCACGCCTTTGACCATTGAGGGTGATGCGCAACGGATATCGGGCAAAGGCCGGCTGCGCTGCGTCGGGAGTGGTCGCGCTCATATACACCTCACGGTTGATCGTACGTTCGCGGCGTTTTGGCAAACCGCCGTCATAAGGGGTACGACTTCAGGGGGTGCGGAGCGTTCAAGGAAGTTGATCTGTGGCGCGTGCTCGACTGCACAGCCTGATCAGGCCAGCGGGAGCAAGCTCCCTCGCCACAGGATCGGTTCTAAATGACTAACTCCACGGCCACAGATGCACGCGTGGCTTTGCCGCAGAGTTGTTCCACAAGCGCCAGGGCAAATGGTAGCGCAGCGCCCGAACCTTGCGCGGTGATGCAATTACCGTCGATCACTACCGGTTGATCGACGAAGTTGCAGCCTGACAATTGGTGGCTGGCCGAAGGCAGGCAGGTCATGCGTCGCTGACGCAGGACACCAAAGGCCTGCAATGCCACCGCAGGGGCCTCGGCAATACCGGCAAACAGTCGGCCGGCAGACGCCTGGTCCTTGATCAGTTGTTGCAACGGTTGATGCGCCGCCAGGTGCTGCGCCCCGACTGAGCCGCCGGGCAGCGCGATCAGGTCAAACGTCTGGGCGAGCAAGTCAACGAGCATGGCATCGGCCGTCAGGCGAGTGCCGCGCGCACAGGTGAGCATGCGCCGTCCCTCGATGCTGGCCACCACCACTTCGACTTTGGCGCGGCGCAGCACATCGATCAGGGTCACGGTTTGCAGATCGTCGATGCCCTCGGCGAGGGTAATCAGGGCTCTAAAGGTCATGAAGGGCGTTCCACAGAATGATCTCTAAAGCGTAGTCAGCTTTCTCGAGCCCTGTTCTGGCTGGCCGTTACTTGATGTAAAGCTGGGTCGACATCGTGTTGCCCGGTGCATTGATCGAGGTGTTGCTGAAGGTGAAAGTACCCTCCTGCTTGCCGGCCAGATCAAACACGTACAGATAGCCGACCGTTTTTTTTCCGACGGTGCATTCCGTCAGGTTGCCGTTATCAAACGCGCAGATGGGGGTTCGGGTGCCGTTCACTTCGAAACCATCCAGACCGACTTGAGCCGTACGCCCGTAGCCGACTTCCAGCACATACACCTTGATACTCGGCCCACTGTGATTGCAGCGCGTCTGTTCCTGCCCCTGTGCAATGTCTTCAAAGCCGCAGGCCGGCGATTCGACCTTGAGTACCTTCACCTGGCTCAAGGGGGGCGCCGATGCCGCCGACACCGTTTGTGCCCCAAGGAACACGGCCAAAGCCGTTCCAGACACTCTAAACAGATGCTTTTTCATGCAGCCCTCATGTCACCGCAAATTCAGCGCGCAGTATGGCTCACTTGGCTTTAACGCAAAACATCGACGACGATCGCAGCCATAAGCAGCCACAGCCCCACGCTGCTGGTATGATGCGCGGCTTTTTCCGACCCACAGAAAATTACCAGGCGCCTGCAGCGGTCTGTGCTTTGCTGTTGAGGTCGATACATTCACGGCGCCGGGCGCGCCACGGGGAGCAGACATGCTGGAAAGGCTGTTTCAACTCAAGGCACACAACACCAACGTGCGGACCGAGATTCTTGCGGGCGTAACGACCTTTTTGGCCATGGCCTACATTCTGTTCGTCAACCCGAGCATCCTCGGCGAGACCGGCATGGACAAGGGTGCGGTGTTTGTCGCAACGTGTCTGGCAGCGGCCATTGGCTCGACGGTCATGGGCCTGATCGCCAACTACCCGATCGCGCTGGCACCGGGCATGGGCCTGAACGCCTTCTTCACCTACACCGTGGTCCTGCACATGGGCCACACCTGGCAAGTGGCGCTGGGCGCGGTGTTCATCTCGGCAGTGCTGTTCTTCCTGCTGTCGATCTTCCGCATTCGTGAATGGATCATCAACAGTATCCCGCTGCCGCTGCGTTCGGCGATTGCGGCCGGTATCGGCCTGTTCCTGGCACTGATTGCCCTGCACAACGCCGGCATCGTGGTCAGCAACCCGGCAACAATGGTCGGCCTCGGCGACTTGAAGCAACCGGCTCCGATCCTCGCGACCCTCGGCTTTGCGCTGATCGTGGCCCTCGAAGCCATGAAGATACGCGGCGCTGTGCTGATCGGCATTCTGGTGGTGACCATCGCCTCCATTGCGCTGGGCTTTACCCCGTTCGGTGGCGTGATGTCGATGCCGCCGTCCCTGGCCCCGACGTTCCTGCAACTCGATATCAAAGGCGCGCTGGACATCGGTCTGGTCAGCGTGATTTTTGCCTTCCTGTTCGTAGATCTGTTCGACAACTCCGGCACATTGATTGGCGTTGCCAAGCGTGCCGGGCTGATGGGCAAGGACGGCCACATGCCGAAAATGGGTCGCGCGCTCATCGCCGACAGCACGGCGGCCATGGCCGGTTCGCTGCTGGGCACATCGACGACGACCAGCTACATCGAATCCGCCGCCGGCGTGAGCGCGGGGGGCCGCACAGGCCTGACCGCGGTGGTGGTGGCGATCCTGTTCCTGCTGGCGCTGTTCTTCTCGCCACTGGCCGCCAGCGTTCCGGCGTTCGCGACTGCACCGGCCCTGCTGTTCGTCGCGGTATTGATGACATCCGGCCTGGCCGAAATAGACTGGGACGACATCACCGTTGCCGCGCCGGTCGTTGTCACCGCCCTGGCAATGCCATTCACGTACTCCATCGCCAACGGCATCGCCTTCGGTTTCATTTCCTGGACCGTGATCAAGCTGCTGTCCGGCCGCGCCCGTGAGTTGAATCCGGCGCTGGTGATTCTGTCGATTCTGTTCGTGATCAAGTTGGGTTGGTTCAACGCATGACTTTTGATTCCCAGGCTTACGCCACTCAGCTCGAAGAAAAGGTCACGCGCCTGCGCGACCTGCTGGCCCCGTTCGACGCGCCCGAGCCGACCGTGTTCGACTCGCCTTTGAAGAACTTTCGCCTGCGTGCGGAATTTCGCCTGTGGCGCGAAGGCGGCGAGCGTCACTACGCGATGTTTTCCCAGGAAGACAAACGCACGCCGATCCTGATCGAAGAGTTCCCGATCGCCAGCCTGCGCATCAACCAGTTGATGCCGCAGCTCAAGGCGGCGTGGAAGGCCAGTGCGGCACTGAGCCACAAACTGTTTCAGGTGGAGTTCCTGACCACCCTGGCCGGCGACGCGATGATCACCCTGTGTTATCACCGCCCGCTGGACGAGCATTGGCACACCGCCGCGTCGAAACTGGCAGCCGACCTTAACGTCAGCGTGATCGGTCGCTCCAAGGGCAGACGCGAAGTCATCGGTCACGATTATGTGGTCGAGAAGCTTGAAGTGGGCGGTCGCACCTTCAGCTATCGCCAACCGGAAGGCGCGTTCACTCAGCCCAACGGCACCGTGAATCAGAAGATGCTC
This sequence comes from Pseudomonas sp. MDV22-iso1, assembly GCF_058145095.1. Lineage (NCBI taxonomy): Bacteria > Pseudomonadati > Pseudomonadota > Gammaproteobacteria > Pseudomonadales > Pseudomonadaceae > Pseudomonas > Pseudomonas sp. MDV22-iso1. Next base: position 18,734 of record NZ_JBYVMF010000023.1, read on the forward strand.
AACTGGGCGTACGACTCACTGGGCGATCGTGCGGATGATTTGTTGGAGCTGTATTGCGGCAACGGCAACTTCACCCTGCCCCTCGCCACCCGCGTGCGCAAAGTGCTGGCCACCGAAATCAGCAAGGCTTCGGTCAATGCGGCCTTGAGCAACCTCAGCGAAAACGCTGTGGATAACGTCACCCTGGTGCGTTTGTCCGCCGAAGAACTGACCCAAGCGCTGAACGAAGTGCGTCCGTTCCGTCGTCTGCAAGGCATTGATCTGAAGCGCTACGAATTCGGCAGCGTCTTCGTCGATCCGCCTCGCGCCGGCATGGACCCGGACACCTGCGAACTGACCCGGCGCTTTGACAACATCCTCTACATTTCCTGTAATCCGGAAACACTGGCGGCCAACATCGCCCAGTTGCACGACACGCACCGCATCACCCGCTGCGCGATGTTCGACCAGTTCCCGTGGACGCATCACATGGAATCCGGAGTGATGCTGACCCGTCGCTGATTGCAGCAGCCATAAACAGAAAAGCCGTCTTCACGACGGCTTTTTTGTGGGTGCTCAGTGGGGGACATCGGCTTTGCGCGGCCGGCCACCCTTACGACCATTCGCCCGCGCAGCTTCGGACTTTGCCGCACTGCTCTGACTACCATTGCGCGAGGCGATAACCGAGGCAGCCATATGCATCAGCGACTCGCTCGACGAAATCATCCCCGCGATAGAGACGTGCCGATCCTTGCCTTCATGGCATAACGCACTTCCGGAAAAGCCGACTTTCAACTCGGCGAAGTCCTCGGTGTCGAAATCATCAAACTCCGGATAGTTCCGAACGGGCAGCAGCACGCCACTGCCATCAACGAAACTGAGCGCCAGGCACGGATTCATAAAGGTCACCGACGCCACTTGCAAACCACTTTTATGGCGTAGCTGCCCACGCTGGACGGCGTCATCCAGCACAGCGTCGGTAACAGGCTGATCGGGCAGCATTCCTGCCTTTAACGTTTTCATAGCTGAATCTCCACGCCCTCCGGGATGCCCATGAGCGCCAGCAGGGTCTTGTTCGTCTCGGGCTCATAGCAAGCCGAATGGATCATGCAAGTCGTACTCGCGATCTTTTGTACCACCACGACTTCGTTTGTCTGCCAATTCCATATCTGCCGGTTGAGGCAGACCGTGCGCAGCTTTTCCCACCAAATTGCCCGGGCTCTGCGCAGGTGGGCGGGTTGTCTGAGTGCATGACGCAGGCCTTCCAGCACTGCTGAAGGCGGCCGTTTTGCGTGTGCAACCACGTCCCGCAGTTCGACACTGTTGTGCCAAAAGCTGAATTTAAAACGCGCACTCCAACTTCCACCATCCACATGCGCGTGTGCCGGGCAATGCTCATCGCGCAGCATGATCACCACCGAAATCCCTTTGTAGCGGAACAATTTCATAGTAACCCATCCGTTAGGTTATTGAGCTGATTGGCTGGACAATCCTTGAAAAACCGATAGCCGGCTCCCATCGTCAGACGAGAGTCCTGGTTTCAGCCTAGTGCTTGAACTCGTTCCGGACGCAGCAGCCACCCTGCAAATGAGTAAGCAATGCTTTCACCGCACCCTATGAAATCGTCCGATCACCGCACACAAACGTCTGCGATCCCGCCTCTTCAATTGACCAAACTAACCATCTAGTACAATTTATCTCCACAGGCTGAAAAATCGGCCAATGCTAAAAATAATAAGTGGAGAGACCCCATGCCCCCTATCGTTCTGGTGCTGAACGGCCCGAACCTGAACCTGCTTGGTACCCGTGAACCGGCCACTTACGGGCACGAAACCCTGGCGGATATCTCAGCGCTGTGTGGACGTACCGCTGAAGAATTCGGCCTCACCGTGGAATTTCGCCAGACCAATCATGAAGGCGAGCTGCTCGACTGGATTCATGCCGCTCGCAAGCGTTGCGCCGGCATCGTCATCAATCCGGCCGCCTGGACACACACCTCGGTTGCGATTCGTGATGCATTGGTTGCCAGTGAGCTGCCGGTTATTGAAGTGCACCTGTCCAACGTTCACGCCCGTGAGCCTTTTCGCCACCACTCGTTCGTATCGGCTGTGGCGACAGCGGTAATGGCCGGTTTTGGCAGCCATGGTTATCGCCTGGCGCTGGAGCATTTCAGTCTGCGTTTGAAGGGGTGAGCAGCATGGACCAGCACAACGTGGTACTGGCCGGCCTGATCGGCGCTGGCATTCAGGCGTCACGCACTCCGGCGCTGCACGAGCATGAAGGCGATGCGCAGGGCATGCGGTATCTCTATCGCCTGATCGATCTCGACCAGTTGAAACTCGATAGCGCTGCCCTGCCCGAGCTGCTGATGGCAGCCGAGTGCATGAACTTCACCGGCCTCAACATCACATTTCCCTGCAAGCAGACAATTATCCCGTTACTCGACGAATTGTCTCCGGAGGCCCGTGGCATTGGGGCGGTCAATACGGTGGTGCTTAGAGACGGTAAACGAATCGGCCACAACACCGATTGCCTGGGTTTTGCCGAAGGATTTCGGCGTGGCTTGCAGGACGTTTCCGTTGAACACGTCGTACAAATGGGCGCGGGGGGTGCCGGCGCGGCGGTCGCCCATGCGCTATTGAGCGAAGGCGTACAACGGCTGAGCATTTTCGATATGGAAATCAGCCGCGCGGAAGCCTTGGCGCAGAATCTCAACCAACACTTCGGCGCCCGTCGTGCGGTGGCCGGGCATGATTTGCCGAGTGCGCTGGCTCAGGCGAACGGGCTGGTCAATACCACGCCCATGGGCATGAAGAAACTGCCGGGCATGCCTGTTCCCGTGGAACTGCTTCGCAAGGAGCTATGGGTGGCAGAGATCGTCTACTTTCCGCTGGAAACCGAACTGCTGCGCAACGCCCGCGCCTTGGGCTGCCGGACGCTGGATGGCGGCAACATGGCGGTGTTTCAAGCGGTAAAGGCGTTTGAGCTGTTCAGCGGCGTGGTGCCGGATGCGCAGCGAATGCTCGCGCATTTTCAAAGCATGAACGGGTAAAGATCAAAAAATCGCAGCCGGCGGCAATGCCTGCAGGCTGCGATCTCAAGGGTGAGATCAAGCCTGCAGATAGCGCAAAACCGACTCGCAGATCATTTCCCGATGACGCTGCTTGATGCGCTCGTTCGGCAAATCGATCTGGAACATTTCACTGAGCGTGTGGCGGTTCGATACGCGATAGAAGCAGAACGAGCTCATCAGCAAATGCACATCCAGCGGATCGAGGCCGGGGCGGAACACACCTTCGTCTGCACCCCGTCGCAGGGTCACGCCCAATGCGTCGAGAACGGTGTTGTTCATTGCCTTGATGGCATCTGAACGCTTCACGTACTCGGCGTTGTGGATATTCTCGATGCTGACGATACGCACGAAGTCGACGTTGCGGTCATGGTGATCGAAGGTAAATTCCACCAGGCGGCGAATCGCGTCCACGGGCGCCAGCTCGGACAGGTTCAAACGGTTTTCAGTGTTGCGGATGTCACCGTACAGCTTTTCCAGAACCTCGACGTAGAGCTGCTCTTTACTGCCGAAGTAGTAATAGATCATGCGCTTCGAGGTGTGGATCCGGTCAGCGATCGCGTCGACGCGAGCGCCGGAAAGCCCCTGCTGGACGAACTCGACAATGGCCTCTTGAAGAATATTCTCGCGGGTCTTTTCCGGATTGTTCTTGCGACTCTTGCGCGGCCCCGCCACGGGTTCGTCGGGCACTACGGAGAGTTCTTGAGATATTGTCATTGCGGGCTCACGGCCATCACTGAACAGGCTGGCGATTATGAGCCGCGCCGCACGGCGAAGGAAGCTGTGCGGTAGCGGTTTAACCTCGCGCTTACCAATTTCCTACAACTTTGCCTGACGGACGGCGCCAATACGTGATTTGGCCATCGCCGCCAGCCGTACCGCTACGTTGGCAGCACCGTAACCTGCGTAGCCGTCCTTACGCTGGATGATTTCAAAGAAGAAACGCCCTTCGAACGGCTCGGTGTAGACGTGAAACAGCTCGCCGCCCTGGGAATCCCGGTCGTAAAGCACATTGTAATAGGCCAGTTCGCTGAGGAATTCGTCGTCAAAATCGAAGCGCGCCGCAAGGTCGTCGTAATAATTGAGCGGGATGTCCAGCAGCGGTACGCCCGCCTCTTTGGCGCGACTGACTTCAGCGAAGATGTCGTCACAATCGAAGGCGATGTGATGCACGCCCGAGCCGCGATAGCTCGACAGTGCGTGTGAAATCGCGGTGTTACGGTTCTCGGAGATGTTCAACGGCAAGCGGATCGAACTGTCACGACTGCGCAGGGCCCGGCTCTTCACCAGACCATACGGGTCAGGAAGCACCACTTCATCGTCGGCTTCGAAGTCCAGCAGGCTTTTGTAAAAAAGCACCCAGCTGTCGAGGCTGTCGGCGGGCAATGCAATGGCCATATGGTCGATGCGTTTGAGGCCGCCGCGAGCCACCGCATCGGGGCGCACATTGAAATCGGTCCCGTAGACATCGGCGTCCTGATCCACCAGATAGATCAGGCTGCCATCCGGTGCGCGCACGGCGGCCAGCTCCAGCTCGTTCGGGCCTACCAGCCCGCGATAGGGTTGACCTTTATAGGCGACGGCGCGGGCCAGCGCACTGCTGCTGTCCTTGACCCGCACGGCCATGGCGCACAGTGAAGGACCGTGAGCTTCGAAAAAGCTGTTGGCGAAGGAGTAAGGCTCGCAATTGAGGATCAGGTTGATATCACCCTGTCGCAGCAAGCTCACGCTCTTGGAGCGATGTTGCCCCGCCTTCACGAACCCCAGGCGTTCCAGCCAGTTGGAAAGCTTCGCGCCCAGGCTTTCGTCCACCGCGAATTCGAGAAACTCGATCCCGTTGTACTCGCTGGCCTTGGGGGTCTCGAACAGAATCTCGGGATTAACCGCTGGCTTGGCTTCCTGCGCCAGCCGTTCACGGGTTTTCTCTTCCAGGTACAGCAGCGAACGCAACCCGTCAGCGGCGTTGGCTCGAGGCGGTGCGGCGCGGAAGCCATCGTTGAAGATCTCAAGCGACAGCGGTCCGGTGTAACCGCTCTTGATGATGGGTGCGAGGAAACCGGCCAGATCGAATTCGCCCTGCCCCGGGAAACAGCGGAAGTGCCGGCTCCACTCCAGCACGTCCATGGCCAGGATCGGAGCGTCAGCCATTTGGACGAAGAAAATCTTGTCGCCGGGAATATCGGCGATTGCGCTGGGATCGCCCTTGAGCGACAGGGTGTGAAAACTGTCCAGCAGCACGCCGAGACTCGGGTGATCAGCCTGGCGGACGATGTTCCACACCTGTTGCCACGTGTTGACATGCCGGCCCCACGCCAGCGCTTCATAACCGATACGCAGGCCACGCGCCCCGGCGTGCTCGGCGAGCAGACGCAAATCGTCGACCAGAATCTGTTCGTCACCGATGGCATCGGCAGAGGCGTTGCTGCACACCAGCACGAGGTCAGTGCCCAGTTCCTGCATCAGGTCAAACTTGCGTTCGGCCCGTTCCAGGTTGCGTGGCAAGCGATCGCGGCGGCAGCCCTCGAAATCCCGGAAAGGCTGAAACAGGGTGATCGCGATCCCGAGATCGGCGCACATCTGTTTGATTTCCCGTGGACTACCGTCGAAGTAGAGCAGGTCATTTTCGAAAATCTCCACCCCGTCAAAGCCGGCGGCGGCAATGGCTTCGAGTTTTTCCGGCAGGGTACCGCTCAAGGAAACGGTGGCAATGGAACGCTGCATATTCAGACTCCCGGTGGTGGAGACAATCTTGTTATCGACATCGCGGTAACCGCATTTGTAGCAGCTGGCGAAGCCTGCGTCCGGCTGCGAAGCAGTCGTGAAATCAGCCGAAGCGCTGTATCAGGAAAACCTTACATTCAGCTTTTACGACTGCTTCGCAGTCGGACGGGGATAAATCCCCTCACCACAGGCTTCGCCAGCTGCTACAGAGGTTGCATTGAGCAACGAGTGATGATTTGACGCTGGATGAATTATTGGCCGAGCACCTCCACACAGCAATCCAAAGTGTACTACCCGGTTAGTTTTTCGTTCGATTATCGAACACTATGGCCGTTGGTGAATTGACGATTTTTTGTCCACTGCGCAACATCAACTGCACATTGAGTCCGGTCATGAACCACCGGGTTCGGTAACCAACGACACAGCACACCCTATAAAAACAATCGGTGGCCTACATGATTCCTTCTCAGAGCTCTTCCATGGAGCGTCCCTCCATGACCCCTGCCAGCAGTGGTGTCGGCGACAAGATCCGCGGTGCCATGGCGGTCGGCAAGACCCGCTGGGGCATGCTGGCGCTGGTGTTTTTCGCCACCACCCTGAACTACATCGACCGTGCAGCACTGGGCGTGATGCAGCCGATCCTGGCCAAGGAAATGAGCTGGACGGCGATGGATTACGCCAACATCAATTTCTGGTTCCAGGTCGGTTACGCCATCGGCTTCGTGCTGCAAGGTCGATTGATCGACAAAGTCGGTGTGAAGCGCGTGTTCTTCTGCGCGGTGTTGCTCTGGAGCCTGGCCACCGGCGCTCATGGTCTGGCCACTTCGGCGGTCGGCTTCATGGTCTGCCGGTTCATTCTCGGACTGACCGAAGCCGCTAACTACCCGGCCTGTGTCAAAACCACGCGGCTGTGGTTTCCGGCCGGCGAACGCGCTGTGGCCACGGGGATTTTCAACGCAGGTACCAACGTCGGCGCGATGTTCACCCCGATGCTGTTGCCGCTGATCCTCCACGTGTGGGGATGGCAGGCCGCGTTCCTGTGCATGTCGGCATTGGGTGGGATCTGGCTGTTGTTCTGGGGTTTGAAGTATTTCAACCCGGAAGATCATCCGAGCGTTAAACAAACGGAACTCGACTACATCCAGAATGAAGTCGAGCCGGAACAAACCCGCGTACCTTTTTCGAAAATCCTGCGCATGCGCGGCACGTGGGCATTTGCCCTCGCTTATTCGATGACCGCACCGGTGTTCTGGTTTTACCTTTACTGGCTGCCGCCCTTCCTCAACCAGCAATACAACCTGGGAATCAACGTCACCCAGATGGGTATCCCGTTGATCATCATCTACGTGACCGCTGACTTCGGCAGCGTGGGTGGCGGGATCCTGTCCTCGTTCCTGATCGGTCGCGGCATGAATTCCATCAAGGCACGCCTGTTGTCCATGTTCCTGTTCGCCTGCTGCATCGTCGGCGTGATCATGGCAGCGGGGTCCAGCAATCTGTGGGTCGCCGTGTTCGCGATCTCGCTGGCCATCGGTGCGCATCAAGCCTGGACCGCGAACATCTGGAGCCTGGTGATGGACTACACGCCCAAGCACATGATGAGCACCGTGTTCGGCTTTGGTGGCATGTGCGCCGCCATTGGCGGGATGTTCATGACCCAGTTGGTGGGCCATATCCTGACAGTGACGAACAACAACTACACCGTGCTGTTTACCATGATCCCGGCGATGTACTTCATCGCGCTGATCTGGATGTACTTCATGGCACCGCGCAAGATTCCTACCGTCACTGACTGATATTCCTTCCTCTTGCGGGCCTGATTCCAGGCTCGCTTTTCTACGTCACCGCTTGCGCTGCTGCCACACCGCGGCCAACCCGCTGCAGCAGATCACCGCGATCCCGACCACCGTGGTCAGGGTCGGCGTGTGAGAAAACAGCAGCCATCCCAACAAGCCTGCAAAGACGATCTGGCAATAGCCGAAAGGTGCCAACAAGGCCGGTGCGGCGTATCGGAATGCCTGGGTCAGCAACAGGTGAGCCGTCATCCCGCAGGCCCCGAGCGCCACCATCAAACACCCATGAAACAACGTGGGCACCTGCCAGAAAAACGGTACCAGCGCGCTCATCACCAAGGTGTTGCACAGACCGGCGAAAAAGTTACTGGTCGTCGGGCTGTCGATTTCACTGAGCTTGCGCGTGAGCAACTGATAGAAGCAGAAGAACAGCGCCGAACACAAAGGCAGCAACACCGCCGGCGTGAACAACTCCCCACCGGGATGGACAATGATCAATACACCGATGAACCCGCAGATGACCGCGATCCATTGGCCACGGGTCACATGCTCTTTCAACAACGGCACCGACAGCGCAGTCACCAGCACCGGGGCGAGAAAGTTGACAGCCGTGGCTTCGGCCAAGGGGATGTATTGCAAGCCGGTGGTGAAAAACAGACTGGTGCCCAGCAGGCACAACGCCCTGACCAGCTGCAGCATCGGTCGCTTGGTACGCAGGACACGCAACCCCGATTGCGGCAGGAAAATACCCGCCATCAGCAAGGTATGAACCACATAGCGGGCCCAGACCACCATGACGATCGGATAGAAACCCGACAGGTACTTCGACAAGGCGTCATGGCTCGAGAAGAGAAAGGTGGCGATGACGATCAGCAAAATCCCTTTCAAGGGATGGTTAACGCCGGAGAGCGGTGTGCTGACGGTCATGAATATCCCTTACGTCCTGAAATCAAAAACATCGTCGTATCGTCCTCTCGTGATTATCGTCAGGATAGATCCATCTCGACAATTTAGAACCTGATTCCATTTTCCTTCATGGACGTACGACGAAACTGTGCGAACAACGCACAGCTTTTTCCTCGCATCAGTCTAGCTAAACAACTCGGAGGCCAGACTCGCCGCCGACAACTCCTCTGTAAATCTCAGCAAGACCGGCGCCAATTCATGCAACCGCGCTCCCGGCATCCGCGCGCTGGGGCCGGCGATGCTCAATACACCAATGACTCGCCCATCACCGGGATGGCGCACCACCGCCGCAATCGCCGACGTGCCCACGGCCGAGCTTTCCTCGACCCACGCATACCCTTGTTCCCGCGCCAGACGCAAGCGCTCCAGCAGTTCAATGTTGGAACGCGGCGCGTTCGGACCGAGATCCTTGGGTTGTTCCGCGCCTTGACGCTCGACCAGTGACAAGGCTTCGGCATCGCTCATGCACGCCAGCCACGCATGCCCGGAAGCCGTGTAAAACAGCGGCGCATCACGGCCCATGTCGGGGTCATAGCGCAGCCCGGACCGAGCGCCCTGGGCTTTGGCAATCCAGGTCTGGCGCTCGCCTTCGATCACGCCCAGGCGCACCAGTTCACCGGTTTCCTGGGCGAGACGATCAAGCACAGGCTGAACGATATCGGCACCGCTGCTCGACAGATAACGAAACCCCATCGCCACCAGTTTGGTCGACAGCTGATAGCGCAGGTTCTCCGGGTTTTGCCGGACGTAACCCAATCGAATCAGTTCGGCGAGCAAGCGGTGCGTCGCACTTTTCGGGATGTCCAATTGCTCCGCGAGCAGCTGCAGGGGTACGCCGCGGGGGTCACTGGTGAGGCTCTCCAGGACGCTGAAAACTCGTTCGATCTGACTGCCGGCCATGGGGGGGGTCCACAAAAATTTGATCGATTCTAAAAGACAACGATGTTTATGCAAAATCTGGAACACCCTCCCCGTCAAGCCTACCCACATCCGCTGCGCCAGCTGCTACAAAGAGCGTGTTTCGTCCCCTTACACATTCAGCCCGCACGCCCGGGCCGATGCGGTTATTCATGGACAGGGCGATTACCCGCCTTCATCAATCCATGAGAGACCACAACCATGTTATGGAACAAGGCAAGACGCAGCACCAACGTTAACGACACTCGCGAGGGCAAGGATGCCCGTAAACCTACAGGGTTAGTACTCGGCGCAGGACTGGCGTTCGCACTCACAGGCGCCGGCGTGTACACGGCGCTGAGTCCAACACAAGAAACGCCATCCGAGCAAAACACCTCGAGGTTCCCCGTACCCGCCGTCGACCCGCAATTGACGTTCGTTCAGGCCGTGCTGGGCGATACCGAAGACACCTGGAAGGACCTCTTTGCCCAAAAAGGGAAACACTACCCCGAACCGACATTGATCCTGTTCGGCAACGGCGTGAATTCGGGATGCGGTTACGTCGGTTCCGGGGGCGGCCCGTTTTATTGCCCCACAAACAAACAGGTTTACCTCGATCTCGAATTTTTCCGAATTATGGCCGAACGCTATTCGGTGGCGGGCGATTTTGCCCAGGCCTACATCATCGCTCACGAGGTTGGTCATCATGTGCAGCTTGAGCTGGGCCTGTCCGAGCCCTTGGAGAAAGCCCTCAACGAAGACCGGCCCGTGATAGGTGACGGTGGCCTCGAGGTTCGCGGCGAACTGCAAGCCGACTGCCTGGCAGGAGTCTGGGCGCACCATGCACAAAAACGGCACGAGTGGCTGGAACCGGGGGATATCGACGTCGCGCTGAACGCCGCGTCAACCTTCGGCGACGACTACCTGCAGGCGCTGAGTAAAGGCAACGTGTTGCCTGAGACGTTCAGCCACGGCACCTCGCAGCAGCGCCAGCACTGGTTCACCCAAGGTTTTACCGTGGGTGCCGTAGACGCCTGCGACACCTTTACTGCCGAGACCCTGTAATCCCCTTCGTCAGCTCAAATCGCTGATATCACCCCAGGCACAGAACCGCCGCGCCATAAGGCTGTCAGACGACCGGACTGGCGCGGCACCTGCTCACCAGCAACACTCATCACCACGCTTCTTCATCACGCAAGGAAAGAGGGTTCCCACATGCTATGGAAAAAAGGCCGACGCAGCGACAACGTGGTAGATGCCCGTGGAGATAATGTCGGCGGTGGTGGCGGTGGGATGCGCTTTGGTGGCGGCAAAGGTTTGAGCCTGACGGCAATCATCTTGATTGTCGGCATCGGCTGGATTACGGGACAGGATCCCTTGCAGATACTCGGGCAACTGACCGGGCAGATGAGTGAGCAATCGGCACCGGCGACCACCCAGACGCGCAAGGCGCCACCGGCCAATGATGAGAGTGCCGAGTTCGTGCGCTCGATTCTGGGTGATACCGAAGATACGTGGGGCCAGATTTTTCAGCAGGCGGGACGGCAGTATAAAAACCCGGCGTTGGTATTGTTCAGCAACCGCGTCAACTCGGCGTGTGGTTTGGCGACATCGGCGACCGGCCCGTTTTATTGCCCGGCAGACCAGAAAGTTTACCTGGACATGAGTTTCTTCCAGGAAATGTCCCAACGCTTTTCCGCAGCCGGCGACTTTGCTCAGGCTTATGTGATCGCTCACGAAGTCGGGCACCACGTTCAGACGTTGCTCGGGGTGTCGGCGAAAATTCAGGCTGCGCGCCAGCAAGGTCGACAGATGGAAGGTGACGGCGGCTTATTGGTCCGTCAGGAGCTTCAGGCCGATTGCCTGGCCGGTGTCTGGGCGAACAATGCACAGAACCGCCTGAACTGGCTCGAGCCAGGTGATATCGAAGAAGCCTTGAACGCCGCCAACGCCATCGGCGACGACCGCTTGCAACAGCAAGGCCAGGGTCGCGTGGTGCCAGACTCGTTTACCCATGGCACGTCAGCGCAAAGGGTGCGCTGGTTTAAAACCGGATTTGCACAAGGCCAGGTTGGCCAGTGCGATACCTTTGCGGCGAAAAATCTGTAAATGAAAAATTGGCTGTTGATGCTGTTGTTTACCTGCGCAAGTACCCTGGCCGCCGAGCATGGCGTGAAAGAAATCAGCCCCGGGCGGTTGTTGTTGAAAGAGGGTGAGATGGCCGTCGGCATTGGCCCGGCGCCCGCGAAGATCGAACGCGTACTGATCATCCTGCATGGTCGGTTACGCAATGCTGAAACCTATCGCCAGAGCGGCGAACACGCAGCCGAACTGGCCGGACAAACGTCCACCACGCTGGTGGTCGCCCCCCAGTTCCTCAACGAAACAGACCTCGCCCTGCACCCATTGCCCGACACCGTGTTGCGTTGGCAGGGCAATGAGTGGATGGCGGGCGGTTTATCCACCGCGCCGTTTCCTCTCAGTTCCTACGCAGCGCTCGACCAAATCGTCGGCCGGTTTGCCGACCGTCGACAGTTCCCAGACGTGAAGGAAATCATTATTGCCGGGCACTCCGGCGGTGCTCAGGTGGTGCAACGGTATGCCTTGCTGAGCAGCGATCAACCGGACCTGGAAGCGGCCGGCGTGCACGTGCGTTACGTGATCGCCAATCCTTCTTCCTATGCGTATTTCGATGAGCGACGGCCCGTGGCGTTCAACCATGCGGGCTGCCCTGGTTTCAATCGCTGGAAGTATGGGCTCGCGGATTTGCCTGCTTACGCACAAGCACAAACCCCCGCGGCGCTTGCGCAGCAATACGCCAAACGAGACATCGTTTACCTGTTGGGCCAGCAGGACACTGATCCGAATCATCCGGCGCTGGACAAGGGGTGTGAGGCGAAAGCTCAGGGCCCGAATCGGCTGATGCGCGGGCGCAATTATTTCGAGTACTTGAAGCGCGAGCATCCTGAGGGGCTGAACCAGCAGCTGATCGAGGTGCCCGGGGTTGGGCATGATGGGGATGGGATGTTTACGTCACCGGAGGGGCTGAAGGTGTTGTTTGGTCAATAAACAATGGCGCCCAGGTTGACGCCATCGCTAGCAGGTCGAATCGTCGCACCGTAGCTCCCACAGGGTTCTGTGTTGAATGACAGACCTGAGGTTGACCCAGTCAATGTGGGAGCGGGCTTGCCCGCGAAAGCGGTGGCAGCGACGACCCATCACTTAAACTGAAAGCATCTGCCTGAGTTCAACACAATCCGCCGCATGCCAGTCCGTCAACTCCGGCCACGGATTGTCCGGCAGGTTCACCAACACCGTCCGCGCCCCCGCAGCCCGGCCGCAATCCAGATCAAAGCGGTAATCGCCCACCATCACCATCTCGCTGGCCGGCACGTTCCAGGCTTCAGCCAGTTTCAGCAACCCGCCCGGATGAGGTTTCGGTGGTGCTTCATCGCGCCCCAGCACATCCTCCACCGCGAAACAGTCCGCCAGGCCGATGGCCTCCAGCGTTACGTGCGCCAGTTCCCGCGCGTTACGCGTAAGGATACCCAGACGGTAGCCGCGTCCTGCCAGTTCACGCACCAGTTCCACCGCGCCCGGCGCTGGTGTTGAACCTAGCGCCAGATCACGTTCGTGCTCCAGCAGCCACGCATGTTTCGTGGCCGCTTCCTCAGCCGGCAGCGCGGCGAGGTGGGTCAGGATGTCGTCCTCGGCCGGGATCGACAGCGCCACACGAATCGCCGCGAAGTCGTGCACGGCCACGGTCAGGGTGCCGTCCATGTCGAACACCCAGTGCCGCACCTCGCCCAGACTCATGCCCAATCCTTGCGGTAGCGAATCAGGCCTTCCTGCGTGACCGACGCCACCAGTTGCCCGGCGCGATTGAACACGCTGCCACGGGTAAATCCACGGGAATTACCGGCCCACGGGCTGTCCATCGCGTACAGCAACCAGTCATCGGCGCGCAGATCCGCGTGGAACCACAGCGCGTGGTCCAGGCTGGCGACCTGCATGTCCTTGTGCCAGACCGATTTGCCATGGGGCTGCATCGAGGTGGTCAACAAGCCGAAATCCGACGCGTAGGCCAACAGGTATTTATGCAATGCCGGCGAATCGGCCAAGGCACCGTCGGCGCGAAACCAGACGTACTTGATCGGATCCGACGGTGTCGGGTTGTAGGGGTCTTTCTCGGTAATCGGCCGGAATTCGATGGGCTTGGGGCACAACAGTTTTTCGCGCATGTGTTCCGGGATCAGGTGCGCACGCTGCTGGGCCAATTCGAGTTCTGAAGGCAAGTTTTCCGGGCCGACCACGACCGGCATCTCGGCCTGGTGCTGGAAGCCTTCTTCGTCATATTGAAACGACGCGCTGCAGGTGAAGATCGGGTTGCCCTTCTGAATCGCCGTCACCCGGCGCGTACTGAAACTGCCACCGTCACGCACCCGGTCCACCTGGTAAACCACTGGCAGCGCGGAATCGCCCGGACGCAGAAAATAGCCGTGCATCGAATGCACATGGCGCGCTTCTTCTACCGTCTGACTGGCCGCCGACAGCGACTGACCGATGACCTGACCGCCGAACAACTGGCGAAAGCCCAAATCCTGACTGCGGCCACGGAACAGGTTTTCCTCGATCGGCTCCAGGGTCAGCAGGTCGACCAGATCATCCAACACTTGGCTCATTCAGACTCTCCTAACACAACGCAATGCCGCGCAGTCTTGGCTGCGGCGGTCGATTCAGTTTCTGGCCAGCGCCATCATGGGAGCCATTGTAAACATCCCGGCCGGCTTAGCCATGCAAGGTTTGCAGCCATTGTTCACGGGTGATGCGGTACAGCACATGGTGACGCAGCGGATGGCCGACGGCGAGCTTGGGATGCTCAAAGTCATCGGCTGAATCATGGTGCATGCCGATGGCCTGCATGACTTTCTCCGACGGCAGATTGGATTGCGCCGTGAAGGCCACGACTTCGTTCAGCGCCAACCGGTCAAACCCGCAGCGCAGAGCGGTCCAGGCCGCTTCACTGGCATAACCCAGCCCCCAGTGTTCACGCGCCAGGCGCCAGCCGATCTCGATAGCTGGCGTGAAAGGCGCGTCGAACCCGACCACGCCCAGCCCGGTAAAACCGATAAAAGCACCCGTGTCCTTGCGCTGCAGCGCCCAGAGGCCGAAACCATGCTCGGCAAAATGTCCACGAATGCGACCGATCAACGAGGCGCTTTCCAGCCGACTCAAGGGCGCTGGAAAATAACGCATCACTTGTGGGTCGGCGCACATCGCCGCAAATTCCGGCAAATCCTCATCGCGCCATTGTCGCAACAGCAGACGTGCGCTCTCGAGTTCCAGTATCGGCTCCATCGTGCTCCCCCTTTCCATGCCTCAAGTTTACATCGCTGGTAGGATCCTTCATTCATTCCTACACGCGTCCAAGATAAATCAGCCATGCCCCTGCCGTTGATCTACCACGAAGACTACAGTCCCGAGTTCCCGGCGGATCACCGCTTTCCCATGGACAAATTTCGCCTGCTGCGCGATCACCTGGTAGACAGCGGGTTGACCCGGGACGCCGACCTGTTGCGTCCGAAACTCTGCCCGCCAGAGATTCTCGCCCTCGCTCATGACCCTGCGTATATCGAACGCTATATGAGTGGCGAGTTGTCCCGTGAAGACCAGCGGCGTCTCGGCCTGCCCTGGAGCGAAGCCCTGGCCCGACGGACGATACGGGCGGTTGGCGGTTCACTGCTGGCGGCCGAGCAGGCGCTGGAACACGGATTGGCCTGCCACCTGGCGGGCGGCACACACCATGCGCATTACGATCACCCTGCCGGTTTCTGCATCTTCAATGACCTGGCCGTCATCAGCCATTTCCTACTACAAAGCGGTCGGGTGAACCGGGTGTTGATCTTCGATTGCGATGTGCATCAGGGCGACGGGACGGCGCGGATCCTGCACAACACCCCTGAAGCGGTCACCGTTTCCCTGCACTGCGAGAAGAACTTTCCTGCACGCAAAGCTGAAAGCGACTGGGACATTCCCTTGCCAATGGGCATGGGCGACGCTGATTACCTGAAAGTCGTCGACGATGCGCTCAACTATTTACTGCCGCTGTACCAACCCGACCTGGTGTTGTACGACGCCGGCGTCGATGTGCATAAGGATGACGCGCTCGGCTACCTGAAGCTGACAGACGAAGGCGTCGCCGCACGGGACGAAAGCGTGATGCGGCATTGCCTCGGCAGGGATATTCCGGTGGTCGGGGTAATCGGCGGCGGCTACAGCAAAGACCGCAAGGCCCTGGTGCGTCGACACGGGATTCTGCACCACAGCGCGCAACGGGTCTGGCTGTCATCAGGGTGTCATTGAGCTGTGGATGCTTTACCCACAATGCCTGTGGAGCTGCCTGTGGATAACCTGAGTGAAAGGGACTGCAGGCCTTGATGTGTATAGCCTGCAAAGTGGTGGTTGTTTTTTGATCAGCTTTCGAAGCATCCCCACTCCCTGCGGGAGCTGGCTTGCCAGCGATGAAAGTTGCACATCCAGCATCTTCGATAACCGGCAGACTGCTATCGCTGGCAAGCCAGCTCCCACAGGGAATATGTGCTGATAGAATGCGCGCCCTATTCCGCCACACCGCAGCGCTCGCCATGACCAAACCATCGCCCTCCTCTTCCTCTCATGTCGCCATCATCGGCGGCGGCCCCGCGGGGCTGATGGCGGCCGAAGTACTGAGCCAGGCCGGGATCAAGGTCGACCTGTACGACGGCATGCCTTCGGTAGGGCGAAAATTCCTGTTGGCCGGGGTCGGCGGCATGAACATCACCCATTCCGAAGCCTACCCGGCGTTTCTCTCCCGTTATGCCGAACGCGCTCCGCAGATCGCCCCACTGCTGCGCTCATTCGGTGCTGATGCCTTGTGCCAGTGGATTCATGATCTGGGCATCGAAACCTTTGTCGGCAGCTCGGGCCGCGTGTTTCCCACCGACATGAAAGCCGCTCCCCTGCTGCGCGCCTGGCTCAAGCGCTTGCGCGAGGCTGGCGTAGTTATCCACACCCGCCACCGCTGGCTGGGCTGGGATAACAGCGGCAGCTTGCGCATTGACAGCCCCGAAGGCGAAAAAACGATCAAGCCCGACGCCACCTTGCTGGCACTGGGCGGTGGCAGCTGGTCGCGCCTGGGTTCCGATGGCGCGTGGATGCTGCCACTTGAGCAGCGCGGCGTCGGACTGGCGCCTCTGCAGCCGAGTAATTGTGGCTTCGAGGTGCAGGCCTGGAGTGATTTGATGGTCAGTAAATTCGCTGGCGCGCCGCTGAAAAATATCGCCATCGGCCTCAATGACGACGTCCCGCGGCTTGGCGAATGCGTGATTACCGCGACCGGGATTGAAGGCAGCTTGATCTATGCCCTGTCGGCTCCGACCCGTGAAGCCATCAATCAGCACGGCTCAGCGACCCTTCACCTGGACCTGTTGCCGGGCCGGCCTGTGGATAAAGTCCAGGCTGCACTGGATAAACCACGGGGTTCACGCTCCCTGTCCAAACACCTGCACAGTCAGCTCGGGATTGATGGCGTCAAAGCGGCGCTGTTGCGAGAACTCACACCGACTGAGACGTTTGCCGATATGGCACTGCTGGCCAAAGCGATCAAAGCGCTGCCACTGACCCTGGTGAAAACCCGCCCACTGGACGAGGCCATCAGCAGTGCGGGTGGTGTGTTGTTCGAAGCGATGGATGAACGCTTGATGCTCAAGCAAGTGCCTGGCGTGTTTTGCGCGGGGGAAATGCTCGATTGGGAGGCGCCGACCGGGGGCTATCTGCTGACGGCGTGTTTCGCCAGTGGGCGTGCGGCGGGGTTGGGGATGGTGGACTGGCTCAAGGGCAGCGGCAAGCCTGCTGCGTTTTGATCGTTCCCACGCTCTGCGTGGGAACGATCACTCAAACAGCGAATTAAGGCTTCTTCTTACGCGGCCCGGTATTGAACACCGGCACTTTTCGCACAGGCTTGATCGAAGGTTCCGGCGCCGAAGCATCCCCACTCTCGACCCACTTGCCCAGGTTGCGCTTGCCGCCGCCGGAGGTTTTTGGCTTCTTCGGCTTTTTCGGTTTCTTCACGACCTGACCGCTGGCATCAGTGTCCGGCACGCGGTGTTCAGGTTCAAAATCGTGCTCCACCTGCCGAGGCAATGTCTGACGCGTCAGCGTTTCAATGGCCGACAGCAGATTCACTTCATCCGCGCAGACCAGCGAAATCGCCTGCCCGGTTGCACCCGCACGACCGGTACGACCAATGCGGTGAATGTAGTCTTCCGCCACGATCGGCAGGTCGAAGTTGACCACCAACGGCAAATCTTCGATATCCAGACCGCGGGCCGCCACGTCGGTTGCCACCAGGATCTGTACTTCACTGGCCTTGAAACGGTCCAGTGCGCGCTGGCGCGTCGCCTGTGGTTTATCCCCGTGGATGCCGTCGGCGTTGATGCCCAGGCCCTGGAGTTTTTCCACCAGCGCGTCCACGCCGTTACGGGTTTTCGCGAACACCAGGACCTGCTTCCACTTGCCCTTGCGCAACAAATGGATGAACAGTTCCGGCTTGCGCTTTTTGTCGACCGTCACCACCCACTGCTTGACCGTGTTGGCGGCAACGTTGCGCGGGCTGACCTCGATGGTTAGAGGGTCGTTGAGCATTTGCCCGGCCAACAAACGGATGGCGTCGGAGAAGGTCGCGGAAAACAACAGCGTCTGACGTTGTTTCGGCAGCACGCGGTAAATATTCCCCAGCTCTTCCGAAAAACCCAGATCGAGCATGCGGTCAGCTTCGTCAAGAATCAGGGTTTGCAGCTGATTGAACTTGAGGGCCTTCTGGCGATACAGGTCGAGCAAACGACCCGGGGTCGCCACCAGCACGTCGACACCTTTGCGCAGCTTCATCATCTGCGGGTTGATGCTGACGCCGCCGTATACCGCGTAAGTGCTCAACGGCAGATTCTCGGCGTACTGACGCACGGCTTCGTGAACCTGTTCCGCCAATTCACGAGTCGGCACCAGGATCAGCGCGCGCACCGAGTTTGACGCCACTTTCGGCCCTTCCATGGCCAGCAATTGCAGGAGTGGCAGCGCGAAACCGGCGGTCTTGCCTGTCCCCGTCTGGGCGGCGGCCATCAGGTCGCGACCGGCCAGCACCGCTGGAATGGCCTGCGCCTGAACCGGCGTCGGGGTCTGGTAGCCGAGCGTCTCAAGAGAGCGCAGCAAGGGTTCGATCAGGCCAAGGGTGGCGAAAGTCATGGGATTACCGTAGGAAAATTCAGCGCGGTTGTGCAATGCCGCGCAGTTTACCCTAATTCACGCGGGATTCTGTCGGCACCGCTGCAGCGGGTTTGACCGGAGCCCGTCGCCACTGCGGCAACCCGATCAGGACCACGGCGCTGATGATCACGGCCATGGCCAACGCTTCTTCAATTCCGATGGTCTCACCGACAAACACAATCCCGAGCAATACCGCGACCGCCGGGTTCACGTAGGCATAGCTTGTAGCCGCCGCTGGCCGCACGTTTTTCAACAGGTACATGTACGCGTTGAACGCGATGATCGAGCCGAAGAAGATCAGATAAGCCAGGGCCACCCAACCTTCAACCGGTGGCAGGCTTTCCAGGCGTTCGCCGCTCACGGCGCTGCCGATCAACAACACAACGCCGCCCACCAGCATTTCCACCGCGCTGGCCATCGCGCCCTGAGGCAACGGCAGGTGTCTGCTCCAGACCGACCCAAAAGCCCAGGCCGCTGCGGCGAAGACCAGCAACGCTGCGCCCGTCGGGCTCGATTGCAGGTTGGAGCCGAGGTTCAACATGCCAATGCCGATCAACCCGAGCACAATCCCGGCCCATTCGAGACGGGTATTTCGCGCGCCCCAGAAGTATCCGCAGAGCAAGGTAAACAAGGGCACCGTCGCCACTGCCAACGCGGCAACACCCGAAGCAACGCCTGTATGTTCGGCAATACTGACCGCACCGTTACCACAGCTCAGCAGCAATATTCCGATGATGCCCGCCGCTTTCCACTGCGCCCACGTCGGTGCAGGTGCCCCGCGCCAGCGCAGGAACGCGTACATCAGCGTGCCCGCAATCACGAAGCGAATACCGGCGAGCAGCAGCGGCGGCCAGTATTCCACGCCGATTCGAATCACCAGGTAGGTCGAACCCCAAATCACGTACAGCGCGAAAAAGGCGGCGATCAACGGTAAGGGGAAGCGACGTAAGCCAGGCATGGGGCAGCTCGAAGGCAAGACAAAAGAACGGTTATTCTAGAAAGGCGAATGGGTAAAAATAAGTTACAAAACCGGTTTTTCGCACCGGTACACTTTGAAAACATGGTCTCTGTCCGGCCTGCAGAAACTATGTAGGAGCTGTGTAGGAGCTGTGTAGGAGCTGTCGAGTGAAACGAGGCTGCGATCTTTTGATTTTGCCTTTAAAAATCAAGATCAAAAGATCGCAGCCTCGTTTCACTCGGCAGCTCCTACAGGGCTCAGGGTGTGGGAGTTCGAGGGATCAAGCGTTCAGCATATTTACGGTGTTCCCGTCAGAACCCGCGATGCCGCTTCAAATGCTCATTGATCTTCGCCGCCGGCACTTTCTGCAAACTGCACAGCAAATCATGAGACAACTCCCGCAGCCCATGCTTCTGCCGTAATTCCTGGGCCAGGTGCGCCGTCAGGTTGGCCGCCATTTCGGCATCAGCCATGGCCCGGTGAGCCTGGCCCGTGTGGGGCAGTTGCGCGAAGGTGGTGAGGGTGCCGAGTTTATGGTTCGGCGCCGCGGGCATCAGACGACGGGCGAGCAGCAGTGAACAGGCAAAGTTCTGCAAGCGGGTGCGCTTGATGCGCCCCATCTCGAAGTCCCAGAACTTCTGGTCGAACGCTGCGTTGTGCGCTAGCAGAGGCGTGATGCCAACGAACTCGTTGACCTCATTCATCACTTTCTCGGCCGAGGGTGCGGTGCGCAACATGGCGTTGCTGATGCCGGTGAGTTGTTCGATGAATCCCGGTACGCGCACGCCGGCGTTCATCAGGCTCTGGTAACGCTCGACGATGCGCCCCTGTTCAAGGATCACCACGGCGATTTCCGTGGCCCGGCAACTGCTGCTCGGTGAGATCCCGGTGGTTTCAAAGTCGATGACTGCTATGCGTTCCAAACCTGTTTCAACTCCGTAAAAATCAATTCTTGAGCAGCAACGCGCCTTCGATCGGCACGTAGCGGCTGGCGGCGCGGATCAGCGAGTTGGCGGTCAGGCCAGGCACGCCGTAAGCCACGGCTTGCACGCCATGCTTGCTGATGATGCGCTCGAGCAGCATGTCGAAATCACCGTCGCCGGAAGCCAAAACGACTTCGTCGACGTGATCGGCGGCGTCCATGATATCGAGGGTGATGCCCACGTCCCAATCACCCTTGGCCGAGCCGTCGCTGCGCTGGATGTAGGGTTTCAGCTTCACGACGAAGCCCAGGTTGCGCAGGATCTGCTGGAACTGCTGCTGTTTGCTGTCGCCACGATCGATCGCGTAGGCATAGGCCTCGACAATCTCGCCCTGCTTGCTGATATCAGCCCACAGCGCGGCGTAGTTGAAGTGGCAACCATAAGCCTGACGCACGGTGTAATAGAGGTTCTGGACATCGGCGAACACTGCGATTTTTTTCACCGTTCATCCTCGTTCGCGCGCAGACGCGCAGGCTGGATCAGGCACCAGGCCCGAAAGGGAGCCCAGTATGCCAGCACGAAGGAATGTTCCGCGAATAATCAGCCATGCGGCGAGGGAGGTTGCCCCCTCGCCGCAACGTAATCAGACGAAGGAGTCGTCATCTGCGCCAAAGAATGACGAACTGTCGTCACTGTAATCAGCATCGGCATAACCGCCCTGATCACTGGCGCTGTTGTCAGCGACACGCTGGTCATCGCCCCAACCATTGTCGCCACCGCTCTGGTCGTTGACCTGAGCCGGTTCTTCCTTGATCACTTCAACCACTTCGGGCTGCTGATTGTGATTGAACAGGCTGCTGATGCCTTGTGCCAGCATCACGCCACCCGCCACGCCGGCTGCCGTTTTCAGGGCGCCACCGAGAAAACTGCCGCCCGCCGGCTGCTGCGCGGCGTAATTCTGCTGAGGGGGTGCAGCACCGAAGTTTTGCTGAGCGGGCTGCGAATTGAACGAAGGACGCGCCGGCTCACGCCAGCCTCCACCACTCGAAACCGGTGCCGATTGAGTGGGCGCGGGCTGCGTATCACGGGAACCACCGCCAAAGATGCTCGACAGGAAGCCACCACTCGCCGGTGCTGAGGGCTGTGCTTTGGCTTGCTGCAGCTCGGCCTGCAATTGCTGGACTTGCTGGGTGAGTTGCTTGTTCTGCTGGTCGAGGCTCTTGAGAGCTGCCTCTTGCACCAGAATCGCCTGGGTCATGAAATAGCCTGCTGCGGGCTGGCGAGTCAGGTGTTCCTTGATCCGCGCCTCGGCCTGAGCGTCACGCGGGGCTGAATCCGTTTCGGCCTGCTGCAGCCGGGAAAACAGTCCATCGATCAGGGTTTGTTCTTCGCTGTTCATGGCGACCTCGTAGATTGCCGGGAATTTCGTCGTCTCATCCGCTGTGGATAAGCTGCTCACTGGTAATGGAGGCTGATACGGGATGTTTCAATGACCTTTACCGAACGTTTACGTTTGCGCCCCCAAGCGCATCATCGGTTAAAGTGAGCCACTGCTTTCAATCTGCGATACCGACTGATGAATTCCTTCGATGTACTGCGTGACTCTCTGTATTTCTTCAAGCGCAATCTGGGCCAGATCGTGCGGCTGTGCCTGCCGCTGGTGATCTTCGAGGCGCTGTTGCAACAAGTCGTTGACTACTCCACTGAGCCGGACAGCTTTCCTGGCATCAGCGTGATCGTCGGTTTGTTGATCTACCCGCTCTACACCGCCGCACTGATCCTGTTTCTCGACGCCCGCAGTCGTGGCGAATCGCCGCGCACCCGTGACCTGCTGGCAATGTCTGCGACCCTGTGGCCGCGTTTCGCCCTGCTGACGGCCCTTAACACGCTGCTGATCCTGCTCGGCTTGTCGCTCTATTTCCTGCCAGGCATCTGGCTGATGGTGACCCTGGCCTTCGGCGAATACCTGCTGGTGCTGCGTGGATTGGCCCCGCTTGCCGCCATGAAGGAAAGCCTGCGCCTGACACGGGGACATTTCCTGAGAATCCTGGTGTGCATCCTGTGTGTGATGGGCCCGTTGTGGGTACTCAAGGGCGCGACACTGACGATCTACCCGGACCCGCAAAACCCTGTCATTTCACTGCTGATCGACAGCGCCCACAGCTTCCTGCAACTGTTCACCAGCGTGGTGCTGTTCCGTTTGTTCATGTTGATCAGCGAACAACCGGCCAAAACCGATGGGCCGCTGTAACTGACGCCGCAGCCCTCTGCGTTGACTGACACCGCGCCACCTGGAGCAGCTGGCGTCCGATTGAGATGTGGCGAGGGGATTTAGCGAACGTCGCACCGCCCCGTTCGGCTGCGCAGCAGTCGTAAAGATTTTGGGGCCGCTGCGCGACCCAACGGGGATAAATCCCCTCGCCACATAGGGTTTCGTTAGCTGCTACAGGGGGGGGAACGCTATTTGCGTAGACATCCTTGGGATTACGCCCGACGCTCGGTTATGCTCGGGCTCATCTTTTGTAACGCGATAAAAGCCGAGTCATGACCCGTCTACTGCGCTACACCTTGCTGGGCCTGCTGATCGCGATCGCCCTGGTCGCCCTGCTGATCTACAACCTGACCTGGCGCCCCGAGGCCAAGGAAATGTTGCCCGTCAGTTGCAACGCACAGGCCCCCACGCTGGTGTCTGGCCAAGCGCTGAAGATAATGACCTGGAACGTCCAGTACCTGGCAGGCAAGCGCTATGTGTTCTGGAACGACCTGGCCCAAGGCAATGACGAAAATCCCACGCCGGAGGACATGGCATTCAGCCTCGATGAAGTCGCGCGGGTGATCCGTGACGAGCAGCCGGACATTGTGCTGTTGCAGGAGCTGGATGACGGCGCCAAAGCCAGCGACTACCAGAACCAGCTCAAACTGCTCCAGGAACGGCTCGCCGACCTCTACCCCTGCAGCGCCCACGCATTTGACTGGAAGGCCGAATTCGTTCCCGTGCCCCACATCTTTGGCGCCGTCGGCCGGCAACTCGCCACCCTCAGCCGCTACCAGATCGAACACGCCGAACGCCTGCAATTGCCCATCGAGCCCGCCACCTTCATCAGCCGTCAGTTCAAACCGAAAAACGCTCTGCTGGTCACGTATCTGCCGCTAAGCGATGGCGGCCAGATCGCCGCGCTCAATACGCATCTGGACCGCGCCACCCAACCGGATGAAACGCTGCAAGACCAGGTGAGCGCCGTGGGCAAGGTGCTCGACCGATACGAAAGCCGAGGCACGCCCTGGCTGATTGGCGGTGATTTCAATCTATTGCCGTTGGGGCAATTCCAGCGCCTGCCCAACGAACAACGCACGCCCTACTCCGCCGACAGCGCACTGCATCTGCTGTGGGACAAGTACCCGATGATCCCCACCAACAACGAAGCCAGCGGTGCCGACCGGGCGCTGTGGCTGACGCATTACCCGAACGATCCGGGCTTGAACGGCCCGGACCGGACGGTTGATTACCTGTTCTACAGCCCGCGAATCAAACGGGTCGAGGCCATGGTGAGGCAGGACGATACGTTGCGTATTTCCGATCACTTGCCGGTGATTGCGCGGTTTTTGTTGCCGGTAGCACCATAATTGAACGCAAACCTGTGGCGAGGGGATTTATCCCCGTTCGGCTGCGCAGCAGTCGTAAACCAGCGTACGCGGTGCAATTGATGCACCTCGGTTACAGTTCACGGGGCTGCTCCGCAGCCCAACGGGGATAAATCCCCTCGCCACAGATGTATGCGTAACGTTTAAGCGATCAGCATTCGCTTTCACAAAGGGGATTGCGTATGACCGGCAATCAGCTTAATGCCCCTCTTCCAGCTCATCATGCAGCAACCCGAAAATCTCGCGTTTCATCTCGATAAACGAGCGTTCCATGACCATGTCCAGGTGGCGTGGGCGTTCGATCGGTACATCCAGAATCTGCTTGATGCGCCCCGGCCGCGCGCCCATCACATAGACCCGATCCCCCAACAGAATCGCCTCGTCGATATCGTGGGTCACGAACAGCACGGTTTTTTTGCTGTTGCCCCAGACCCGCAATAACAGCTGCTGCATTTGCAGGCGCGTCTGGCTATCGAGGGCGCCGAACGGTTCGTCCATCAGCAGAATCTGCGGATCGTTGGCCAGCGCCCGAGCAATCGCCACACGTTGCATCATGCCGCCGGACAGCTGCTTGGCGTAGTTGTCGGCAAAGCCGGTCAGGCCCACTTCATTGACGTAGTAGTCGACGATTTCCTTGCGCTGCGCGGCCGCCATGCCACGCCGTTTGAGACCGAACTCGACGTTCTGGCGCACGGTCAGCCAGGGAAACAGGGTGTAGCTCTGGAACACCATGCCGCGGTCCGCACCCGGCCCCTGCACTTGCTGGCCGCCCACGTAGATCTCGCCTTCGGTGGGTTCGTTGAGCCCGGCGGTGAGGTACAACAGGCTCGACTTGCCACAGCCTGACGGCCCGACCAGCACCGCGAATTGTTGATCGGGCACCTCAAACGACACTTTCTCCAGCGCGGTAAACATCCCGCCGTCGGGCTTCTGGTAGCGCAGACTGACCTTGTCCACTTGCAACCGTGGCGCGGCCTGTACCGGAGCCGACTGGGACGTGACGAAACGAGGGTTGACTGCGGTTACTGAGCCCATGCGGCGATCCTCAGACGTAGGAAGCGGAACAGTTGATCGGTGAACAGGCCCAGCAGGCCGATGATCGCGATAGCCAGGAAGATCACGTCAACCTGAAAGCCGCGCATGGCTTTGAGACTCAGGTAACCCAGGCCACTGGACGCCGCCACCAGCTCGGCGACCACCAGGTAAGTCCAGGCCCAGCCCATGGTCACGCGCAAGGTGTCGAGGACACCGGGCAACGACGCTGGCGCGATCACGTGCAGCACCGCATCGCGGCGATTTGAACCGAGGGTGTAGGACGCGTTGATCAGGTCCTTGGAGATGCCTTTCGACACGTCAGCGATCATCACCAGTTGCTGGAAGAACACGCCGAAGATGATCACCGAAACCCGTTGCTCCAGGCCGATGCCGATCCACAGAATGAACAGCGGCACGAACGACGTCACCGGCAAGTAGCGAATGAAATTGACCATCGGTTCGAGGAACGCTTGAACGATGCGGAAGCTGCCCATCAGCAACCCCAGCGGCACGGCCACCAGCGACGAGATAATAAACCCGACCATCACCACTTCGAGACTGGCCCACACATGCAGACCGAGGGTGCCGTCGCGGCTCAGGCGCACGGCGGCTTCAACCACCGCACCCGGTGTCGGCAGGAACATCCCCGGTACCACACCGCCGTAAGACAAGCCGGCCCACAAGCCCACCAACAACACCCAGGCCAGCCCACTGGCGCTCCAGATCACCTGCACCGGCAGACCGGTCTTGGGCGTGATGCAGCGGCTCAGCCATGAATTGCGCTTGAACATGCGAACCTCCTACAGCGGGGTGACGAAGCGGTTGTCGATCAGATCGTCATTGCTGACGTTGTAGGGTTTGCCCTGCAATTCACTGGCGGTTTCGTTGGCCAGTTTGATCAACGCTTCGCTGTCGCCCGGCGCACCCGGCGCGCCCAGGAGTTTCTCGCTCATCGCCTGATCGTAGAACCGCACGCCTTTCGCGGCGGCGGCCAGTTCCTTCGGATCGGCCAGGTAACCACCGACGCCCTTGGCCATGATCTTGTAGGCTTCTTCCGGATGATCCTTGGTGTACTGGACGGCCTTGTACAAACCAGCGACCAGCGCCTTGACGTCTTCCGGCTGCTTCTCGATGACCGAACAGTTGAGCGCCACCACGTCGACGATCACACCCGGAGTGCTGCTGCTGTCGATCAGCACCTTGCCTTGCTGTTTGCTGCGCACCATCGACAGATGCGGTTCCCAGGTCACGGCAGCCGGCACGCGCCCGGCGATGAACGCGGTGGCGGCATCGTCAGCCGTCATGTTCTGCACGGTGATGTCGCTCATGGTCATACCGTGTTTTTTCAGCAGATAAGACAACCAGAACTGCGACGTCGACCCTTCGTTCACTGCCACCGCTTTGCCTTTGAGCTCCTGCAGACTCTTGACGTCCTTGCCCACCAGCACGCCGTCGCCACCATGGCTGTCGTCCAGTGCAGCCACGGCCTTGAAGCAAAATTGCGGACGGTATTTCAGCACTTCGTCGATGGTCGACGCCGAGCCCGACAACTCGCCGGAAGCCTGCGCGGCCATGTACATGGAGGCTTCTTCGACGACGGGCAATTCGACGGTCAGGCCGTTTTCCTTGAAGTAACCCAGGTCCCGGGCCAGGTAGAGCGTGCCGTAGCCCACCCAGGTGGTGTGACCGATAGAGAGGGTGCCGGCCTGGGCGCTGGTGGCGACCGTGGCGGCAATGGCGGTGAGCGCCAGTGGATGGGCGAGACGGGTAAGCAAGGACTTGATCATGGAGCACTCCCAAAGCTGTTGATTTAGTTTTGATGGGCAGTACGGCCAGCGGCTCTGGACATCAGCTGTCACCTCGGGTCTCTGATGGACCTTGCGGTGGGCAGCATCGGGCTGACTGGTGAAGTCGATGTTGGCCCAGTGCGGGGAGAAGGAAAATTAGGAAATATGTCGCCGGGAGTGATGAAAAAACTGGGTAGCGTGCCCGGTAAAAGGGCGGTGTTGGAGGGGGTGCACGGGGTGGGTGCAAAACATGAATTGTGTTGGATCGGCTATCGCAACCGCGAGCAGGCTCACTCCCACATGAGGGCTGTATCGGCCACAAAAATAGTGATCAACACAAATCCCCTGTGGGAGTGAGCCTGCTCGCGATAAGGTCCGCAGGACCTTCCTGCGATGTCAGAGCCGGCCGTATTCCTGCGCCGTACGATCCAGCGCTTTCAAGGTCTTGCCGACCAACTCATCAATTTCCTCACGACTGGCAATCAGCGCCGGCGCCATGATCATCCGTCCCAACGTCGAGCGAATGATCACCCCTTCTTCAAAACCAATCGTGCGGCAACGCCAGGCAATGTCGTTCTCATTGGCGAAGCGCTTGCGGCTGGTCTTGTCCTCGGCCAGTTGCAACGCCGCGACCATGCCCACGCCTTGAATATCACCCACCAACGGGTGATTGCCGAACACCTCGCGCAAGCACTGTTGCAGGTACGGGCCGATGTCATCCTTGACGCGCGTGACCACGCCTTCATCGCGCAATGCCTTGAGATTGGCAATCGCCACCGCCGCCGCCACCGGGTGTCCGGAATAGGTCAGGCCGTGGGCAAATACCCCGCCCTGCTCCACCAGCACCTGGGCCATTTTCTTCGACAGGATCAACCCGCCCATGGGGATGTAGCCGGAGGTCAAACCCTTGGCGATGGACAAGGTGTCCGGTTCAAAACCGAAGTACTCATGGGCGAACCATTCGCCGGTACGACCGAAGCCGCCGATCACTTCATCAGCACACAACAGCACGTCGTATTGGCGGCAGATGCGCTGGATTTCCGGCCAGTAACTTTCCGGTGGAAAGATCATGCCGCCCGCACCCTGGAACGGTTCGGCGATGAAGCCCGCGACCTTGTCCGCACCCAGTTCGAGAATCTTCGCTTCCAGTTGCTGCGCCGCTCGCAGGCCGAATTCCGCCGGCGTGAGATTGCCCTCATGGGCGAAGAAATACGGCTCGTCGATGTGTTCGATGTCCGGGATCATGCCGCCCATTTCATGCATGAATTTCATCCCGCCCAGCGCCGTCGCGGCCAGGGTAGAACCGTGGTAGCCGTTCCAGCGACCGATCATGATTTTCTTCTCGGGCTTGCCGAGCACCTGCCAGTAACGGCGCACGGTGCGGATCAGCACCTCGTTGGCCTCAGACCCGGAATTGGTGTAGATCGCATGGCTGTAGTGCCCCGGCAACAGGCTAAACAGCAGCTCCGAGAGCTCGATCACCTGCGGGTGGGTGGTGTGGAAAAACATGTTGTAGTACGGCAACTGCTCAAGCTGCCGGGTCGCCGCCGCAGCCAGATCCTTGCGCCCGTAACCGAGATTGGTGCACCACAAACCGGACATGCCATCCAGGTAACGCCGACCATCGTTGTCCCACAGATGCAGACGCTCACCGTGGACCATCACGCGCGGTCCTTCGTCGTTCAGGGCTTTTTGATCGACGAAGGCGTGGATGTGGTGCGCAGCGTCGGCGGCCTGATAGTCGCGGGTTTCACGTGGTGTGGTCATCGCCAGTTCTCCGTTTTGTTGTGAGCGGCTGTTATCAGCGCAGCTGAAACCAGGTGGTCTTCAGCTGGGTGTATTTATCGAATGAGTGCAGCGACAGGTCACGGCCGAATCCCGACTGTTTGCCGCCACCAAAAGGCACCGTCACGTCCAGCGCATCAACGCTGTTGACCGACACCGTGCCCGCTCGCAATTGCCGCGCCACGCGGTGGGCGCGGTTGAGGTCGTCGGTCCACAGCGAAGCCGCCAGACCGTAGACGCTGTCGTTGGCCAGTTGCAAGGCCTGTGCCTCGTCATCGAACGCCGTCACCGCCAGCACCGGCCCGAACACTTCATCGCGAAACAGCGGCATGTCCGGGCGCACACCGGTGAAGATCGTCGGTTGAATGAAGTTGTCGGAACCGTTGAAGATCGACTGGCGACCGCCACACACCTTCGTCGCGCCCTGGCGTTCGGCCTGTTCGATAAACGTCATGATGCGCGCGGTCTGGCGGCTGTCGACGATCGCTCCGGCGCTGCTCGACGGGTCCAGTGGATCCCCCGGTAGCCAGCGTTCAGCCTGGGCTTTGAGGCGCTCGACAAAGGCGTCGTGAATCGAGCGCTCGACTAACAACCGCGAGTTGGCCGAGCACACTTCGCCCTGATTGAAGAAGATCCCGAACGCGGCTTTCTCGGCGGCCAGATCAAGGTCCTGGCAATCGGCGAACACCAGGTTGGCGCTCTTGCCGCCGCACTCCAGCCACACCTGTTTCAGGTTCGATTGTGCGGAATACTGCATGAAGTATTTGCCGACTTCCGTGGAACCGGTGAATACCAGGCAATCGACGTCCGGGTGCAAGCCGAGGGCTTTACCGGTCTGCTCGCCAAGCCCGGGCAACACGTTGAGCACGCCTGCTGGCAAGCCGGCTTCCAGCGCCAGTTCGGCCAGACGCAGGGCAGAAAAGGGTGATTGTTCAGCGGGTTTGAGGATCACCGAATTGCCCGCCGCCAGCGCCGGCGCCAGTTTCCATGCCGCCATGTCCAGCGGGAAGTTCCACGGCACGACGGCCGCGACCACGCCCAACGCTTCACGGGTGATCGTGGCGAGGACGTTTTGCGCGCTGGGGGCGATCTGATCGTAGAGTTTATCGAGGCTCTCGGCGTACCAGCGGAACACTCCGGCGGCGCCGGGGACGTCGATGTTGTAGGCATCCATCACGGGTTTGCCCATGTTCAGCGAATCCAGCAGTGCCAGCTCTTCACGATAGATCATGAGCAGGTCAGCCAGACGCAGCAGCACTTGCTTGCGCTCAGCCGGTGATCGGCCCGACCACGTGCCGGCCTCGAACACCTGCCGTGCATTACGCACCGCCGCGTCTACCTCTGCTTCGCCGCACGCGGT
Source organism: Pseudomonas sp. MDV22-iso1 (assembly GCF_058145095.1). Lineage (NCBI taxonomy): Bacteria > Pseudomonadati > Pseudomonadota > Gammaproteobacteria > Pseudomonadales > Pseudomonadaceae > Pseudomonas > Pseudomonas sp. MDV22-iso1. The sequence goes on from NZ_JBYVMF010000023.1 coordinate 48,950, forward strand.
CACGTTCGCCAGGCACTGGCCGGTGGCCGGATTGATTGCCGCAAAGGTCTGCCCTGTCTGTGCCGTACCGTGTTTACCGTCGATGACGGCCTGATCGGGAAACCGCAGGGCAGCGGCTTTATTTTGCCAATATGCAAGCTCGAACACGTTCAGACGCTCCAAAGGCTTTCTTGTGTTCTGGATGTTGGCTCAGGTACGAGTCCAGCAAAAATAGTAAAAATGTCTTCGCAGACGATAAAAAAACGGGGTAGTCATTCTCCCCAGCCGGGTTGCTTGTGGTTATTGTTCAAGCAACAAAAACACCGTCGTCAGAACGGATGCAGGCGGCTCGCAATTTGCTTGGATGTCGACATCATCCACCCCGAGGTTTGCCGTGGCTGCCTACAACCTGCGTCAACTGAAATACTTCATCACCACCGTCGAGTGCGGCAGCGTCGCCGAGGCTTCGCGCAAGCTGTACATCGCCCAGCCGGCGATCTCCACGGCAATCAAAGGCCTGGAGGACAGCTTCGGTGTGCAACTGCTGATCCGGCACCACGCTCAAGGTGTGTCGCTGACGCCCAGCGGCGCGCGCTTTTATCGCAAGGCCCAGGAACTGCTGCGCATGGCCAAGGAGTTCGAACAGAACGCCCTGGCCGACAACGATGTGGTGTCCGGACAAATCGATATCGGCTGCTTTGAAACGGTCGCGCCGTTGTACTTGCCGCAGCTGATCGCCGGGTTTTCGGCGCTGTACCCCGGGGTGAAGATCCGCATCCGCGACGGTGAGCAACAAGAGCTGGTGCAAGGCCTGACATCGGGCGCCTTCGACCTGGCCATCCTGTATGAACACGATCTGGACGCCACCATCGAAACCGAGCCGTTGATGCCGGCGCAACGACCCTATGCGTTACTGCCGGCGGACCATCGCTTCGCCCAGCTCAAGCAAGTGTCGCTGCGGGATTTGTGCCTGGAGCCGATGATTCTGCTGGACGTGCAACCGAGCCGGACCTACTTCGTCAGCCTGTTTGAAGAGTTGGGCCTGACCCCGCACATCGCGTTCAGCTCACCGTCGATCGAGATGGTCCGGGGCATGGTCGGGCAAGGGTTTGGTTTCTCGATCCTGGTCACGCGGCCGCACTCGGAATGCACGTATGACGGCAAGAAAGTAGTGTGCGTGGACATCGTTGAGGATGTCACGGGGTCGGGGTTGGTGGCGGCGTGGCTCAAGCGCGGGCAGTTGACCAAACCGGCGCAGATGTTTGCCGATTATTGTCGGGAGCAGCTCACCGTGAAGGCCGGCGCCTGAACCTGGTGCTTATGATCGTTCCCATGCTCCGCGTGGGAACGATCAAAGCTTCAGGTTTTACGAGGCTTGATCCGCGCAGTAGCCTCGGCCACCAGTGGATCATCCGGCCAGTAGTGCTTCGGATACCGCCCCTTCAAATCCTTCTTCACCTCGGCATACGTGCTGCGCCAGAAGTTCGCCAGGTCCTGGGTCACTTGCACCGGACGACGCGCCGGGGACAATAAATGCAGCTTCACTACTTGGCGACCACCGGCGATACGCGGGGTGTCGGACAGGCCAAACAGTTCCTGCAACCGCACCGCCAGAATTGGCGGATGCTCGCTGTAATCCAGACGAATCGACGAGCCCGATGGCACGGACAAGTGATGGGGTGCCAGTTCGTCCAGCCGTTGCGGGAGTGGCCAGGGCAGCAGGTTATGGACGATGCTCGACAGGTCCAGATTGGCGAAGTGACTGAGGCGCGAGACCTTTCCCAGATACGGCATCAGCCAGTGTTCGAGGTTTTTATTCAACGCCCCGTCGCTGACATCCGGCCATTCACTCTCGCCTTTGCTACCCAGATCCAGTTGGCGCAGGAGCGCCACACGCGCCTGCCACTGGCGCAGCTCCGGGGTCCAGGGCAACAGCTCCAGCCCCTTGCGTCGCACCAGATTGACCAGCGCCTGACTGCGCGCGGTTTCATCCAGACCGGTCAGTGGTTCACGGCTGAGGATCAACTCCCCGACCTTGCGCTGCCGCTCGGCGCGCAGCACACCTTCGCGCTCATCCCAATCCAGCTGATCGACCACGCGCACTTGTTCGGCCAACACCGAGTCGAACAACGCCGGATCGAAATCCGCCGCCAGATAAATCCGCTCCTCGCGCTGCCCCTGTCGACTGCCGAGGTCGGCGATCACCAGCCAGGGTTGCTTCATCAGACTGTCGGCCTCGGCAAACAGCGCGGCGCGACCGTTGGCCAGACGATACTCAGCGCCCCCGGCACGCCGCTGCTGGGCGACGCGGTCGGGATAGGCCAGCGCCAGCAGTGCGCCCAGCCAGCGCGGATGATCCGGGTTGCTGACCGGTTCCGACGCTTTGCCCCGCAGATAACCGCGATACTGCCGCGCCAGTTGCCGGGCACGCTGCACGCCGCCCTGAGCCCCACGAGCGGCGCGTTCTTCGCCAGACAACAGCACCAGCCGACTGTGCAGATCCGCTCCGGCACCGCGCAAGATGTCCCGCTCACCGAGCAATGCCGCGACATCGCAAGCCATGTCCGCCAAGCCCAGCGCCTGGCCACGCAATAACAAATGCGCGATACGCGGATGCGCCGGCAGCTCGGCCATGGCCTGGCCGTGACGGGTCAACGCCTCACCCTCCAAGGCACCCAGGCGGCCGAGCAGGTCCTGCGCTTGTGCATAGGCTGCAGCTGGCGGTACGTCGAGCCAAACCAGTTGCGTCGGTACCACACCCCAGCGCCCGAGTTGCAACGCCAATCCGGCAAGGTCCGCTGAAAGAATTTCCGCGCTGGCGTATGCCGCCAGCTGTTCGTGCTGATCCTGGGACCACAGGCGATAACACACACCCGGCTCCAGTCGCCCGGCCCGGCCCGCGCGTTGAGTGGCACTGGCGCGGGAGATGCGTTGAGTATCGAGGCGAGTCATGCCGCTGCCGGGATCGAAGCGCGGCACCCGTGCCAGCCCTGCATCGATCACCACGCGCACGCCGTCGATGGTCAGGCTGGTTTCGGCGATGTTGGTTGCCAGGACCACTTTGCGCTTGCCCGCAGGCGCGGGGTCAATGGCAGCGCGCTGCGCAGCCAGGTCCAGCTCACCGTGTAACGGGCAAAGCAGTACCGGCGTGTGATCACCCAGCGCGTCGATCAACTGCTGGTGCACCCGACGGATTTCCGCCTGCCCCGGCAAGAACACCAGCACACTGCCGGTTTCATCGTTCAATGCTTCGAGAATGGTCTGCACCACCCGCGGCTCGATGAATTCACCGGGCTGGAACGGCCGACCCCAACGCATCGCCACCGGGTACATGCGGCCTTCGCTGCGCAGGATCGGTGCGTCATCGAGCAATCCGGCCAGACGCTCGCCTTCCAGAGTTGCCGACATCAACAGGATTTTCAGCGGTTGATCATCGCGGAACAGCTCCCGGCCGTTCAGGCTCAGGGCCAATGCCAGGTCAGCGTCGAGGCTGCGTTCGTGGAATTCATCGAAGATCAGCAGGCCTACGCCTTCCAGTGCAGGATCGTCCTGCAAGCGCCGGGTCAGAATGCCTTCGGTGACCACTTCGATGCGGGTGTTGGGGCCTACCTTGCTGTCCAGCCGAATACGATAACCCACGGTTTCGCCGACCTTCTCGCCCAGCTCGCTGGCCAGACGCTCCGCCGCTGCCCGCGCCGCCAGACGACGCGGTTCAAGCATCAGAATGGTCTGCCCGGCCAGCCATGGCTCGTTGAGCAAGGCCAAGGGAACGCGAGTCGTCTTACCAGCGCCGGGCGGTGCTTCGAGCACAGCTTCGTGGCGTGTAGCCAGGGCTTCACGCAGGGCGGGTAAAACATCATCGATCGGTAAAGAAATCATGCTGGCTCCAAAACAGAGCGGCGAGTATAACGGCGAACTGCATCGCGTTTATCACGGTCCTAATTCATACCGACGACGCTTCGTTTCCAGATGACCCAAGGAGGTTTCCCATGCGTGTTCCCTTTCGCCTGATTGGCGGTGTTTTGGTGGCGACTCTGCTGACACAAGTCACCGCGTGCGGATCGATCTTCTACCCCGATCGCCGCGGGCAGATCGACGGCAAGATCGACCCGGCCATTGCTGTGCTCGATGCCGTCGGTTTGCTGTTCTATGTCATTCCCGGGCTGATCGCATTTGCCGTCGACTTCGCCACCGGCGCGATTTACTTCGAACCGGGCAAGACGGCCCAGGTGGCACCGGAAAAACTTCAGGAAGCCATCGGCGCTGACGGCAAGGTCGATAACCGCAAATTGCAGACTATTCTGGAAACCGAACTGGGCCGCAGCTTCCCGCTGGACGATCCACGCCTGATCCAGCACAAGGGCAGCACCCAGCAACTGGCCATGTTCGGTCTGCAACCTGCCGCCTGAAAACCTGTATTGAAAGGAATCGCCGGACTCATGATCTCCAGCGCAGAACACGCCCGCCTGTTGCGGCTGGCGACCCGAGCCTCGGTGGCGGTGGCGTGCACGCTGATCGTCGCCAAAGCGATTGCCTGGTGGTTGAGTGGTTCGGTGAGCATGCTCGCCGGCCTCACCGACTCGGCACTCGACGGTGTGACGTCGTTGCTCAATCTGCTGGCGGTGCATTACGCCCTGCGCCCGGCGGATGACGATCACCGTTACGGGCATGGCAAGGCTGAATCACTGGCGGGCATGGCTCAGGCGCTGTTCATTGGCGGCAGTGCGGTGCTGATCGCCCTGCAGGCGTTTGAGCGGTTAAAAAATCCGGAGCCGGTGGGAGCGCCCTGGATCAGCATCGGAGTGATTATCTTCTCTCTGGGGCTGACCCTGGCGCTACTGATTCTTCAGCACCGGGTCGTCAAGGCGACCGGCTCCAATGCCGTGCACGCCGACTCGCTGCACTACCGCTCGGACATGCTGCTCAACGGCAGCATTCTGGTGGCACTGATACTGGCAGGATTTGGCTGGCATCAGGTGGATGCTTGGTTTGGCTTGGGCATCGCCGTCTACATACTCTGGAGCGCGATTCAGATCGCCCGGCAAAGCTTTACCGTGCTGATGGACGAAGAGCTGCCGGCGGATGTCAGCCAGCACATGCTCGAACTGGCCTGCAACGTGCCGGGCGTTCTGGGTGCGCATGACTTGCGCACGCGGGTCTCCGGCAACCAGTGGTTTGTGCAACTGCACCTGGAGTTGCCGGGGGACCTGACCCTGTCAGTCGCCCACGGCATCAGCGACCAGGCCGCCGATGCCATTCATGCCGTCTACCCCAAAGCCGAAGTGCTGGTGCACGCCGACCCGCAGGAAGTGGTGCAGGCCGCCCGGTCTCAGAACGTTACCCGGTAACCGCGACTGCTCAGGCAGTTGCCCTGGGCCTGTCGGTACGCTTGCACGGCCGACGGGTCTGGCTGATAAGTGTCGGCCCGGGGATCAAAGCCGCTCTGCTCGACGGCGAATCGATAACACTCGTAGCCATCCTGATTAACCACTTCTGGTGGCTGCCCATTCGCCGGATACGCTTCCACGTCGTAACTGTTGCTGGCCGATTGCGGCAGCGGCTGGCCCGCAGGCTCGACCACGACGTAATCCTGAGTGTCCTCCTGATAGGCGTAGTACGAACCTGCCGCCAGGAACAGCAACGAACCGCCAATCCACACTTCCCGTGCGTAGTCGGGCAGGTAACTGACGCGAATGCCACGCGGTGGCTGCACCACCACATAACGCGGTCCCTGCGGGCGATACCAGTAGCCACCGGAATAAAAGTAATCCCGACCACCGTAAGGCACTCGATAATCACGGTCCGGGAAGCGGTCGATCACGTGACCTGGACGATACTGTGGTCCTGGGCCCCAACCGTTGCCGTGGCCATCCGGACGACCCGGCCAGCGATGGTCATCGGGACGTGATCCCGGACCGCCCGCCTGCCAGTGCTGGTTGTTATTGTTGCGCTGTGGAACATCCTGGTAGTAACCACGCTGCGGCTGCTGAGTCTGGCGCACGCTGTCGGGCCGGCCCTGTATCGGCAGATCATTGGCTGGCAGCTGAGGCGGCGGAGGTGGCGATCGAACCCGGCTGTTGTAGTCGGGTTGCGGACGGTTTTGCCCGTTCTGATGCTGGCCGTTCTGTTCGAATTGACGGCTGTTGTCGCCACGAATGATCTCGTTGTTTTGCGGGCGCGGTTGATTCTGCTGCGGAGCGTTCTGCCCATGCGGCTGATTATTCTGTTGAGGATTGTTCTGCGGGCGCTGCTGGTTATTGTTGCCACCATGCCCCTGATTGTTGCCCTGACGACCATCCCCCCCGCGTTGCCCGCCATCGGGGCCGTGGTTTGGCGGGTCATCGGCCAGCGATTGCGCAGTGACACTGATACACAGCAAACCAACACCGGCCAACTGCCAGATGCGCGACTTCATGCTTTTCCTCACTGCGGGTTAGGGCTTGTACATAAGACTGGGAAAGCACAGGCCGGTTCTGCGACAGGTTATCAGTCACGCAACTTATTTATTGAGGGGCTGGCGATAAATAGCGGGCAAAAGAAAAGGGAGACCCGTCGGCCTCCCTTTGAGAACTTCGTCCGTGCTCGACGCTTTTGACGTCGGCTCACCTCACGCCGTCTTCTGGACAGTGTGTAGCTCGGGGGCCGGCACATCCCCTGTGGGGGTGGCGACCGCAGCTGGCCTGATTGGGCGAGCCGCACTGGACTGTTTGTCCGAGCAGTGATTCTGGTGATAAGAATAGGCTCGTGACCCCGGCAGAGGATTGCGAAGATTGCTGAATTAAACATCACTTGCGCAATTTTTAACCCTGGATAGATAATCCGCCGCAATAGTTATGACAAAGGCCTGACTGATGAGCAAACTCGACAGATACGACTTGAGCATTTTGGCGGAATTGCAGCGTGACGCGCGCATCTCCAATCAGGAGCTGGCCGAACGCATCGGCCTGTCGCCTTCGCCCTGCTCCCGTCGGGTCAAGCAACTGGAAGACGACGGCTACATCTCGCGCCAGGTCGCTTTGCTGGATCGCAAGATGCTGGGCCTGAGCCTGACCGCGTACGTGCTGATCGGCATGGATCGCCACACGCCTGAGCGGTTCGAAAACTTTGAAGCCGCGATTCGCACCTTGCCCCAGGTGCTTGAATGCAGCCTGGTGACCGGGATGGATGCCGACTATCAGCTGAAGGTCGTTGTGCCGGACATGGACCACTATCAGAAATTGCTGCTGGGGCATCTGACGCGGATTGAAGGCGTGACGAGCGTGCGGTCGAGTTTTGTGTTGAATCAGGTGTTGAACAGCACTGAGTTGCCGTTGACTCATCTGCGCAGCTGATTGGTGTGTGTGTGTTTTCTGTGGCGAGGGGATTTATCGGAATGCCGCACCACTTCGTTCCAGTGCGTAGCGCTGTTAGACAATACTGGGGTCGCTGCGCAACCCAACGGGGATAAATCCCCTCGCCACACAATGCTCCGCCAATCCCCCTGGCGTATACTCGCCCCCGCCCTTATTAGCCCCGCCCGCGCTGGAGATGTTCGATGGATCCTGCAGTATTCGAAGAGTGGATGATGACCGGCCTGGTCTCCATCCTGATCATTTTCATGGGTTTCATCGTTTGGGATCTGGCGAAAAAGTCCAAGGCCGGACGCTTCGGCTCGATGATTCTGTTCTTCGTGCTGGGCCTGGGCGTGGCTGCGTTCATCATCAAAAGCGTCGTGATCGGCCTGATTGAATCCGGCGCCTTATAAACGCGCGGGCACTTCCTTCCACTGGCCCTGATCGAGCCCTTCGATCGTCCAGTTACCGATCCTGACCCGCACCAGCCACAATGTCGGCAAGCCGACGGCCGCAGTCATGCGCCGCACCTGGCGGTTGCGCCCCTCGCGGATGACCAACTCCAGCCAACTCGTCGGCACGCTTTTACGAAAGCGTACGGGCGGGTGGCGAGGCCACAATTCTGGCTCTTCAAGTAGCCGTGCCTCGGCGGGCAAGGTCATGCCGTCGTTCAGTTCAACGCCATCGCGCAAACGCTGCAACTGCTCGGGGCTCGGCTCGCCTTCCACTTGCACCCAGTAGGTCTTGGCCAGTTTGTGTTTCGGATCGGCGATGCGTGCCTGAAGCTGTCCGTCGTTGGTCAGCAACAACAAGCCTTCACTGTCACGGTCCAGGCGTCCTGCCGGATAAATCCCGGGAACATCGATGTAATCCTTGAGCGTCGCGCGCCCTTCTGCGTCGCTGAATTGCGTCAGCACATCAAAAGGTTTGTTGAACAGAATCAGTTTCGGCTCGGCAGGCGGCGCTTTGGCAACCCGGCGAGGGGCTGAGGAGGATGGTGCAGGCTTCACGCCAGGGCGGTGTGAAACAGGACGAGGTGGACGGGGCATGGCGAAATGAACATCTAACGGTCAGGGCTGCTAATGCTAGTAGCCCGACCGTTAAATAACCATCGGCAAATCAGCGGAACGGCGGCTCGTCGAAGCTGCGCAGTTTGCGCGAGTGCAGCGAGTTGAGTTCGGTGCGCAACAAATCCACCGCCTCGATGCCGATCTTCAAGTGCTGACTGACCGCGCGCTCGTAGAAAGCGTTGGCCGATCCCGGCAACTTGATTTCGCTGTGCAGCGGTTTGTCCGAGACGCACAGCAACGTGCCATAGGGCACCCGCAAACGATAACCCTGGGCGGCGATGGTGCCGCTTTCCATGTCTACCGCCACGGCGCGAGACAGGTTGATCAGCGGACGCTCCTGAGCCCAGCGCAGTTCCCAGTTACGGTCGTCGTAGGTCAACACGGTGCCGGTGCGCAGACGCTTTTTCAGCTCGTCGCCCTTCTCACCGGTGATGTTCGCCGCCGCTTGCTGCAGGGCCATCTGCACTTCGGCGAGGGCGGGAATCGGGATGTTGGGCGGCACGACCCGGTCAAGAATCCCGTCGCGGCGCATATAGGCGTGAGCCAGGACGTAGTCGCCGATGGTCTGGGACTGACGCAAGCCGCCGCAGTGGCCGATCATCAACCAGCAATGCGGGCGCAGTACGGCCAGGTGATCGGTGATGTTCTTGGCGTTGGACGGGCCGACGCCGATGTTCACCAGCGTCACGCCATGGCCATCGCTGGCGATCAGGTGATAGGCCGGCATCTGGTAACGATGCCAGACAACGCCTGCGGCAATCGCCGAGGCTTCGCCGTGGTCCATGCTCTTTTCGATGATCACATTGCCCGGCAGGACCATACGTACGAAGCGCGGGTCACTGCGCAACTGTTCCAGGCCATGGACGATGAACTGGTCGACATAACGGTGGTAGTTGGTCAGCAGAATCCACGGCTGCACATGACGCCAGTCGCTGCCGGTGTAATGCACCAGACGACGCAGGGAGAAATCCACCCGTGCCGCATCGAACAGCGCCAGGGGCAACGGATCGGTGTTTTCCCAATCGTACAAACCATCGGCAATGCCGTCGGTAGCGGCGGACAGGTCGGTACTCGGGAACACGCGCGCCAGCACGGCGGCTGTCACACCGGAGCCGGCCAGCTCATCGCCCTGTTCAACGACATACGGATAAGGAATGTTCTGCTGACTGACGCCGACTTCCACGGTCACGGTAAAGTCGTGCATCAGGGGAACGAGTTGTTCCAGCAAGTACTTACGGAAGGCGGCCGGATGAGTCACGGTGACGCTGTAGGTCCCTGGCAGTTGAACCTTGGCGTAGGCGCGAGTGGTTTGCGGGACTTCGCCCTGACAGTGATAGGTCAGGCGCAGCTCAGGATAACGAAACATCGCACGCTGTTCGGCATCCGGCTCGACACGATCCTTGAGGTAACGCTTGAGCGCCTGGTTCAGCGCGGTGGTTGCACGATTGTGCAAGAGCGCAAGCCGGTCCACGGCTTGCTCGGCGGTTTGAACGACAATAAAAGCTTCGGTCACGATCAGCATCCTGTGTTCTGACTTGCAGAGCTTCATCTTGCCTGTATCGGTGCTTCACGGGAACAGTGGCCTCAACACAAATGCCAAGTCCAGCGCAGATCCATTGTGGGAGTGAGCCTGCTCGCGATAGCGGCGTGTCAGCCAACAATTGCGTTGACTGACACACCGCTATCGCGAGCAGGCTCACTCCTACAATAGGTTTTTGGTGGTCAGAACCTTTGCGGAGTCGAACGCGCCACAATCGCTTCCACATCCAGACCCCGCGGTAACGCACCGTACACCCGCCCCGCCGAACCCAGGCGGCTGGCGATGAATGCGTCACTGACCGCGGCATTGCCGGCCTCCAGCAACAGCTTGGCCTGCAACCCCAACGCAATGTCCTCGGTGAGCTGCCGCGCACGGTATTGAATGTCGCCAGTGTCCTTGAACGCCGCCTGCAATTGGTTGATGTGCGCGGCCAGACGCTTGTCGCCATGACCGTCACCCAACTCGCTGAACAGCACATCAAGCACGCCCGGCTCTTTCGACAAGGCGCGCAGCACATCGAGGCATTGCACGTTGCCGGAGCCTTCCCACGTCGAATTCACGGGCGCCTCACGGTACAGCCGCGGCAGGATGCTTTCCTCGACATAACCCGCGCCGCCCATGCATTCGGCCGCTTCGTTGATCATCGCCGGCGCGCGTTTGCAGATCCAGTACTTGCCCACCGCGGTCACCAGTCGGGCGAATTTCGCTTCATGACCGTCGTCCAGATGGTCCAGCGCGCGCCCCATGCGCAGACTCAAGGCCAGGGCCGCTTCGCTTTCCAGGGCCAGGTCGGCCAGGACGTTCTGCATCAAGGGCTGCTCGCTGAGCAGTTTGCCACCGACACTGCGGTGAGCGCAGTGATGGCTGGCCTGGGTCAGGGCCTGACGCATCAGCGAGCTGGAACCGACCATGCAATCGAAACGGGTCATGGCGACCATTTCGATAATGGTCGGCACGCCGCGCCCCTCTTCGCCGACCATCCAGGCCAGCGCTCCCCGAAACTCCACTTCGCTGGACGCGTTGGAACAATTGCCGAGCTTGTTCTTCAGGCGCTGTATGTAGAACTGGTTTCGCGTGTCGTCCGGACGATGCCGTGGCAGCAGAAAGCAAGTCAGTCCCTTGTCGGTCTGGGCCAGCGTCAGGAATGCATCACACATGGGCGCCGAGCAGAACCACTTGTGCCCCACCAGTTCATAGGCCTGGCCCGGACCGCTCGCGCCGACCGGATAAGCCTTGGTGGTGTTCGCCCGAACATCCGTGCCGCCCTGCTTCTCGGTCATGGCCATGCCAATGGTGACACCCGCCTTGTGGGCCATGCCGACGTTGCGCGGGTCATATTCGGTGGCGAGGATTTTAGGCAGCCATTGATCCGCCAGGTCCGGCTGCAGACGCATCGCCGGAACGCTGGCGAAGGTCATGGTGAGCGGGCAACCGCTGCCGGCTTCGGCCTGGCTGTGCAGATAGGTCATCGACGCGCGAGCAACGTGGGCACCGGCCTGAGGATGCGCCCAAGGCAATGAGGTCAATCCGTGTTCGACTGCTGTGCGCATCAACTCGTGATAGACCGGGTGAAACTCCACCAGGTCGATGCGATGGCCGTAACGGTCATGACTGACAAACACCGGTTTGTTCTGATTGGCCAGAAACCCTGCTTCCATCAGCGGCCCGCCGGCCAATGCGCCATACGCGTCGATTCGCGACTCGGCCCAACCCGCGCCAAACCGCCGCGACCACTCCTGCAACGGCAGGTCGATGCGGTACAGGTTGGTACCGTCCAGCGACGGGGGCTGGTTGGTGACTTCGTGGGTTTCGGCGAACTGATGCAAGTTCATGACGGGGCTCCTTTGGGTCAGCCAAGGGGTTTAGTTAAGCACCGCCCCATGGCCGATCAAAGTGTCATATCCGCCTAACTGCCGGCGCTTTCGCCTTGTTGCGGACTGAGCACACGACGATAGAGGGCTGCTTGCAACACCTCGAATTTCACCGGCTTGCTCAGATAATCGATCAAATCGCCCGCTGGGCAGCGCTCCCGATCATTGCTCAGCGCCAGCATGAAGACGGGCAATTGCGCACAGCCTGGCAAGGCCCGAATCTGGCAGCAGACAGAGATACCGTCAGAGGCAGGTAACTGACAATCCAGCAGCACCGCATCAAAAGTTTCACGCTGCAGGTAATCGATCGCTGCAGCTTCATTGTCGGCGGTACGCACCTGGAACCCGAGTTTGAGCAACATGCCGCGCATCACCAGCTGGTTGATGCTGTTGTCATCCACCACCAACACCGTGCAATCGCGAGGCAAACGCAGGCGTGGGAAATGACGGTCCTGCATTGGCGGCTCTATTTCCGGCAGTTCGAACTCGACGTCGAGCTGGAAGCGACTTCCGCGCCCTGGTTCGGAACGATGAGTGAGCCGTCCACCGAGCAATTCGACCAGTTGCCGACAGATCGCCAGCCCCACACCCAGACCGCCGTGTTCGCGCGTCATCGAGCCGTCGAGCTGGAAAAACCGCTGGTACATCGTTGCTTCGCCCAAATCGGTGAAGCCGATGCCGGTATCGATCACGGCGAACGAGAGCGCCAATCGACCCGGCTCTGCAGGTTTGCCTGTCACTCGCAGTGCCAGCCCGCCAATCCGGGTGAATTTGATCGCGTTGTCCAGCAGGCATTCCAGGCATTGGGTCAATTTGGCGCTGTCGCCGTGCAACCGGTCTGGCAATCCGGTTGCGATATCCACTTTGAAATCCAGAGACTTGCTCAACGCGTTGCCTTCGAACTGCACGCGCAGGGCTTCAACCACGCTGCGCAGGCTGAATGACGACGCAGTGGCCTTCAGTTTGCCGGCCTGCAATTCAGTCAGGGTAAGGATGCCGTTGACCATGCGCATCATGTCGCGCGCAGACCCGGCGGCTGTCTGCTGATACTGCGCCAGCTCCTGATCCATCTCGACGGTCTGCATCAACTCCAGCGAACCGATGACACCATTCATTGGCGTGCGCAGTTCATGGGTCAGGGTGGCGAGGAATTCATCCTTGAGCTGGTTGCTGTGCGCCAGTTGCTGGTTCAGTACTTCGAGCTTTTGACCGGCATCGAACAGGGTCTGTGCCTGCTGCTCGCGCATGGAATTGATGCGGTCAGCCAGGGCCAGGGACAGCAGCGCCACTTCGATGGCCGAACCGATCTGGCTGGAATACATGGTCAGGAAAACATTCGGCAGGTAACCCAGCACCATCAAGGTGTTGATGATGCCGCCGAGCAAAAAAGCCGACCAGGCGATGATGAAATAACGCGCGACGCGCAGTCCGCGGACCCAGGCGAAAATACCGGCTGCGAAAATCACCACGGTGAAGGTCAGCGCCAGCGCCGTCGCCAACCGCAGGGCCAGGGCGTAACTGGTCATCAATGAGAGCCCGACCACCACCGCCCCAAAGGTCACCAGTGCCAACAGCAAGCGGTCGAGCCAGCGACTGTGCACCGCCGTCTGCAGGAAGCTGCGGGCGAACTGACTGCCAAACAGGCCGGCACATCCAATGAAGAAAGGTGTCGAAGCGTTGGCCCACCAGGGGTTGTTCGGCCAGAAGTACTGTACCGCCGCACCGTTCACCGACAGCTGATACAGGCCGAACGAGGCGATGTAGAAAATGTAATAGAGGTAGCTGGTGTCGCGCACGCTGAGATAGATGAACAGGTTGTAGACCAGCATCCCGAGCAATACGCCATAGATCAGCCCAAGTACATAAAGGCGCAAAGGCTGTTCTTCGAGGAACGCGGTGCTCGACCACAACGTGACAGGGGCCTGAATGGAGCCTTCACTTTGCAGACGCAGGTACAGGGTTTGCACTTGGTCCGGGGTGAAGTTCAGATCAAACAAATAGTTGTTCTGGCGAATTTCGCGACTGTCGAACGGTAATGCGTCACCCGTCTGTCGGGCCAACTGGTAGGTGCCGGCAGCATCGGGCAAGTACAGATCAAGGTGATCGAGAGGTGGATAGGCCAGTTCGAGTAACCAGGTCCGTTGCGCAGCCGGATCATGCGGACGGTAATGCAGGTCGATTTTCAGCCAGAACACCGAACGCGAATAACCGGCGTTCAAGGTGTCTTTATCGTGGGGTTTGAAGTTCCCGGCCGCCGCTTGCGCACGTACGTCGGCAATGGTCGCCTGACCACTCGGGTCTTCGAACACTTGCAAGGCGCGACCCAATGGCAGGCTTTGGGTGGACTCGTCGAACTCGACTGCGCTCGCCAAAAGGGGCAAGCAAAGCAGCAACATCAGCAAATAGCGCATTTAAGCCCCAGCGTGGCCGCTCCGGTTATCCAAGGAAGCCCCTCATTCCTTTTGAGTAGACGTAAAACCGGTATTACCTGTTATTGGTTTGGATCCACTCTAGCATGGCGTTGATGGCCTTTGAACACCATTGTAAAAATTCGTACAAAGGCTCTAGTACGGGCGTTTCAGCACGATAGATTGAAATAGCGCTGATTACTCGGTGAGATTGCCTCCCCCGAACCCTGTAGCAGCTGGCGGAGCCTGCGTCCGGCTGCGAAGCAGTCGTAAATTTGGCATCGACGATGTACCTGAAGCACCGCAGTGCCAGGTTTGACGACTGCTTCGCAGCCGGACGCAGGCTTCGCCAGCTGCTACAGGACCGTGTTGATACGCAGGCAGCTGCTACAGGAGGGTGTTCGACGCAGGTGTCATTCGAAGCCAAATGGACCTTCATGACTGATGGGTCGACTGGTGGTAAGCTCGCGCACCATGAATATCTACAGCTCTCGCCCCGTTGTCCTCTGTCTCTCCGGCCACGACCCCAGTGGTGGCGCCGGCTTGCAGGCAGATATCGAAGCCTTGCTCGCGCAGGGTTGTCATGCGGCTCCGGCCGTCACCGCCCTGACCGTGCAAAACACGGTCAACGTCACTGACTTCCGCGTCCTCGACCGCGAATGGGTGTTGGCCCAGGCCAATGCCGTGCTCGACGATTCCGAAGTCGCCGCCGTCAAACTGGGCATGCTCGGTTCTCTGGAAATGGTCGACACCGTCGTCGAACTGCTTCAGGCGCACCCGCATTTGCCGATGGTCTGTGACCCGGTGCTGCGCGCAGGTGGCGGAGGACGACTGGGCAAGGATGAAGTCGGTTACGCCATGCGCGAGCGCTTGCTGCCGCTGGCAATCATTGCCACCCCTAACCTTCCCGAAGCCCGCATCCTCGCCGAACTGCCGGAAGGCACCGCGGACGAGTGCGCTGAAAAACTCCTGCCGTTCGTTAAACACCTGTTGATCACTGGCGGTCACGGCGATGAACAGGACATCCACAACCGTCTGTACAGCCGCGATGGGCTTCGCAAGACGTTTACCTGCCAGCGCCTGCCCGGTAGCTACCACGGTTCGGGCTGCACATTGGCGAGCACACTGGCCGGTCGTCTGGCCCTGGGTGAAAACCTCGTCAGCGCTGTGCAGACCGCGCTTAACTACACGTGGCGCACCCTGCGCGATGCAGAGCAGTTGGGTAAAGGGCAGTTCGTACCGCGGCGTCTACCGCTGGATTTCTGCTCGTAACTTCCTATTGGTTAGTAATGCGGTGAGGCTTGTCCGATGAAATTACGTGGCCTTTACGCCATTACCGACAGCCAGTTGCTGGCCGGGAAATTCCTGTCGTATGTGGAGGCGGCGCTGGAAGGCGGTCTCACCCTGCTGCAGTACCGCGACAAGAGCAGCGACGAGGCCCGCCGCCTGCGTGAGGCCGAAGCCCTGCGCGACCTGTGCGATCGCTACAAGACCCGGCTGATCATCAATGACGATGCCGAATTGGCTGCGCGCCTGAACGTCGGCGTCCACCTGGGACAGACCGACGGCCCACTGACCCCGGCCCGCGCCCTGCTGGGTCGTTCGGCGATCATTGGTTCGACGTGTCATGCCCAACTCGATCTTGCCGAACAAGCGGCCAAGGAAGGCGCCAGTTACGTCGCCTTCGGCCGCTTTTTCAACTCCAGTACCAAACCCGGCGCGCCGGCGTGCGATCTCGAACTGCTCGACCAGGCCCGCAGCAAACTGCACCTGCCGATCTGCGTCATCGGCGGTATCACCCTGGAAAACGCCGCGCCATTGGTTGCCCACGGGGCCGATCTGCTGGCGGTCGTTCACGGTCTGTTTGGTGCCGAGAATACGGCGCAAGTGACCCGCCGCGCCCGCGCCTTTAACGAATTGTTCAAATCCTGATTTTTGAGAGCCCGATCATGTCTCGTTCCGAAACCCTGTTTGCCAACGCCCAGAAACACATTCCCGGCGGCGTGAATTCGCCTGTTCGCGCGTTCAAGAGCGTGGGTGGCACGCCACTGTTTTTCAAACACGCTGAAGGCGCCTACGTCACTGACGAAGACGACAAGCGTTATGTGGATTACGTCGGTTCCTGGGGCCCGATGATTCTCGGCCACAGCCACCCTGACGTGCTGGACGCCGTGCGCAAGCAACTTGAACACGGGCTTTCCTACGGCGCACCGACCGAAATGGAAACCCAGATGGCTGATCTGGTGTGCTCGCTCGTGCCGTCGATGGAAATGGTGCGCATGGTCAGCTCCGGCACCGAAGCGACCATGAGCGCCATTCGCCTCGCCCGTGGTTTCACCGGTCGCGACAGCATCATCAAATTTGAAGGCTGCTATCACGGCCACTCCGACAGCTTGCTGGTAAAAGCCGGCTCCGGTGCGCTGACCCAAGGTGTGCCGAGCTCGGCCGGTGTGCCGGCAGCATTTGCCAAACACACACTCACCCTGCCGTTCAACGACATCGAAGCGGTCGAAACGATGCTCGCCGACGTCGGCCAGGACGTAGCGTGCATCATCGTCGAGCCGGTTGCCGGCAACATGAACTGCGTGCCTCCGGCCCCCGGTTTCCTCGAAGGCCTGCGCACATTGTGCGACAAGCACGGTGTGGTGCTGATTTTTGACGAAGTGATGACCGGTTTCCGCGTGGCCCTCGGCGGCGCGCAGGCGCACTACGGTGTCACGCCGGACCTGACGACCTTCGGCAAGATCATCGGCGGCGGCATGCCGGTGGGCTGCTTTGGCGGCAAGCGTGAAATCATGTCGCACATCGCACCGCTGGGCCCTGTGTATCAGGCCGGCACATTGTCGGGTAACCCGCTGGCGATGGCGGCCGGTTTGACCACCCTGCGCCTGATCAGCCGCCCTGGTTTCCACGCAGAATTGACTGACTACACCAGCCGTCTGCTCGATGGTCTGCAACAGCGCGCCGATGCAGCAGGCATTCCGTTCGTGACGACCCAGGCAGGTGGCATGTTTGGTCTGTACTTCAGCGGTGCCGACGACATCGTGACCTTCGATGATGTGATGGCCAGCGACGCGAAACTGTTCGGACGCTTCTTCCATCTGATGCTGGAAGGTGGTGTGTACCTGGCGCCGAGTGCATTCGAAGCCGGCTTCACCTCGATCGCTCATGGCGAAGCCGAGTTGAAACTGACGCTGGATGCCGCCGAACGCGCATTCGCTGCATTGAAATAACGCAGTGCCGCTGACGTTGGCGAGTGCCAGCGTCAGCTTTTACCTACATCCGTGCCCATTTTCCTACTCATCTGCCAGGAATCACCCATAAAGTGGGCGATATATTCCCCGTGCAGCAGAAAAACGAGTAAAGACTTTGTAAGGTTGGCCCTGCTTATTTCATAATGCGCGCTTATTGGATCCCCTCGATGGGTCCGCGTGCCCTTCAGAGGTAAGTCGATTCCCATGAACCGCACCGGCCGCGCCCTTGCATTGGGCTGCCTGTTGCTCCTTCAGCCCTTGCTTGTACAAGCAGGCGGCAACTCGTTGTTAATCCCAGCGATGGGTCGTTGCACCCTCAATACTCAGCCGCAAGATCTGGCACAGGCCCTCGCTGCCTGCCAGAAGGCGTCGGATGAAGGGGATGCGCAGGCACAATACGAGTTGGGTGAGTTCTACTACGACGGCAAAAATGCGCCGCGCGACCTCAATCAAGCCCTGAGCTATTTCGAAAAAGCCTCGCTGCAAGGCCATGCCCAGGCGCAATTCAAGCTCGGCACCATGTTCTTCCACGGTGAAGGCGTGACGGCCAATAATGTTCAGGCGTATATCGTGCTGAAGATGGCGGCGGTCAATGGCGCAGAAGATGCGCTGGACACCGCGGATGAAGTGGCCGAGAAAATGCCGCGCGAAGAACTTGAGGTTGCCACTCAGGTGCTCGGGCAGATCTTTCGTAAATACCTGATGGAATTGCAAAGCGCGGACGGGCGTACGCCGTTTTCGCCGCTGCCTTGATCCCGACTCGACCATTGTGTTGAGGGGATTCTGTGACCAGAAGAGAGCTCTGTCAGCTTTCTGTTACTTCTCAGGCATCGGCATCGGGAACGGCATGACATTGCCGACCGCGCCGCGGGCTTCGCTGATTTTCGGCGTACCGAGACGTTCCACTTCATCGATGCGCACAATCGAGTGCATCGGCACAAAACTGCGAACTACACCCTCGAACTGAGCCTTGAGCTTCTCTTCGCTCGGATCGACGACCACTTGCGTGCGCTCGCCAAAGACGAATTCTTCCACTTCCAGGAAGCCCCACAGATCACTTTGATAGATCTGCTTGGCATACATTTCGTACACCTGGCCCTGGTTAAGAAAAATCACCTTGTAGATTGGAGCTTCACGTTTGGTCATGGCGGGCGAGCAACACATCGGGGGATAAAAATGAGGGCGCGAACTATAGCATAGCCGCCGGACGCACAGCGGTAGGAACCTTGGAACATGTTCCCTATAATGCGCGGTTCTTTGAATCACGTGATGACTCTGTCCATGGCCAAGAAGCTTTACATCGAAACCCACGGTTGCCAGATGAACGAGTACGACAGCTCGCGCATGGTCGACTTGCTGGGCGAACACCAGGCCCTGGAAGTCACCGCTCGCGCTGAAGATGCCGACGTGATCCTGCTGAACACCTGCTCCATTCGCGAACGCGCCCAGGATCGGGTGTATTCCCAGCTCGGCCGCTGGCGCGAACTCAAACTGGCCAACCCGGACATGGTGATCGCCGTCGGCGGTTGCGTGGCCAGTCAGGAAGGCGCCGCCATCCGCGATCGCGCGCCGTACGTCGACGTGGTGTTCGGCCCGCAAACACTGCACCGTTTGCCGGAAATGATCGACGCCGCGCGCGCCACCAAGCTCCCGCAAGTTGATGTCTCGTTCCCGGAAATTGAAAAATTCGACCATTTGCCCGAGCCACGCATTGATGGCCCGAGCGCTTATGTGTCGGTGATGGAAGGCTGCAGCAAGTACTGCACGTTCTGCGTCGTGCCTTATACACGCGGCGAAGAAGTCAGCCGCCCGTTCGACGACGTGATTGCCGAGATCATCCACCTCGCCGAGAACGGCGTGCGCGAAGTGACCCTGCTGGGTCAGAACGTCAACGGCTACCGTGGCAACACCCATGATGGTCGCCTGGCTGATCTGGCCGAGTTGATTCGGGTTGTCGCCGCTGTCGATGGCATCGATCGCATCCGCTACACCACCTCGCACCCGCTGGAATTCTCCGACAGCCTGATACAGGCCCACGCCGATGTCCCGGAACTGGTGAAACACCTGCATTTGCCGGTGCAATCGGGTTCCGACCGGATTCTCTCGGCGATGAAGCGCAACCACACGGCGCTGGAGTACAAGTCCAAGCTGCGCAAACTGCGCGCGGCCGTGCCGGGAATCTGCATCAGTTCGGACTTTATCGTCGGTTTCCCGGGCGAGACCGAAAAAGACTTCGAACAGACCATGAAGTTGATTGAAGACGTCGGCTTCGACTTCTCCTACTCGTTTGTCTATAGCCAGCGTCCGGGCACCCCGGCCGCTGATCTGGCGGACGAGACCCCGGAAGCGCTGAAGAAAGAACGCCTGAATGCGCTGCAACATCGCCTGAACCAGCAAGGTTTCGAGATCAGCCGACAGATGGTCGGTTCGATCCAGCGGATCCTGGTGACCGATTACTCGAAAAAAGACCCTGGCGAGCTGCAAGGCCGGACCGAGAATAACCGAATCGTCAACTTCCGCTGCGACAATCCAACCTTGATCGGCCAGTTCGCCGACGTGCACATCGATGCCGCGCAGCCGCACTCGCTGCGGGGCTCGTTGATTCAATAAGCCGCAACGCCCTATAAGAGCTAGCGTCTGTGGCGAGGGGATTTATCCCCGCTGGGTTGCGAGGCAGCCTAAAAAAACAGGACTGCTACGCAGCCCAACGGGGATAAATCCCCTCGCCACAGTCAAAGCGTCAAAATCAGGCGCTTATTTAAGAGCTTTCGCACCTGCTCCACTGGCGTTATCCTTGATTTCATCTTAATTGCCCCAGGGCGGCTAAATACGACCTTGAACGCACCCATCGAACCACATCGTTTCATGCTCGAGCCCTTTGAGGCTCGCCGCTTCGCCAATCTGTGCGGGCAATTCGACGAGCATTTGCGCTTGATCGAACAGCGCCTGACCATCGAGATCCGCAACCGCGGAAACCAGTTCGAACTGATCGGCGACCCCAAGCACACCACCTCCGCGGAAAACCTCCTGCGCCGCCTGTACCGGGAAACCAAAGGTACCGAGCTGTCGCCGGACATGGTTCACCTGTTCCTGCAGGAATCGGCCGTCGAAGAGCTGGACAACGTTTCCCCGTCCGAACCCTCCGTTGCCCTGCGCACCAAGAAAGGCATGATTCGCCCTCGCGGCTTGAATCAGCTGCGCTACGTGAAGGAAATTCTCGGTAACGACATCAATTTCGGCATCGGCCCGGCCGGTACCGGCAAGACTTATCTGGCCGTTGCCTGCGCGGTAGACGCGCTGGAACGCGAGCAGATCCGCCGCATTTTGCTGGTGCGTCCGGCGGTTGAAGCGGGCGAAAAGCTCGGTTTCCTGCCCGGCGACCTGTCGCAGAAAATCGATCCGTACCTGCGCCCACTCTACGACGCACTCTACGAAATGCTCGGCTTCGAACACGTCGCCAAGCTGATCGAGCGCCAGGTGATCGAAGTTGCACCGCTGGCTTACATGCGCGGCCGGACCCTGAACAACAGCTTCATCATTCTCGATGAAAGCCAGAACACCACCGTTGAGCAGATGAAGATGTTCCTGACGCGGATCGGTTTCGGCTCGACGGCGGTCATTACCGGTGACATCACCCAGGTCGACCTGCCGAAAGGCACCAAGTCCGGGCTGCACCATGTCATCGAAGTGTTGAAAGACGTTCCGGGCATCAGCTTCACCCATTTCAAGCCCAAAGACGTAGTGCGCCATCCATTGGTGCAACGCATCGTCGAAGCCTACGAGCGCTTCGAAAATCGCGTGGCCGACGAAGCCCCCAAGGACAGCCGCCGCGATGCTTGAGCTTGATCTGCAACTGGCTACCCAAGCGTCTGCCCCGAGCGAAGCCGAGTTCCGCCAATGGTGCGAACTGGCCCTGCGCCAGCGCACAGCCGACTCGGAAGTGACCATTCGCCTGGTCGATGAAGAAGAAGCCCGGGAGCTCAACCACACCTGGCGGCAAAAGGATTACGCCACCAACGTCCTGTCGTTTCCGGCCGATGTGCCAGACGAATTCCTCGACATTCCACTGCTGGGCGATCTGGTGATCTGCGTGGCGGTGGTCGAGCGCGAAGCGGCTGAACAAGGCAAGGAACTAAAGGCCCACTGGGCGCATCTGGTGATTCATGGCTGCTTGCATCTACTCGGTTACGACCATATAGATGACGACGAAGCCGAAGAAATGGAAGCACTGGAACGAACGTTGCTTGCCGAACTGGGTCATCCGGACCCATACGCGGACGACGAAATTGAAACATCCCCTATCGTTACAACAAAGGATTCAGAGTAATCGCTATGAGCGAAGATCGATCGAGCAACGGGCAGAAGTCATGGCTGGGTAAGCTCACCCAGGCTTTTGCCCACGAGCCGAAAAACCGCCAGGAGCTGCTTGAGCTACTGCGCGATGCACACCAAAACAAGTTGCTGGACAGCGAAGCGCTGGCCATTGTCGAAGGCGCCATTCAGGTGGCTGACTTGCAAGTACGGGACATCATGGTTCCGCGCTCGCAGATGATCAGCATCAAGGCGACCCAGACCCCTCGCGAGTTCCTGCCCGCCGTGGTCGATTCAGCCCACTCCCGCTACCCGGTAATCGGCGAAAGCCACGATGACGTGATGGGCGTATTGCTGGCCAAGGACTTGCTGCCGCTGATCCTCAAGGAGAACGGCGACAGCTTCAACATCAAGGACCTGCTGCGCCCGGCCACGTTCGTGCCAGAGTCCAAGCGCCTGAATGTGCTGCTGCGTGAGTTCCGCGCCAACCACAACCACATGGCCATCGTCATTGACGAATACGGCGGCGTGGCCGGTCTGGTGACCATCGAAGACGTGCTGGAACAGATCGTCGGCGACATCGAAGACGAGCACGACGTCGAAGAAGACAGCTACATCAAGCCGCTGCCAAGCGGTGATTTCCTGATCAAGGCCCTGACGCCGATCGAGAACTTCAACGAGTTCTTCGACAGCGAATTCTCCGACGACGAGTTCGACACCGTCGGCGGTTTGGTGATGAGCGCGTTCGGGCACTTGCCTAAACGCAACGAAATCACTGAGATCGGCCCTTATCGCTTCCGCATCCTGAATGCCGACAGCCGTCGGATTCATCTGCTTCGCCTGACGCCCATTGCCCGTTAAGGAATGACATGCCCCGCGTAACCCGCCCCGGCTGGCCCGGTAACCTGCTGGCCGTGGTGGCCGGTGCACTGACTACCCTGGCCCTGGCGCCGTTTGATATCTGGCCGCTGGCGTTGCTGGCGGTCGGGTTCTTTTATGCCGGGTTACGCGAACTGAATCCCCGCCAGGCCTTGGGTCGTGGCTGGTGTTACGGTTTTGGCCTGTTTGGCGCCGGCACCAGCTGGATCTACTACAGCATTCACCACTTCGGTGGTGCTTCTGTGCTGCTCGCCGGCTTCCTGATGCTGATTTTCACGGCGGCCATTGCCTGGTTCTTCGCCCTGCCCGCCTGGATCTGGGCGCGCTGGCTGCGGCGTAACGAAGCGCCGCTGGCCGACGCACTGGCGTTCGCAGCGCTGTGGGTCGGCCAGGAAGCCTTTCGCGGCTGGTTCCTGACCGGTTTCCCATGGCTCTATTCCGGTTACAGCCAGCTGGACGGCCCCTTGTCCGGACTTGCACCACTCGGTGGCATGTGGCTGATCTCGTTCACTCTGGCACTCACCGCCGCGCTCCTCTACAACGCGTTGCCGTTGGTTCGTACCGGGCGCAAGGGTTTCATTGCTGCTGGCGCAGTGCTGCTGATTGGGCCTTGGGTGGCGGGCATGGCGCTCAAGGAACACGCCTGGACCAGCCCCTCGGGCGCGCCGCTGACCGTGGCAGCAATTCAGGGCAACATCGAACAAAGCATGAAATGGGACCCTGCGCAGTTGAACGCGCAACTGGCCCTGTACCGCGACATGAGCCTCAGCTCCAAGCGCGTGGACCTGCTGATCTGGCCGGAAACGGCCGTCCCGGTGCTCAAGGAGTCCGCCGAGGGCTACCTCACCATGATGGGCAAGTTTGCGGCGGAACGTGATTCGGCGTTGATTACCGGCATACCTATTCGCGAAGAAGTCCGGCACGAGAAACGTTTTTTCAACGGGATTACCGTGGTCGGTGAAGGCGACGGTACGTACCTGAAGCAGAAGCTCGTGCCATTTGGCGAATACGTACCGCTGCAGGACGTGCTGCGTGGTCTGATCGCTTTCTTCGACTTGCCGATGTCCGACTTCGCCCGAGGCCCGGCTGATCAGGCTCTGTTGCAGGCGAAGGGCTATCAGATTGCCCCGTTCATTTGTTACGAAGTGGTGTACCCGGACTTCGCCGCCAGCCTTTCGGCGCGCAGCGATCTGCTGCTGACCATCAGCAACGACACCTGGTTCGGCACGTCAATCGGCCCGCTGCAACACTTGCAGATGGCGCAGATGCGCGCGTTGGAAGCCGGCCGCTGGATGATCCGTGCGACGAACAACGGCGTGACTGGCTTGATCAATCCGTTTGGCCAGATCACCGCTCAGATCCCGCAATTCGAACGCGGCATCCTGTACGGCGAAGTGGTGCCGATGCACAACCTGACGCCGTATTTGCAGTGGCGCTCGTGGCCACTGGTCATCGTCTGCGTGCTGTTGTTTGGTTGGGCGTTGATTGCGAGCCGGATAGCCAAGACCGTCTGATTGCGGTGCCTTTGAAAGATCGCAGCCTCGTTTCACTCGACAGCTCCTACAGTGGATTGCGTGCTCTGTAGGAGCTGTCGAGTGAAACGAGGCTGCGATCTTTTGCCTTTCAGCGATAAAACAACGAATACCCCACCTGCCCCACCGCCTCGTTCATCAACTGGCCGCTCTGCCAGATCGACTTGAACTCCGGCATCCAGCCGCCCAACGGTCGGGCATTGTCGCCGCCCAGAAACCCAACCGGCGCCGGCACTACCTCAAACCCGGCCTTCTCAAAACTCCAGACCGATCGCGGCATGTGGGCAGCTTGAGTCACGACCACCACGCGCTTGATGCCCTGCGGTAATAAAACCTGCGCACTCAGCTGCGCGTTCTCCCAAGTGGTGCGGCTACGCCCTTCCTGCCAACGCACAGTCACGCCGAAATCATCCAATAACGAATCGGCCATCATTTTGGCTTCACTGGGTGGTGTGCCGTAGTGCAATCCGCCACTGGTCAGAATCGGCAGCCCCGAGGCCTTGGCAAGTCGCGCCGCATAACGCTCACGCTCCAGCCCAATGCCCGTAGGTTGATCCGAGCCCCAAGCCGGATCACCCCTTTCGCGCCCCGAACCCAGCACCACGATGGCGTCCGCTCGCTGCCCAAGCGTCGCCCATTCATCGCGCGCCAATGGGGGCACTCGCTCCAGGGCATTCGCGCTCCATTGCACAACGACCGGCAAGCTCATCAACCAGAAACCGCCAAGGCCCAGTGCAAAACACACGCCGGCAAAGCGCGGTCTAGAGCGGCGGAACCACCAGGCAAGCGCCAGCAACAGCAGAAGAATGCCGGGCGGCAGCAGAAGTTGTTTCACAAAATAACGAAAAGGCATCGAGCATCTCCAAAGATGCCCGAAGCCTAAGTGCGTTGACGCCTTGCGACAACATATTCGAAAGGACTGTGCGTTGAACTACAGTTGAAAAAGCAGTCGGGACATCGTCTCAAGTGCCCTTATTTGAATTGCAGTGACCGGACCTTTACCGCGTCCCTGCCAGGTGCCTTGTCCTTGAGCCAGATGATCTTGGCCGAACGTGGTGCGTCGAGTTGCTTCACTGCATCTGACAAGCATCCCTGTGTTTCACGTTCACTACGGTCCAGATACGCTTTGACCAATGCAAACTCTGCAGGACTCAGGCCACGTAGTTCCAACTCCAGGGGGCGCTCATCGCGCAGCCGGTCAGCAGTTTTTGCCGCGTCCAGAGCCATCCCCAGACGATCGATCAGTCTTTCATACAGCTCCGGTTTTGTGACTTTCCGCTGTGACTCAACCATCCCTCACCTCATTGAAGATAAGTCTTGCTCCCCATTTAGAGCTTAGCTTCCATGATCAAACCAGCTGAGTGCTGCGACCAACGGCCCTCGCAGCGTGTTTCACAAGACCTGCGGCAGCAATCAGGGTTTCCCTCGGTAGAGCGCGGTCATGTATGCTACGGCGCTTCCTGTAACTCCACTTCCAGCTCGTCTGGACACCGAAACGCCGATTTGGCGTGCTCACCGTCCAGCGTCGCATTGAAGAGGATTAGGCCACCCCTATTCAGTTCAAAAGTAGCCATGCACGAACAATATCAGCCCCGTGAAATCGAAGCCGCCGCCCAGTCGTTCTGGGACGAGCAAAAGTCCTTTGAAGTCAGTGAACAGCCAGGCAAGGAGACGTTCTATTGCCTGTCGATGTTCCCTTACCCCAGCGGCAAGCTACACATGGGGCATGTGCGCAACTACACCATCGGCGACGTGATCTCCCGCTATCAGCGCATGCAAGGCAAGAACGTCCTGCAACCCATGGGTTGGGACGCCTTCGGCATGCCGGCAGAAAACGCCGCCATGAAGAACAACGTAGCGCCCGCCAAGTGGACCTACGAAAACATCGCCTACATGAAAACCCAGCTGCGCAGCCTGGGCCTGGCGGTGGACTGGTCCCGTGAAGTGACCACCTGCAAGCCGGATTACTACCGCTGGGAACAATGGCTGTTCACCCGCCTGTTCGAAAAAGGCGTGATCTACAAGAAAAGCGGCACCGTGAACTGGGACCCGGTCGACCAGACCGTTCTGGCCAACGAGCAAGTGATCGACGGTCGCGGCTGGCGTTCCGGCGCGCTGATCGAAAAGCGCGAAATTCCGATGTACTACTTCAAGATCACCGCGTATGCGGATGAGCTGCTGGAGAGCCTCGACGATCTGCCGGGCTGGCCTGAACAGGTCAAGACCATGCAGCGCAACTGGATCGGCAAGTCCCGCGGCATGGAAGTGCAGTTCCCGTACAACGTCGATTCCATCGGCGAAGCCGGTACGCTGAAAGTCTTCACCACCCGTCCAGACACCCTGATGGGCGCGACTTACGTGGCCGTGGCCGCCGAACACCCGTTGGCCACCCTGGCCGCGCAGAACAACCCTGAGCTGCAAGCGTTTATCGCTGAATGCAAAGGCGGCAGTGTGGCCGAGGCCGACGTTGCCACCCAGGAAAAGAAAGGCCTGCCGACCTCGCTGTTCGTCGAGCACCCGCTGACCGGTGAGAAACTCCCGGTGTGGGTCGCCAACTATGTGCTGATGCACTACGGCGATGGCGCAGTAATGGCAGTTCCGGCTCACGACGAACGCGATTTCGAGTTCGCCACCAAGTACAACCTGCCGATCAAGTCCGTGGTGCGCACCAGCTCCGGCGATACCAACCCGGCACCTTGGCAGGACGCGTACGGCGAGCACGGCACGCTGATCAATTCCGGCGAATTCGACGGCCTCGACTTCGCAGGCGCTTTCGACGCCATGGAAGTTGCGCTGATCAAGAAAGAACTCGGCGCCTCGCGCACCCAGTTCCGCCTGCGCGATTGGGGCATCAGCCGTCAGCGCTACTGGGGTTGCCCGATTCCGATCATCCACTGCAAAACCTGCGGTGATGTACCGGTCCCGGAAGACCAACTGCCGGTCGTACTGCCAGAAGACGTCGTTCCGGACGGCGCCGGTTCGCCACTGGCCCGCATGCCCGAGTTCTACGAGTGCCAGTGCCCGAAATGTGGCGCACCGGCCAAGCGTGAAACCGACACCATGGACACCTTCGTCGAGTCCTCGTGGTACTACGCCCGCTACGCCTCGCCGCACTATGAAGGCGGCCTGGTGGAGAAGTCCGCAGCTGACCACTGGTTGCCAGTGGATCAGTACATCGGCGGTATCGAACACGCGATTCTTCACCTGCTCTACGCGCGCTTCTTCCACAAGCTGATGCGCGACGAAGGCCTGGTGAGCTCCAACGAGCCGTTCAAGAACCTGCTGACCCAAGGCATGGTGATCGCCGAGACTTACTACCGTCGCGAAGCCAACGGTGCTTACACCTGGTTCAACCCG
Organism: Pseudomonas sp. MDV22-iso1; assembly: GCF_058145095.1. Lineage (NCBI taxonomy): Bacteria > Pseudomonadati > Pseudomonadota > Gammaproteobacteria > Pseudomonadales > Pseudomonadaceae > Pseudomonas > Pseudomonas sp. MDV22-iso1. The sequence goes on from NZ_JBYVMF010000023.1 coordinate 76,482, forward strand.
GCGGACGTCGAACTCGAGCGCGACAGCAAGGCCAAGGTGATTAGCGCCAAGCTGATCGCAGACGGTCTGCCGGTGGAAATCGGCGGCACCGAGAAGATGGCCAAGTCCAAGAACAACGGCGTCGACCCACAGTCGATGATTGACCAGTTCGGCGCAGACACCTGCCGCCTGTTCATGATGTTCGCCTCGCCACCTGACATGAGCGCGGAATGGTCCGACTCCGGCGTGGAAGGCTCGCACCGCTTCCTCAAGCGCGTCTGGCGTCTGGCTCAAGCGCACGTTACCCAGGGCCTGCCGGGCAAACTGGACGTTGCCAGCCTGAACGACGAACAGAAAGCCGTTCGCCGCTCGATCCACCTGGCCATCAAGCAAGCCAGCCACGACGTCGGCCAGAACCACAAATTCAACACGGCCATCGCCCAGGTGATGACGCTGATGAACGTGCTGGAAAAAGCCGCACAAGGCACCGATCAGGATCGCGCTCTGGTTCACGAAGGTCTGGAAGCCGTGACGCTGCTGCTGGCTCCGATCACCCCGCACATCAGCCACGAGCTGTGGAATCAACTGGGTCACGCTGAACCCGTGATCGACGCTGGTTGGCCGGTGCTGGACGAGACCGCTTTGGTACAGGACAGCCTGACGCTGGTGATCCAGGTCAACGGCAAGCTGCGTGGCCAGATCGAAATGCCGGCCAGCGCAACGCGCGAAGAAGTCGAAGCCGCTGCCCGTACGAATGAGAACGTGCTGCGCTTTGTCGACGGCCTGACCATTCGTAAAGTGATTGTCGTGCCCGGGAAACTGGTCAATATCGTCGCCAGCTAAATTGGATCAGGCGCCAGGTGAGCCTGGCGCCGAGTAAAACCTTTCGGGCCGCATGATCGGCCCACCTGGTTTCAAGGGGAGCAACAAGATGATCAAACGCAATTTGCTGGTGATGGGCCTGGCAGTCCTGTTGAGCGCCTGCGGTTTCCAGCTGCGCGGCACTGGCAACACTGAACTGGCGATCAAGGAGCTCGATCTGAGCGCCCGTAACGCTTACGGCCCAACCGTGACCCAATTGCGTCAGGTGCTTGAGGGCAGCGGCGTCAAAGTCGTCACCGGTGCACCCTACAAGCTGGTGCTGACCGATGAGCAGGAAACCCAGCGCATTCTCAGCTACGCCGGTGCCGGCCGTACTGGCGAGTATCAGCTGAGCACGGTGCTCAAATACGACATCCGTGGCCAGGGCGGCGTGGACCTGCTGAACGACAAAATCGAAGTGCAGAAAGTGTTCATCCACGACGGTAACAACCTGGTGGGATCCGAACAGGAAGCCGACACTGCTCGCGTGGAAATGCGCCGTGACCTGGTCCAACGCATGATGGTCCGTCTGCAACAGCTCACGCCGGCTCAGCTGGATCAGCTGCAACAGACCGCCGACGCCAAAGCCAAGGCTGAAGCCGCGGCCATTGAAGCAGCACAGAAGGCTGAGGCGCAAACACCGCGCCAGTCGCCTCTCGAACTGCCTCAGCAGTAAGACTTACGGGGCGCTCCGGCGCCCCGTTCGCCCTTTCCTATGAAACTCGCCCCCGCCCAACTCGGTAAACACCTGCAAGGCGCACTTGCGCCGGTCTACATCATCAGTGGCGATGACCCGCTGTTGTGCCAGGAAGCCGCCGACGCCATCCGTGCCGCTGCCCGCCAGCAAGGCTTCGACGAACGACAAGTGTTTGCCGCCGACGCCAGTTTCGACTGGGGGACGCTACTGCAAGCAGGCGCGAGCATGTCGCTGTTCGCTGAAAAGCGTTTGCTGGAGCTGCGCCTGCCCTCCGGCAAGCCTGGCGACAAAGGGGCTGCCGCCTTTATCGAATACTGCTCACGACCGGCTGAAGACACGGTATTGCTGATCAGCTTGCCGAAGCTCGATGGCAGTGCTCAGAAAACCAAGTGGGGCAAGGCGCTGGTCGAAGGTCAGCAGACCCAGTTCGTGCAGATCTGGCCAGTGGATGCCAATCAGCTACCAAGCTGGATACGTCAACGGTTGTCCCAGGCCGGGCTGTCTGCCAGCCAGGACGCCGTTGAGCTGATTGCTGCACGGGTCGAGGGCAACCTGTTGGCCGCGGCGCAGGAAATCGAGAAACTCAAGCTGATGGCCGAAGGTGGCCAGATCACTGTTGAAACCGTTCAGGCCGCGGTGGCTGACAGTGCGCGTTTTGACGTATTCGGCCTGACTGATGCGATTCTAAATGGCGAAGCCGCCCACGCCCTGCGCATGCTCGAAGGTCTTCGAGGCGAAGGCGTCGAACCACCGGTGATTCTCTGGGCCTTGGCTCGAGAGTTGCGTTTGCTGGCCAACCTGTCGCTGCAATACAGTCAGGGCGTGCCTTTGGACAAGGCGTTCAGCTCCGCCCGACCGCCCGTCTGGGACAAGCGCAAGCCACTGATGAGCAAAGCCCTGCAACGTTACTCGGCGCAACGCTGGGCGCAGCTGTTGCTGGAAGCGCAACGCATCGATGCGCAGATCAAAGGCCAGGCCGCTGGTTCGCCCTGGATGAGTTTGAGTCGGTTGTCTTTGTTGATGGCGGGTCAGCGGCTCACATTGCCTGCTGAATAAGATCAAAAGATCGCAGTCTGCGGCCCCTCCTACAGGGTATGCAATCTCCTGTAGGAGGGGCCGCAGGCTGCGATCTTTTGACGTTTCTTCCTACACAAAACACATCCATTTGCACTATAGACACTGAACCGGCTTCGGCCGATGATTCGCCCCGCAAAACTCACTCAATTGCGAGAACCATCATGAGCAAAAAGCCATCAAAAAATGGCCCGAACAAGGCCAAATCCATCATCGCCCAGCCACTGTTCCGCAGCCGTCAGGAACGCGCCGGCAAGGGCAAAGGCAGCTACCGCCGCGAAGCCTTCCAGTCTAATAGCTGGGAGGCTTCTTACTTTCTGGCGGCCTGAAAGGCAAGCGCGCGCTCAACATGTTAAGGTCTGCACCTGATTCGTATTCCCTGGACCTGTGCATGCCCCCTAGTCTTTCCCGTCGTTGGCACCTACGCCAATTGATTGCTGCCTCCAGCCTCGTACTGCTTGTCGCCTGCGCGGAAAAACCGACCGCCGCCGACGCCGAACCGCTTCAAACCCGTCCCGTAGCGACAGCCCCAGCGGTGATTCCTCCCGTTGTGCCGACCGGCGAAAACCTTGATATTCAGCCGACGCAGACCTTTGCCGAATGGCAAGCAGGTTTCCGCAAGGACGCACTGGCTGCCGGCATCCGCGCCGATCTTTTCGACCGCGCGTTCGCCAATGTCAGCCTGGACCCAAGCATCATCCGCGCCGATCGCAGCCAGCCCGAATTCTCCCGCCCCGTATGGGAATACCTCGATGGCGCCCTGTCGCCATTGCGCGTACGTAGAGGCCAGGCCCTGGTTGGCCAATACGCCGACATCTTGCAAAGCATCGAACAGCGTTACGGTGTCGATCGCCAGGCACTGGTCGCGGTGTGGGGCATGGAGAGTAACTTCGGGCAATTCCAGGGCAGCAAGTCAGTGATCAATTCCCTGGCGACGCTGGCCTATGAGGGGCGCCGTCCAGGTTTTGCTCACGCACAATTGATTGCTGCGCTGCAGATCCTGCAACAGGGCGATATCGAGCCAGACAAGATGCTCGGCTCGTGGGCCGGCGCCATGGGTCAGACCCAGTTCATCCCGACGACCTACAACACCCACGCCGTCGACTTCGATGGCGATGGTCGCCGCGACATCTGGGGCAGCCCCGCCGACGCCCTGGCATCGACCGCACATTACTTGCAAAGCTCCGGCTGGCAGAAAGGCCAGCCGTGGGGTTTTGAAGTGCAGCTGGCGAGCGGCTTCGACTACGTTCTGGCCGATGGCACGATTCGCAAGAGTGTCGCCGAATGGCTGCAGCTGGGTGTGACTTTACCTGGTGGTGCTCAGGCGCCAGCCGGCTCTGAACACCTGTCTGCCGCCCTGCTGCTGCCGGCAGGTTATCGTGGCCCGGCGTTCCTGGTGCTCGACAACTTCCGCGCGATCCTCAAGTACAACAATTCGTCGTCCTACGCATTGGCGGTGAGCTTGTTGTCGGAACGCTTCAGCGGTGGGGGCCTGATCAGCGGGACTTGGCCGAAAGACGATTTGCCATTGAGCCGCACTGAGCGGATCGAATTGCAAAGCCTGTTGAGCGCGCAGAACTATGATGCGGGCACGGCTGACGGGATTATCGGTGCCAACACCCGCAAGGCGATTCGCAGTGCGCAACAGTCATTTGGCTGGCCGGCGGATGGGTATCCGACGCACAAGTTGCTGGAAGGGCTTCGCAACCGTTAAAAGCATCGCGGGCAAGCCTTGCCCCCACAATGGATCTACGCGAACCACAAACAGTGTGTTCACTTCAGATTATTGTGGGATCAAGGCTTGCCCGCGATGACTGACTGTCAGGCGAAAAAACCTACCGTTTGACAACCACATCCTGCTCCAACACCAGTTCCTTGTTCCCCGCATCGAGCCTCACCAGAGCCCCCATTGGCAACGTCAGGTTCGGATCGCAATGCCCGCTGCGCCACCCGGCCAATACCGGAATCCGCAACGGTTCAAAGGTCTGCTTGAGCAAGCGTGCCAGCGCATCGGCGTCCACACCCGCCACATCCCCCACCAGAACCCCTCGAAGCTTGCCCAGCGTGCCCGCAAGGCGCAGGTGGGTGAGCAGTCGGTCGATGCGATAAAGCGGCTCATTGATGTCCTCGATGAACAGGATGACGCCTTCGGCATCAATCTCGTAAGGCGTGCCCATGGTCGCGGCAATCATCGACAGATTGCCCCCCAGCAAACGCCCGTGGGCGATGCCCGGCTCAATGGTTGTCAATGGGTTAGCCACCGGGTGCGCGAGCACGCTGCCAGCCTTTACCTGCCCTCTGAGCATGTTGAAAAACGAAGACTCGGTCGGCTTTTGCTTGTCCCCCAACAAATCGGCATTCAGCAGCGGTCCATGAAACGTCACAAACCCGGCGTACCGACTGATCGCCAAATGCAGGGCGGTGATATCGCTATAGCCTATGAATGGCTTGGCGTTATTGCGTAGCAACTCGAAATCAATCCGGTCGAGTAAGCGTGGCGTACCGTATCCACCACGAAGACAAACGATGGCATCGACTTCGCTGTCAGCGAACGCCGCATGCAAATCATTGAGCCGCACATCGTCGGTGCCAGCCAGGTAGCCATCCTTTTCATACACCCCTGCAAACACCCGCAGCGAATAACCGCGAGCGCGCATCCAGCCGATGGCTTTATCCGTATCCAGCCTCGCAGGGCCGGCGGGTGCAATAACGCCAATCAACCCTTGCGCTGGCAGCGCCGGGACAGGCGTGTGAGGAAAGAGAGTGTGGTGCGGTCTAGCGGTCATCCTTGAATCTCCCTGCGTGAACACATCAAACACACAGTAGTCAGGAACGGGGACAAACAGAAGAGGTTCGATTGCCCCGAGGGTTGCGGGAAAAGGCAGCGGCCACTGTGAGACAGGCAAAAAAAGCCCGCAAGGCCGGATAAGCCATGCGGGCGTTTTATTTCTTGCACCGGCAAATTACAAGGCGGCTATCAACTCGGCCTTAACCAGTTTCGCCTGCTCGTCGGCATGGTACGAAGAACGCACCAGCGGGCCGGAAGCGACGTTCTTGAAGCCCATCTTGTAACCTTCCTCGGCGAACCAGGCGAAGGTGTCCGGGTGCACGAAGCGCTCGACCGGCAAGTGGCTGCGGGACGGTTGCAGGTATTGGCCCAGGGTCAGCATGTCGATGTCGTGCTCACGCATGCGCTTCATGACTTCGATGACTTCGTCGTCGGTCTCGCCCAGACCCAGCATCAAGCCGGACTTGGTCGGAATGTGCGGCATCATCTGCTTGAAGCGTTGCAGCAGGGTCAGCGACCACTGGTAGTCCGAACCCGGGCGCGCGGCCTTGTACAGGCGCGGTACGGTTTCCAGGTTGTGGTTGAACACATCCGGTGGCTCGGCAGCGGTGATTTCCAGCGCAACGTCCATGCGACCACGGTAATCGGGAACCAGTGTTTCAAGCTGTACGTTTGGCGACAGTTTGCGAATCTCGCGGATGCAGTCGGCAAAGTGCTGGGCACCGCCGTCACGCAGATCGTCGCGGTCCACAGAGGTGATCACCACATACTTCAGCTTCAGGTCGGCAATCGCGATGGCCAGGCTTTCCGGCTCGTTGACGTCCAATGGCTTCGGACGACCGTGGCCCACGTCGCAGAACGGGCAGCGACGGGTGCAGATGTCACCCATGATCATGAACGTCGCAGTGCCGCCGGAGAAGCACTCGCCCAGGTTCGGGCAGGACGCTTCTTCGCACACGCTGTGCAGCTTGTGTTTGCGCAGCAGGGCCTTGATACGGTCGACTTCCGGAGATACCGGGATGCGCACGCGAATCCAGTCAGGTTTCTTCGGCAGTTCGGTCGTCGGAATGATCTTTACCGGGATGCGTGCAACCTTCTCGGCGCCGCGCAGCTTAACGCCGGCTTCAACCTTGGCACGCGGGGCCGGGCGCTCGGTGACATCCAGCGTCGGGATCATGGTTTGCACTGCATCAGTAGTCATATCAGTCGATTCCGCCCGTTAGGGTCGTCTGCTCAGCATAGTCGAGGTGTTTGACGAGCTGCGCGCGCAGCCGGGCACTTACCTCGGCAAATTCAATCGATCCTGCGTGATCGCTCAGCTGGGTCATCGCCAGCCCGGCGTAGCCGCAGGGATTAATCCGTCGAAACGGTTCCAGGTTCATGTCCACATTCAGGGCCAGGCCATGAAAGGAACACCCGTGGCGAATACGCAGCCCCAGGGACGCTATTTTCGCCCCGTTGACGTAGACACCCGGTGCATCCGGCTTGGCCGCTGCCGTGACGCCATAGCTGGCCAGCAGCTCAATCAGGCAGTGCTCCATGCGGGTGACCAGGTCACGCACACCGAAACCGAGCTTGCGAACATCAAGCAACAGGTAGGCTACCAGTTGACCGGGACCGTGGTAGGTCACCTGTCCGCCGCGATCAACCTGCACCACCGGAATATCACCCGGAAGCAACAAGTGTTCGGCTTTACCGGCCTGACCCTGGGTAAACACCGGCGGGTGCTCGACCAGCCAGATTTCGTCGGCGGCATCGGTGCCGCGTTCGTTGGTGAAGCGTTGCATGGCATGCCAGACCGGCTCGTAAGCCATCTGGCCGAGCTCGCGAAAGCCCAGCGTGCCAGACATCACAGCACCATGTGCACGAAACCGGTAGCCCGCAACTCGCTGTTGATGTCGTACAGCTGTTCTTGACCGGTGGCGATGATGTGCAGCTGGATGGTCGTGTACTTGCCGTTGGTGCTCTGGCGTTCAGCAAACGTCTTGAGGTCAACGGTCGCGTGTTTCTCAAGGATCGCGATGATCTTGTCCTTGAAACCCACGCCGGTGTCGCCGATTACTTTAATCGGGTAATCCGCGCAGGGAAATTCGATCTTTGGCGCCTTTACTTCGGTATCGGTCATGGCGTAACGGCCTCGTGAGCGTAAGCCGTGGCAACGAACATGGCCCCGCTCCTTATTGGAACGAGGCCATGCAGGTCCACACTAAATCAGTTGAACAAGCCGTAGAAGAATAGACGGATGCTATCCCACATGCGACGGAAGATACCACCCTCGTCGACCGCGTCCAGAGCGATCAGGTCTGCGCTGTGCACAACCTTTTCGTCCAGTTTCACTTCGACTTTACCGATCACGTCGCCCTTGGCGATTGGCGCAATCAGCTGTGGGTTCATGGTCATGCTGGCGACGAGCTTTTTCAGCTGGCCTTTTGGCAGGGTCATGGTCAGGTCTTCAGCCAGGCCGGCCTTGACTTGATTGGTGGTGCCTTTCCAGACAGGAGCCTGAGCCAGCTCGGCGCCTTTCTGATAGAAGGTCTGTGTTTCGAAGAAACGGAAGCCATAAGTCAGCAGCTTCTGGGTTTCGGAAGCACGGGCCACGTCGCTGTTGGTGCCGAACACTACCGCGATCAGGCGCATGCCATCACGGACAGCCGAGGACACCATGCAATAGCCGGCTTCATCGGTGTGACCGGTTTTCAGGCCGTCGACGGTCTTGTCGCGCCACAACAACAGGTTGCGGTTCGGTTGCTTGATGCCGTTCCAGAAGAACTCTTTCTGCGAGTAGATCGCGTAATGAGCCGGGTCTTCGTGGATGATCGCGCGAGCCAGCACGGCCATGTCATGAGCCGACGAGTAATGCTCCGGGTTCGGCAGGCCGGTCGGGTTCATGAAGTGGGAGTTGGTCAGGCCCAGATCGGTGGCGGTTTTGTTCATCATGTCGGCGAATGCGTCTTCGCTGCCCGCGATGTGCTCGGAGAGCGCAACACTGGCGTCGTTACCCGACTGAATGATGATGCCGTGCAGCAGGTCGCTGACAGTCACCTGCGAGCCAACCTTGATGAACATCCGCGAACCACCGGTACGCCAGGCGTTTTCGCTGACCGTTACCGGATCGTTTTCGCCGATCTGGCCACGACGGATTTCCAGGGTCGCGATGTAGGCGGTCATCAGCTTGGTCAGGCTGGCCGGAGGCAGACGCTGGTCACCGTTGTTCTCTACCAGCACGTTACCGCTGCTGGCGTCCATGAGCACATAGGATTTAGCGGCCAGTTGGGGTGGCGAAGGCATCATCTCAACCGCGAACGCGGCAGGCGAGATGAGCAGCGGTACTAGCAGGCACAGTCGTTTGGCAAAGGTGGTGATGTTCATCCGTCTCTCGAAATCGCTAATGGTACTGCCCAGAGGCAAATCTAATCAGACAACCTTCTAACGGGTCGTCGCGTGTTCAGTTGTTCACTCAGAGCCCTTGCCGGGCTTTTGTTCTTCAACGAGCCAACAACCAGGTCCACCCCCCAAATAGCAAGTGAACCGTCATTCAAGTACTGCGTACTACTCGGCAGTGACCAGGCTCGGCGAACCGAGATTGGCCAGCCGCACGCTGTTCTGCACTTGCTGGATTTCACCCTGTGAGCCGATTGGCCCCAGGCGAACCCGATGCAGTGTCTGTTGATTGCGCACGATCGAACTGATGAACACCGGAGCGCTCACCATTCCGCTCAGCTTCGATCTCAGGAGTTCTGCAGCGTCCGGGTTGGCGAACGCGCCCACCTGCAGATACTGGCCAGACGCTGGTACAGAAGCGTTTTTTTTTGCATCGATCTGCACGGGCACTACGGCCGCTGCGTGCTGCTGCGGCGGTGGCGTCCATTGTTCGACCGTACCGGCCGACGCGGTTATGACCGGGGCCTTGTTCTGTGCAACCTGCGGTTCGTTAAGCATCAACGGCGCCGGACGCCCCTTCGCGGCCCACCACTGCTGCGGATCGATACCTTCGACCTTGACACGCGCCGTGCCGGTTTCGGCATAGCCGAGCTTCTTGGCAGCCGCGTAGGACAGGTCGATGATCCGGTCCGAATAGAAGGGGCCACGATCATTGACCCGCAGGACTACCGACTTGTTATTGTCCAGGTTGGTCACCCGAACGTAACTTGGCAGTGGCAGGGTCTTATGAGCGGCGCTCATGCCGTACAGGTCATACACTTCGCCGTTGGCGGTGTTCTGCCCATGGAACTTGGTGCCGTACCAGGACGCCGTGCCCGAGGCCACATAGGTCTTGGACTCTTGCAGCGGGAAGTAAGTCTTGCCCAGCACGGTGTACGGGTTGGCCTTGTAGGGGCCGGTATGCAGGGTTGGCGTGGCATCCGGGATGCGCGATACGTCGACGTCCCACCATGGCGCGCCGTCCTTGTGAGCACGGTTAATGTCCAGCCCCGGCGTCGAGCGCACGGCAGTGGATGAGGATTTCTGAGCCGGCGCGCGGCTGGTCGAACAACTGGCGACCAGCACTGCCAACGCGGCGAATGCCATCAGCTTCAGGGGTTTATTCATAGGCAATGCCCGCATTACTTGACGCCCCGTGCTTGGACCAGCTGTTCAGACAGTTGATGTACGGCCATGGCGTACATCACGCTGCGGTTATAACGCGTGATCGCGTAAAAATTCTTCAGGCCCATCCAGTATTCAGGGCCGTTGTCACCTTCCAGGCGGAAAGCGGTGACCGGCATATCATCGCGCAGCGCATCATGACTTGACCACCCCAACGCTCGCAACTCCCCGACGGTTTTAGTCGGTTCAATGCCAGTGGTCAAACCTTCCTCTACCTGATCGCCACGAACATCGGCGCGACTGACCACCGGCTCACCGGCGACCCAGCCATGACGCTTGAAATAACTGGCGACGCTGCCGATGGCGTCATCCGGGTTGTTCCAGATATTGATGTGGCCGTCACCGTCAAAGTCCACTGCATAGGCGCGAAAGCTGCTGGGCATGAACTGCGGCAGGCCCATTGCGCCGGCGTAGGAGCCCTTGAGGGTCAACGGATCGACCTGCTCTTCACGGGCCAGCAGCAGGAACTCACGCAGTTCCTTGCGGAAAAATTCGGCACGAGGAGGATAGTCGAAACCCAGGGTCGACAACGCGTCGATCACCCGGAAATTTCCGGTATTGCGTCCGAAAAAGGTCTCAACCCCGATGATGGACACGATGACCTGCGCCGGCACGCCATATTCCTGCTCCGCGCGGGCCAGCACGGCCTCGTGCTGACGCCAGAAATCCACGCCCCGGGCGATACGCGCATCGGAGATGAACATTGGCCGGTACTCGTTCCACTGCTTGACCCGCTCGGCAGGTTTCGAGATCGCGTCCAGAATCGACTGCTTGCGCTCGGCTTCGCGGAACACGCCCATCAGCTGCTCACCAGCGAAACCGTAGTCGCGGGTCATTTCACCGACGAATTCAGCCACCTGGGGTGAGCCTTCGTAATCGCCGGCCAGCGCGTCTTGCGCTGTGCCAAGGATGCTTACCAGGCCGACCCACGGCGCGTATCGAGTCGCCCAGCCACGCATTACTTGCATTGAAATCTTCACCTTATTCAAACTTGTGCGATCCACTTACGATGGGTATGGATCGACATCAAAACCCCAAACGCTGACAGCAGCGTCACCAACGAAGTTCCTCCGTAGCTAATGAACGGCAACGGCACCCCTACAACCGGCAACAGGCCACTGACCATACCGATGTTGACGAAAACGTAAACAAAAAACGTCATGGTCAGGCTGCCCGCGAGCAATTTGCCGAACAATGTCTGGGCCTGGGCGGTAATTACCAGCCCGCGACCGATCAATAAAAGGTAAATCAGTAGCAGCGCACAAATGCCCACCAGGCCGAATTCTTCGCCCATTACCGCGATGATGAAGTCGGTGTGGCTTTCCGGCAGGAAGTCCAGGTGGGACTGGGTGCCCAGCAACCAGCCTTTGCCGAATACACCGCCGGAACCGATGGCCGCTTTCGACTGAATGATGTTCCAGCCAGTGCCAAGCGGATCGCTCTCAGGGTCGAGAAACGTCAGGATTCGCTGCTTCTGGTAGTCGTGCATGATGAAAAACCACATGGCGATGGCCACAGGCACTGCAGCGGCCAGCACACTGATAATCCAGCGCCAGCGCAGTCCGCCCATGAACAGCACGAAGGCGCCGCCCGCAAGAATCAGCAGCGAGGTGCCCAGGTCGGGCTGGCGCACGATCAGGATGAAGGGCAATCCGATCAGGAACAGACTGACGCCCACATGTTTGAGCTGCGGCGGCAAGGTGCGCTTGGACAGGTACCAGGCGATGGTCGCCGGCATCAGGATCTTCATGAATTCCGAGGGCTGGAAGCGAATCACCCCGGGAATGTTGATCCAGCGCGTCGCACCCATGGCGTTATGGCCCATGACGTCCACCACCACCAGCAAGAGCACGCCGACCACATAACCGACTGGCACCCAGCGAGCCATGAAACGCGGTTCGAACTGGGCGATGACAACCATGGACACCAGGCCGATGCCAAACGACGTGGCTTGTTTGGCCAGCAGATCCCAGCTCTTGCCACTGGCTGAATAGAGGACGAACAGGCTGCCGGCGGCCAGGGTCAGCAACAGGATCAGCAACGGGCCATCGATGTGCAGTCGTTGCAACAGCGTCGCCCGGCGACGCATCACATCCTCACTGGAGAGCATGCGATCAAAATTATTCATCACGGGCCGTAGCCTCCGCACTGATAGGGCTGGCGTACTCGGCTTTCAATCGGCCGTCCTGACCCAGAAGCCAGGCATCCATCACTTGGCGTACCACGGGTGCGGCGACGCCAGAACCGGACTCGCCGTTCTCGACCATCACCGACACGACGATTTTCGGGTTATCGGCCGGCGCAAAGCCCACGAACAAGGCGTGGTCACGGTGACGTTCCTGAACCTTCGAGCGGTCGTACTTCTCACCCTGCTTGATGGCGACCACCTGGGCCGTACCACTCTTGCCGGCGATTCGGTACTGGGAACCAGCAGCAGCCTTGCGCGCGGTACCCCGAGCGCCGTGCATCACCTGCTGCATGCCGTGGTTGACCTTGTTCCAGTCGGACGGGTCACGCAGGACGATGTTCGGCATCGGGTTGTCATCTTTCGGCCTCTCACCTTCGACGGTCTTGGCCAGGTGCGGGCGGTTCCAGATGCCTTTGTTGGCGACCAGCGCCGTGGCTTGCGCCAATTGCAGCGGTGTCGACTGCATATAGCCCTGACCGATCCCGAGAATCAGTGTTTCGCCCGGGAACCACGCCTGACGACGGGTTGCACGCTTCCATTCACGGGACGGCATCAAGCCCGGTGACTCCTCGAACATGTCCAGGGAGACCTTCTGGCCGATGCCGAACTTGCCCATGTAGGCGGACAGTCGATCGATGCCCAACTTGTGAGCCAGGTCATAGAAGTAGGTGTCGTTGGACCGCATGATTGCCGTATCGAGGTCCACGAAGCCGTCGCCGCTGCGGTTCCAGTTACGGTACTTGTGATCGTAATTGGGCAGCTGGTAATAGCCGGGGTCGAAGACTCGGGTCGACGCGGTGACCACACCGGAATCAAGGCCTGCAATGGCCACGGCGGGCTTGATGGTCGAGCCAGGCGGGTACAGGCCTCGCAGGACACGGTTGAACAGCGGGCGATCAATGGAGTCACGCAGCTCCGCATACGCCTTGAAGCTGATGCCTGTGACAAACAGGTTCGGATCGAAACTCGGCTGGCTGACCATCGCCAGCACTTCGCCGGTCGCCGGGTCCAACGCCACAACGGCGCCACGCCGACCGCCCAGCGCCGCTTCTGCGGCTTCCTGCAATTTGATGTCCAGGCTCAGGACGATGTCCTTGCCGGGAATCGGATCGGTACGCTTGAGCACACGCAACACGCGGCCTCGAGCGTTGGTCTCTACTTCCTCGTAGCCCACCTGACCGTGCAACTCGGGCTCGTAGAAGCGCTCGATGCCGGTTTTGCCAATTTGATGGGTGCCGCTGTAACTCACCGGGTCCAGAGTCTTCAGCTCTTTCTCGTTGATCCGCCCCATGTAACCCACCGAGTGCGCAAAGTGCGCACCCTGCGGGTAGTGACGGACCAGTTGCGCGACCACTTCAACCCCTGGCAGGCGGAACTGGTTCACGGCGATTCGTGCTATCTGCTCTTCGGTCAACTCGAACAGGATCGGCACCGGCTCGAACGGCCGACGCCCCTGCCGCATGCGCTTCTCGAAAATCACCCGATCCTCAGGCGTCAGCTCCAGCACCTGGACGATCACGTCGAGCACTTGTTGCCAATCGCCAGAGCGCTCACGGGTCATACTCAGGCTGAAGCTGGGCCGGTTGTCGGCAATGACCACACCATTGCGGTCGAAAATCAGCCCACGGGGAGGCGGAATCGGCTGCACATGGACGCGGTTGTTTTCCGAAAGGGTCGAGTGGTACTCGTACTGAATCACCTGGAGGAAATACAGCCGCGCGATCAGCACACAAATCAGCACCACCACCGCAATAGCCCCGAACACGACGCGGCCACGCACCAGACGGGCGTCTTTTTCGTGGTCCTTGATGCGGATCGGCTGAGGCATGAGGGCAGAACTACTTGTGGTAAGGGTGGCCGGACAGCACTGTCCAGGCACGATACAGCTGTTCGCCGATCAGGATCCGCACCAGCGGGTGCGGCAACGTCAACGGCGAGAGTGACCAGCGCTGATCCGCCCGCGCACACACTTCCGGCGCCAGCCCTTCCGGGCCACCGACCATGAAATTCACTGTGCGCGAGTCCAGCCGCCAGCGATCGAGCTCGACCGCCAGTTGCTCGGTGCTCCAGGGCTTGCCGTGGACTTCGAGTGTGACAATCCGCTCGTTCGGCCCGACCTTGGCCAGCATGGCTTCGCCTTCCTGGCGGATGAAACGAGCCACGTCGGCGTTTTTGCCACGGGTGTTGAGCGGTATTTCCACCAGTTCCAGCGCCAGCTCGGAAGGAAGACGCTTGGCATATTCATGCCAGCCTTCTTCCACCCATTTGGGCATGCGTGAACCGACGGCGATCAGTCGCAGTCGCACAGCGAACCCTTATTGCTGGTCTTTGTTGAGCTTGGTGAAATGCTCATGGGTGTTCTCTGGGCTGTGGTGTGCAGCGCTGGCCGAACGGCTTTGCTCGGCACCGGCCCACAGACGCTCCAGGTCATAGAACTGACGGGCAGAGGCAGTCATCATGTGCACGATGACATCATCCATGTCCAACAAGACCCAATCGCTGTCGCCCTTGCCTTCTTCACCCAGTGGCTTGACGCCTTGGGCTTTGACGGCTTCGCGGACTTTGTCGAGCATCGCGCCGATCTGGCGGTTGGACGTACCGGTCGCGATGATCATGAAGTCGGTGATGCTCTGCTTTTCACGAACATCGATGACCTGGATGTCCTGGCCCTTCACGTCTTCCAGGGCTGCTACGGCAACCTTGACCAGTTCTTCGCCACGCAGCTCCGGCCCGGTTTGGACTTCTACTGGCAGCGGGGCGCTCTTGAACGTGCCTTTGCGCTTTACTTTGGTTTGGTCTTTGTCAGTCATATAAAACTCGTTTTGCTCGTATGTTCAGGCGCTTCAATACACGTTGTTGCACGTGCCTTGAGGCACTCCTATTCAGTTCGACGCACGGTAAAGTCCGTGCGCATCGATGTAGGCCAGGACCGCGTCGGGCACCAGGAAACGTACCGACTTACCGCTGGCCAGCAGTTGACGGATCTGGGTGGCGGATACCGCAAGCGGTGTCTGCCAGACGAATGCAATCTGTCCGCTCGGCCCTTTGAGGGCCAGCGGGTCGCTCACCGAGCGCGCTGCCAGCAGGTTGCGCAAGGCATCCGGCGGTTCGCTGTCGGCATCCGGGCGTTGCAGCACCAGGATGTGGCAATGCTGGAGCAACTCTTCCCAGCGGTGCCAAGTGGGCAGGCCGCAAAAAGCGTCCCAGCCCAAAAGTAGAAAAACCTGGTCTTCAGCGGCCAGCTCGGCACGCATCAGTTCCAGGGTATCGATGGTGTAGGACGGTTTGTCCCGCTGCAATTCGCGGGCATCCACTACCAACGGCGCCACACCGGCCACCGCGCACTCAACCATTGCCAGACGGTCTTTTGCCGACACTTGCGGCGTGCCGCGATGAGGCGGCCGGGCACTCGGCGTCAGTCGCAACTCATCCAGCGCCAGCGATTCGGCGACTTCCAGTGCACCGCGCAAATGGCCGATGTGCACCGGGTCGAACGTCCCACCCAGCATGCCAATGCGTCGCGGGGCGGGCTCGCGGGCAGGGACCGGCGTTGTCAGACCGAGGTCGCCCAAGTCAAACAGACGCCTGGCCGCGCAACTGGCCATCACCGACCACGATGTACTTCTCGCAGGTCAGACCTTCGAGACCCACCGGGCCACGGGCGTGCAGCTTATCAGTAGAAATGCCAATCTCGGCACCCAATCCGTATTCGAAGCCATCGGCGAAGCACGTCGGAGTGTTGATCATCACCGACGCCGAATCGACTTCCGCCACAAAACGCCGGGTATCGCCGACGTTTTCACTGACGATCGAATCGGTGTGATGGGAGCCGTACTGATTGATGTGTTCGATCGCCTGGTCCAGGCCATCAACGACACGGATCGACAGAACCGGCGCCAGGTATTCGGTATTCCAGTCTTCTTCCGTCGCCGCTACCGCATCGATGATCGCCCGGGTGCGCTCACAACCGCGCAATTCAACGCCTTTCTCGCGGAACTGTGCAGCCATGGACGGCAGGAAATCCCCGGCAACGGCTTGATCCACCAGCAGCGTTTCCATCGCGCCGCAAATGCCATAACGGTAGGTCTTGGCATTGAAAGCGATGCGCTGGGCTTTCGGCAGATCGGCATGAGCACTGACATAAACGTGGCAGATGCCGTCCAGATGCTTGATCACGGGTACACGGGCATCGCGGCTGACACGCTCGATCAGGCCACGGCCGCCACGGGGCACGATGACGTCGACGTATTCCGGCATGGTGATCAATGCACCAACGGCGGCACGGTCGGTGGTCTCGACCACTTGTACAACGGCGGCCGGCAGTTCTGCCTCGGCCAGACCGCGCTGGATGCAAGCGGCAATCGCCCGGTTGGAATGAATCGCCTCGGAGCCGCCGCGCAGAATGGTCGCGTTACCGGACTTCAGGCACAGGCTTGCAGCATCGATGGTCACGTTGGGGCGGGATTCATAGATGATCCCGATCACACCCAGCGGTACGCGCATCTTGCCGACCTGAATACCTGAGGGCCGAAAACTCATGTCGCGTATGGCACCCACCGGGTCTGGCAGGGCCGCGACCTGGCGCAAGCCGACGATCATGCCGTCGATGCGATCCGGCGTCAGCGCCAGGCGCTCAAGCAGCGCGGGCTCAAGACCATTGGCGCGACCAGCAGCCAGATCCAGTTCATTGGCAGCGGTCAGCTCGGCGCGTGCAGCGTCCAGCGCATTGGCGGCAGCTTGCAAGGCGCGGTTTTTCTGCGCGGTGCTGGCACGGCCGATGACGCGGGACGCTTCGCGAGCAGCGCGACCCAGGCGGGTCATGTAGTCAAGAACGGACTCAGTCATGGTCTTGGCGAGGTCTTAGATAAGGTTTGATAAAGAGTAAAGCGGCAGATTATAGCTGTCGTGTCTCCTGACTAACAGCAGTGACGGGCGGATGGTCGAAATGGAAGGCGATTTGCCGACGTTCAGACGTGATTAAGCTTCAAATTGTTATCATCACGACTCATTCACCGCTGATAAACGCTACTGATCATGACCAATCTGACTCTTCGAGCGTCCGCTACGCGGCAGCCCAAGGCGCTTCCAGATGCGTTTTTCAACCGCGACGCCCAAACGCTGGCCCGGGATTTACTCGGCAAAGTTATCCGTCATCGGGTCGGTGATCTATGGCTCAGTGCCCGAATCATCGAAACCGAGGCCTATTATTTCGACGAAAAAGGCAGCCACGCCTCACTCGGCTACACAGAAAAGCGTAAGGCTTTGTTTCTGGATGGCGGCCACATCTATATGTACTACGCCCGAGGTGGCGACTCCCTGAATTTCAGCGCCCACGGTCCCGGCAACGCCGTACTGATTAAATCGGCCTATCCCTGGACTGATGACCTGAGTGGACCGGCAAGCCTGGCGCAGATGCTGCTCAACAGCCCCGACGCCCAGGGACGCCCTCGCCCCTCGCAAAAGCTGTGTGCCGGCCAGACCCTGCTGTGCAAGGCACTCGGGCTGAAAGTCCCCGTCTGGGATGCCAAACGCTTCGATCATGAGATATTGCTGGTGGAAGATGCCGGCCCTGCTCCCACCCACATCATTCAAACCACACGACTGGGCATCCCCCATGGACGTGACGAACACCTGATGTACCGCTTCGTTGATGGCGCCTACGCGCCCTATTGCACGCGGAACCCGTTGCGACGCGGACAGGTCGAAGGGCGGGATTATTTTTTGCTGACTTGAACGATGGACGCCCCACTTGTGGGAGCGAGCCTGCTCGCGATAGCAGACGGACAGTCGACGCAGATGTCACCCGACACTCCGCCATCGCGAGCAGGCGCGCTCCCACAAGGAGATGAAATCAATTGAACATTCAATGGAGTTGTATGTATGGGCCCATGGCTCGATAGCGTGACCGGTTGGTTGACGGTGAACCCACAATGGCTGGCTGCGGCGGTGTTCATCGTGGCGTTTGTGGAATGCCTGGCGATTGCCGGCCTGATCGTGCCTGGCACGGTGCTGCTGTTTGCCGTCGCGGTGTTGGCGGGCAGTGGAGCACTGTCATTGAGCGAAACGCTGCTGCTGGGTTTCCTGGCCGGCGTTCTGGGCGACATCGTTTCCTACTTCATTGGACGTCATTTCCATCAGAACATCCGGCGCCTTCCAGGGCTGCGTCATCATCCAGAATGGATCGCCGGGGCCGAGACCTATTTCCAGCGCTACGGTATCGCCAGCCTGTTAGTCGGACGTTTTATCGGCCCTCTACGCCCCATGCTGCCAATGGTCGCCGGGATGTTCGACATGCCCTTCCCGCGCTTTCTTGCCATCAGCTTGCTGGCCGCTGCGGGCTGGAGCGTCGCCTATCTTCTGCCCGGCTGGGCCACGGGCGCGGCAATTCGCTTGCCACTGCCGGAAGGGTTCTGGCCTGAAGCGGGTATCGTCGCGGGGAGCATTGCGGCAATGGTCGGCCTGAGTATCACTAGCAGTATGCGCCGCCACCGCAAAGCAACGGTGCTGATTGCCGGCATGAGCTGTTTGATTCTTGCAGGCCTGTTCATCGGTTACCCGTACCTGACAGCCCTTGATCAGGGGGTGATGACGCTCATCCAGGAACATCGCAAGCCGATGCTCGATGAGGTCGCCGTCACGTTCACGCTGATCGGCGAATTCCGCAACATGCTGATGTTCAGCGCCCTGCTGACGGTACTGTTGCTGCTTACCCGACAGTGGCGACAAGCGATATTCGCCGGCAGCACTCTGCTCTTCACGGCACTGGCCAATACCGCGACGAAGCAATTTTTCGCCCGGGTGCGTCCTGAGGTGCTGAGTGATCCGCTGGTGAGCTACAGCATGCCCAGCGGGCACGCCTCTGGCGCTTTCGCGTTGTTCCTGACCCTGGCTGTGCTGGCCGGGCGCGGACAACCGCCGCGGCTGCGTCTGACGTGGTTGCTGTTGGGATGCTTGCCCGCGCTGTCGATCGCCCTGTCTCGGGTGTATCTGGGCGCGCATTGGCCGACCGATGTGGTGGCTGGTGCGATGCTCGCGGCGTGCGTATGTGCTGCAAGCCTTTGGCTGATTCAGCGCAAGGAACCGCTCAACGCCATGCCACCCCGGGTCTGGTGGCTGGTACTGCCGGCCCTGACGATACTATTCGGCTTTTTCGCGCTGAGGCATTTGCCCCACGCGATGTTGAGGTATGCCTACTGAAGCCCAGCCGCGATTCTGTAGTAGCTGCCGAGCTTGCGAGGCTGCGTTCGGTGGCGAAGCCGCCGCCAGGGAAAACTGCGAGGACTGCGTCCTCGAACGCAGCCTCGCAGGCTCGGCAGCTGCTACACGTGCTACAGCGATTAACGATGCATGATGATTTCAGGCAAACAACTCGCCTTGCAACTCATCCAGCAGCGCTTGAATGGCATCCAGCCGCTGCTGCGGATCATCAAGTTGCAGCAAATCAATCTTGTCCACTTCGGCGAACGGCAGCAGATAAGCAAGCTGATTGGCCAGAGACTGCTGACCGGTGGCTTCGGTGCCCATGTTCAATGCTTCAACCATCGGATGTTCGGCCAGGGCCTTGAGCAAGGCGACCAGATCGGCATCCTCATCCTGCAAAGGTTGTTCTGGCTCGTCTTCCAGCCACTCGACCTCGGCAATCGTCAACTGATCGCGCTGGACCTCGGTGCGCAACACATTGAAACGCCTTCCGCCCTGCACGCGAATACCCAACAAGCCATTTTCTTGCTGCTTGAAGTCAGTGATCAGTGCTTCACAGCCCACCAGTGCATAGCCCTCGGGGGCTAGACCGACCTCTTCGCCGTCGAGGATGCACACCACGCCAAAGCCGCCGCCCTGCTTCATGCAGCGGCCGATCATGTCCAGGTAGCGCGCCTCGAAGATCTGCAAATCGAGAATGCAGCCGGGAAACAGCACTGTGTTCAGCGGAAAAAGCGGCAAGCTCATAGACATTTCCTTACACCACCATCGACACCGCCAACGGCAGGAACACCGCCGTGGCCACGCCCATCAGACTCATCGCCAACGCCGCGAAGGCGCCGCACTCTTCACTTTCCTGCATCGCCACCGCCGTGCCGACCGCGTGGGCGGTCATGCCCAGGGCCATGCCGCGGGCTTCGGCGCTGTGCACACCCAGTCGGGTCAGCAGGCTTGGCCCGAAGATCGCCCCGATCACCCCGGTGATCAGCACAAACACCGCCGCCAACGCTGCGACACCACCAATCTGCTCAGCCACCAACATGGCGATCGGCGACGTCACCGACTTCGGCGCCATCGTCATCAGGATCATGTGTTCGGCGCCAAACCACCAGCCCAGCAACACGCCCATCCCCGTGGCGACGACACCGCCTATCACCAGCGTAGTAAATATCGGCCAGAACAACTGCCGAATCCGTCGCAGATTCAGGTAAAGCGGAACGGCCAGTGCAACCGTCGCCGGCCCTAGCAGGATGCTGAGAATCTCGGTGCTTTTGCGGTATTCGGCGTAGGTCAGACCACAACTTATCAATACACCGATCACCAACAGCATGGAGACCAGCACCGGCTGCAAAAAGATCCAGCGGGTTTTCTCGAACGCCGCCAACACCAACTGATAGGCGCCCAGCGTGATCCCGATACCAAACAACGGATGGTGAATTACCGACGCCCAGGCGCCGTGCCAATCGAAAATCATTGGCTGTCCTCGGGATGGGCGTGACGCTTGACCATGCGCTGCATCAGCACGCCGGCAAACGCCATGGACAGCAGGAGCGACAACACCAGGGCGCCAACGATGGCCCAGAAGTCAGCGGCAATGTCCTTGGCATACACCATCACGCCCACGGCCGGCGGTACCAGCAGCAACGGCAGATAACGCAGCAGACTGCTGGCTGCCAGGTTCAGAGGTTCGCCCACCTGGCCACGGAATATCAGAAACACCAGCAGCAACAGCAGGCCGACGATAGGCCCCGGCAGCACCGGCAAAAACAGGTGATTGATCGCTGTGCCGAGCAATTGGAACAGCACCAGCCAGGTTAAACCTCGTAACAACATCCTTAAATCTCCTGCAGAACCCGTCCCCGCGGTAGCGGGCCGAGCATTATAAGCACGTCATCGCTATAGATCGGCATTCGCCAAAAGCATGGTCAGTTGACCTTGGCCCATTGCCATGTTGATCTAAAGTGGTAATTCGGGAGGTCAAATCCCCCCACCTAAAAACTATAAAACCGATGAACCCAAGGAGAGTCTCAATGCCCTATGTTCCCGTTGCAGAGCTCAAAGATTATGTCGGCAAGGAACTTGGATGTTCCGAATGGCTCACCATCGATCAGGAGCGCATCAACCTGTTCGCCGAAGCCACCGGGGATTATCAGTTCATCCACGTCGACCCGGTCAAAGCCGCGCAAACGCCTTTCGGCAGCACTATCGCCCACGGCTTCCTGTCGCTGTCACTGATCCCCAAACTGATGGAAGACATCCTCGTCCTGCCTGAAGGCCTGAAGATGGTGGTCAATTACGGCCTCGACAGCGTGCGGTTCATTCAACCGGTCAAGGTCAACTCCAAAGTAAGACTCAAGGTCGAACTGAGCGAAGTCAACGAGAAGAAACCCGGCCAATGGCTGCTCAAAGCCACCGCCACGCTTGAGATTGAAGGCTCGGACAAGCCGGCGTACATCGCCGAACCACTGTCACTCTGCTTCGTGTAAACCATCCCGGATGCGAAGCAGCTCATGCTGTTTCGCGCCCCCTCTCTATATATAAGTGATAGAGCTGCGGCATACTCGGTCGCCTAATTGCCCGGATCCCGCTATGCGCTCGATTGCCCTCCTCGTCTTGACCCTGATGCTGACCGCTTGCGGCGACGGTGAATCACTGTTGCCGCCTGACGCTCGTCTCCCGGACGGTGGGCGTTATCGCGGCGATCTGGTCAACGGACTGCTGCAAGGCCAGGGTCGCATCGACTACCCGAACAGCAGCTGGTACGCCGGCGAGTTCGACAAAGGGCAATGGCATGGCCAGGGGGAATGGCACGGTAGCAACGGCGAGGTCTATCGCGGGCAATTCAATCAAGGCCTGTTCGACGGCCAGGGCACGCTGACCACCAACGGCAGCAGCTACACCGGCGGGTTCAAGGCGGGTCGGCGGGACGGCGAAGGCACCCTCAAAGAAAACGGCATGACCTACCGTGGCGAATTCAAGGCCGACCTGTATTCCGGGCTCGGTCGACTCGAACTCGACGACGGCAGTTCGTATCAAGGTCAGTTCGCGCACGGCAAACCCAACGGTGAAGGTCAGCGCGGCGACGCCAGCGGCAATCAATTCACCGGGCATTTCGTCGACGGACAGCTGGAAGGCAACGGAACATTCAACAGTGCAGACGGCGACATTTATGTCGGCAGCTTCAAAAACAATCAATTGCACGGCAAGGGTCGCTACGAAAATGCCGACGGCGATGTCTGGCTTGGGCAATTCAAGGAAGGATCGCTGAACGGCAAGGGCGAGTTGATCGGCGCCGACGGCAGCCATTACATCGGCCACTTCAGCGACTGGCGCTTTAGCGGCGCAGGTCGACTGAACCTGCCAGACGGCAGTTTCTACATTGGCCAGTTCGACAACGACAGTTACTCTGGCCGCGGCACCCTGGTATTGACCGACGGCACCGTGCAAAGCGGCGCCTGGATCAATGGCCAGCGAGTCCGCGACGCCGACGGCAAGCTGCTGCCCGACAGCCTCGAACTCGGTCTTTTGGCCCAGGGCCGCTTGCTCGAAGAAACGCTGGCCAGCGTGCCCGCCTCGACCCCGGCGATCGAACTCTACACCTTGACCCTCGGCGGTGATGGCAAGCAGAGCGTGTTCCTGCGTGAATCCGACTATGTCAGCAACATGCTCAGCAGCCGCTTTGGTGCTTATGGTCAGATTCGCCTGGTGAACCATCGCGACCATCTCGTCGATCGGCCAATGGCCACCCGGGAAAACCTGCGCCGTGCCGCCGCGACACTGGCCGAACGCAGTGGACCGGAAGACTTGATCTTCATCTACCTGACCAGCCACGGCAGCAGTGAGCACGAACTGGTGCTCGACCAGCCGCGCATGGAGCTGTCAGACCTGCCGGCCGACGAACTCGCCGCCGTGCTGGCCCCGCTGAAAAACCGCGACAAGATCATTGTCATTTCGTCGTGCTATTCCGGTGGTTTCATCCCGATGCTCAAGGATGAACGCACCCTGATCATGACGGCGTCCCGCGCCGACCGTGTGTCGTTCGGATGCTCGGAAGAAGCCAACTTCACCTACTTCGGTGACGCCCTGTTCGCCCAGGCACTGAACCAGACAGACGACCTTGAACAGGCGTTCAAGCTGGCCAAGGCTACGGTGGCCGAGCGTGAGCTCGCGGACAACTTCGAGGCCTCTGAACCGCAGATCTGGGCGCCGAAGACGGTCCTGTCCCACTGGCAGTTGTTGCGTAAACAACAAGCACGCAAGGCACTGCAAAGTGTCTCTATCAGCAGCAAGGATGCAAAGAGCAACTAAGCTGAACAGTATCAAGGGAGAAACACTATGTACTTGACGCCTCAGCACGTACTGCTTGCCGGAGCTACCGGGTTAACCGGTGAACACCTGCTTGACCGCCTGCTTAACGAACCCACGATTACCCGGGTTTTGGCCCCTTCACGCCGACCATTGGCCAAACATCCCCATCTGGAAAACCCCGTCGGCGACCCGGCCGTGTTCCTGCCACAACTCAACGGCCGCGTAGACATTGCCTACTGCTGCCTGGGCACCACAATCAAACAGGCCGGCTCGGAAGAGGCGTTCCGCGCAGTGGACCTGGACATGGTGGTGGCCTTCGCCAAACGTGCCCGAGAGATGGGTGCACGACACCTGATCGTGATCAGCGCGCTGGGGGCCGATCGCAGATCCTCGGTTTTCTATAACCGGGTTAAAGGCGAGATGGAATACGCCCTGCGTGAGCAAAACTGGCCGCAACTGACCATTTGTCGCCCATCACTGCTGCTGGGTGATCGTCTGGAACCGCGTTTTGCCGAGAAAGTGGCAGGCCCTTTGTCTCGACTGATCCCGGGTAAATATCACGGCATCGAAGCTTGTCAGCTGGCCCGCGCAATGTGGCGGTTGGCATTGGAAGAGCAGGATGGGGTGCGGGTGGTTGAATCGGATGAGTTACGCAAGTTAGGTAAGTAATTCGCAGACATGTGGCGAGGGAGCTTGCTCCCGCTGGACTGCGCAGCAGCCCCATTTTTTTGGGGCCCCTTCGCGGCCCAGCGGGACGGTGCGACGATTCGACAAGCTCCCTCGCCACAAGAGTCGCTCTGCGGCTTACAATCCGCCAGTCGCCTGAAAACCCACGCCGAGCACCGTCAACACAGACAACGGCAACAACAGCGTATCGAGCAGCGCACTCGCCGGCAGATCAATACCCGGATAGCTCGGCGCCTCAGCGCCAAAGCGGTCCATCGCACAGCAACCGCCGTTCATGGCATACAAATCCAGTCGAGTCCCCGAGTACACAACCGGAGCCCCTGGCTTGGCGGCATCCAGCGTGCGCGCCGTGGCACAGCCTGCCAATTGCAACGCCAGGATAATCATCAGCAGTCTATTCATCGCTGGTCAAATGGTGCTCACCCCAACGCGGCAACATGTCCTGGGGAATGTTCAGCAGATTGAGGATCCGCGCCACCACGAAGTCGATCAGGTCATCGATGGTCTGTGGCTGATGGTAGAAGCCCGGCGACGCCGGCAAAATCGTCACGCCCATGTTCGACAACTTGAGCATGTGCTCCAGATGAATGCTCGAATACGGCGCCTCACGCGGCACCAGAATCAACTGGCGGCGCTCCTTCAACGTCACGTCGGCGGCACGCTCGATCAAGTTGTTGCAGGCTCCCGTCGCGATTGCCGACAAGGTCCCGGTCGAACAGGGCACGACCACCATCGCCGCCGGTGCGCCAGAACCAGAGGCCACGGGCGACATCCAGTCTTCCTTGCCGTACACGCGAATTTGCCCGGCGGCAGCGCCGGTGTATTCGGTGAGGAAGGCCTGCATCATCTGGGTTTTGGGTGGCAGCAAAACGTCCGTTTCAGTGGCCATCACCAGCTGCGCGGCCTTGGAAATGAGGAAGTGCACCTCGCGGTCCTCGCGCACCAGGCAGTCCAGCAGGCGCAAACCATACTGGGCGCCCGAAGCGCCGGTCATTGCCAGCGTGA
The DNA here is from genome assembly GCF_058145095.1 of Pseudomonas sp. MDV22-iso1. Classification (NCBI taxonomy): domain Bacteria; kingdom Pseudomonadati; phylum Pseudomonadota; class Gammaproteobacteria; order Pseudomonadales; family Pseudomonadaceae; genus Pseudomonas; species Pseudomonas sp. MDV22-iso1. The sequence continues at coordinate 101,874 of NZ_JBYVMF010000023.1, forward strand.
TGCGTTCCGGACCGTTGTTCATTGCAGGGCCTCGGCGAGTTTGCCGTGCAGGCCGCCGAAGCCGCCATTGCTCATGATCACCACGTGAGTGCCTGGCTGGGCCTGGCTTTTCACGCGCTCGATGATGCCTTCCAGCGTATCGCTGACGATCGAGGGCACGGTGCACAGCGCGGCAGTGCCCGCCAGATCCCAACCGAGGTTGGCCGGCGCGTACCAGATCACCTGATCGGCATCGTTCACACTTTCCGGCAAGCCATCGCGGTGCGCGCCAAGCTTCATGGAGTTGGAGCGGGGTTCAATGATCGCAATCAGCGGAGCGTCACCGATGCGCTTGCGCAGGCCGTCGAGCGTCGTGGCAATCGCAGTCGGGTGGTGAGCGAAGTCGTCGTAAATAGTAATGCCACGGACTTCGGCAACTTTCTCCATCCGACGCTTCACGCTTTTGAATGCGCTCAATGCAGCAATCCCCATGGACGGGACAACACCGACATGCCGCGCCGCAGCTAACGTCGCCAGCGCGTTGGCAACGTTGTGCTGACCGGTCATGTCCCACTCGACCACGCCTTGAACCACACCTTCGAACATCACTTCGAAGGCAGAACCGTCTTCGCTGAGCAACTTGACCTGCCACTGACCACCCGCACCGGTGGTTTGAACCGGCGCCCAGCAACCCATTTCGATCACTCGCTGCAACGCGGGCTCGGTGGTCGGATGGATCACCAGGCCTTCGCTGGGAATGGTGCGCACCAGATGATGGAATTGGCGCTCGATTGCCGGAAGATCCGGGAAGATGTCCGCATGATCGAACTCAAGATTGTTCAGGATCGCGGTGCGCGGACGGTAGTGAACAAACTTCGAGCGCTTGTCGAAGAACGCACTGTCGTATTCATCCGCTTCAATCACGAAGAACGGTGTGTCACCCAGTCGCGCCGACACCGAGAAATTTTGCGGGACACCACCGATCAGGAAGCCCGGGCTCATGCCGGCGTGCTCCAGTACCCAGGCCAGCATGCTGCTGGTGGTGGTCTTGCCATGAGTGCCAGCGACGGCCAGCACCCAGCGGCCTTGCAACACGTGATCCGCCAGCCATTGCGGGCCGGAAACGTAAGGCAGGCCTTTGTTCAGTACATATTCTACGGCCGGGTTGCCGCGGGACATGGCGTTGCCAATCACCACCAGATCCGGTGCCGGATCCAGTTGGGATGGGTCGTAGCCTTGGGTCAGCTCAATGCCTTGAGCCTCAAGCTGAGTGCTCATCGGCGGATAGACGTTAGCATCGGAACCCGTTACGTGATGGCCCAGCTCTTTGGCCAGAACCGCCATCGAACCCATGAAAGTGCCGCAGATACCAAGAATATGAATGTGCATAGTCGACCTCGTAAAACATGGCCGCAGGTTAGCGTAGGGTGGGAAAATTCGCACCTTTGTTTCGCCCGTACCGATGCCATCGCCAGCAGGCTGGCTCCCACAGTGGATTTGAGTAAGCTTCCAAATCGAGAGTCCAGCCCATTACCTTGTGGGAGCTAGCCTGCTGGCGATGGCCGCGCCACGGTTTATCGGGCGATACCGTGTTTACGCAGCTTGCGGTAAAGCGTATTGCGACTCACCCCTAGCTGTTCAGCCGTATGCGTCATATGCCATCTCGTCTGTTCCAGTGCATTGAGTAACGCCAGCCGCTCGGCGTCTTCAAGGGGATGGTCCGATGCCACGTCGTCTGCAACAACCGGTGTCGGGCGAACCTGCCGAATCATCACAGGCAAATCGTCCAGACCGATTCGTCCGCCGTCACACAACGCAGCCAGCGTGCGCAGCACGTTACGTAACTGCCGAACGTTACCGGGCCAGGCGAAATCCAGCAGCGCCTGTCGCGCCAGTCCGTCGATGACCACCGTTTCCCCGCCAGTTTCTTCCGCCAGCAAAAAGTCGAGTAATTCTGATTTATCGGTTCGCTCGCGCAACGCCGGCAATGCGACCTCCAGCCCATTGAGCCGGTAATACAAATCCTCACGGAAACTGCCGTCCTGCACCCGCTCCATCAAATTGCGGTGAGTGGCGCTGATGATCCGCACGTTAACTGACTCCGGCTCACCACCGATCGGCACCACCTGCCGGTCTTCCAGCACTCGTAACAGCCGCGTTTGCATGGCCAGCGGCATGTCGCCGATTTCATCGAGGAACAGCGTGCCGCCATCGGCCTGCTGCAACTTGCCGCGCATGCCTTCCTTGCGTGCGCCCGTGAAGCTGCCGCCGCGGTAACCGAACAATTCACTCTCGATAAGGCTTTCCGGAATGGCCGCGCAGTTGAGGGCCACGAACGCTTTTTCAGCCCGCTGACTGGCGTTGTGCACGGCCTTGGCGAACGCTTCCTTGCCGGAGCCGGTTTCGCCATTGATCAACAGCGGCACGTCCCGCTCGAAGACTCGCAAGGATTTTCGGAAGTCTTCCTGCAGCGATGCATCGCCAAGACAAATGCCAGACAAACGTGGACGGTCGGCAATGATCGGACGCTGTACCACAGGCACCGGAATGCTGCGGGGTTGTCCGCGCAGCAACGCGAACAGGTGCCGCCCGTCACGCGTGCGCAACGGCCAACTCGCACTGGCGTTGATGCTGGCGCGGCCGAGAAGTTCATCTAGCGAGCAGTCGAAAAACGCCTCGACCGGCTTGCCCAGCAGTCCGCCACGTACATGCCCCAACAGATTCAAGGCACTTTGGTTGACGGCGCTGATCCGCCCTTCCCCGTCGAACGCCAGCAACCCTTCGCTGAACAGCCCGACGGATTCGGCCTGCAGGTGAAAACGCAGCAACCATTGGTTGTCGAAGTAGCGCAGGAAATAGCAGCTTTCGATCATTTTCGCCGAAAGATTGACCAGGGCCATGGTATGGAACTGGCTCTGGCGCGAGACGTCGTGACGCGCGGAAGATACGTCCAGCACGGCCAGCAGTTCGCCATGCGGATCGAAGACCGGGCTGGCCGAACAGGTCAAACCGGTGTGGCGACCACGAAAGTGTTCGTCCTGGTGAATGGTCAGTGACTGCCGCTCCACCAGGCAGGTGCCGATACCATTGGTGCCTTCGCAGGCTTCGCTCCAGTCGGCGCCCAGCCACAGGCCGGCGCGTTCGAAAATCTTCCGCTCGGTGGGGGCCGTGACGCAATTGAGGATGACGCCGCGAGCGTCGGTCAGCAGCACCGCATGTCCGGCGCCGGAAAGTTGCTGATGGAGACTGGTCATTTCAGTGCCGGCAATTTGCAGCACTTGCTGCAAACGTTCGCGGCTTTCCAGGACGCGGCCGTGTTCCAGCACGGTCGGCGCAATCGTCAAGGCCGGGTCGAGGTGATAATCCTCAAGACAACGCAGCCAGGAACGGGCGATGGACGGGTCACTGCCAGGACCGCGCAGACGGGATTTCCCCTGGGTCACGGTCAAGACTTGCTGGGCATGGCGACTTAAATGGTTGTCGTGCATTTTGTTGTTCTTCTCCCTGCCGGGTCTGGTTCGCCCCGTGTAGCAGCTGCCGTGGCTGCATTCGGCTGCGGAGCAGTCGTAAAACCGTATTCGATATTTACATGCCAAACCGAGGCAATCGCTTCGCACTCGAACGCAGCCTTCGGCAACTGCTACAGACAACGTGTGGCCGAGCATCCTCCAGCCCGGCGAGTATTGCAATGCTCGCAAGACTGCCTGGTCACACACTGCGCCACAACCGGTACAAACTGTCACACGGGCTGTACCGATACCGTCACAGACGCCGCCCGCCCGTCCGACTGAAACCCGGTAATCCCTTGATTTGACTGACCTCAAAGGCAGTGGCCCGACCTTTGCTCTACGCTTATAACAAGCGCACATGCGCTCTCCCTTATAAGCACAAAAGCCAAGGAGAAATCACTATGCGTTACGCTCACCCCGGTACTGAAGGCGCTATCGTTTCGTTTAAAAGCAAATACGGTAACTACATCGGCGGCGAGTTCGTCGCGCCTGTTAAAGGTCAGTACTTCACCAACACTTCGCCAGTGAATGGCCAACCCATTGCCGAATTCCCACGCTCCACGGCCGAAG
>NZ_JBYVMF010000024.1:0-104336 GCF_058145095.1 Pseudomonas sp. MDV22-iso1
TATCAGCAGACCAAAAACCTGCTGGTGAGCTACGACATCAATCCGCTGGGCTTCTTCTAAACGTCTGCCACGAGAAGGCCTCCTCTCCTACGGGGGAGCGGCGGTGCGACGATTCGACTTGCTCGCGATAGCGCTCGTCCATTCAACACTCAGGTGAATGACAAACCGCATTCGCGAGCACGCTCGCGCCCGTAAGGGAGCCTTCGCACTACCCGGCAACTTGGCCGGCCAAAACAATAAAAACAGGTGAACTCTTATGCCCAGCGAACCTACGCCCGCTCCGGCGGCCGGCTCCTCTGTCGACTTCGAAAAAGTCGGCTCCGATTATTTCCAGCAACGTGAATTGAAAAAAGGTGCAGCAGGCTGGGTCCTGCTGGTGGGCCTGGGGGTGGCTTATGTCATCTCCGGCGACTACGCGGGGTGGAACTTCGGCCTGGCCCAAGGTGGCTGGGGCGGGATGTTTCTTGCCACACTGCTGATGGCGACCATGTACTTGTGCATGTGTTTTTCCCTTGCTGAATTGTCCTCCATGATTCCCACCGCGGGTGGCGGCTACGGTTTTGCCCGGAGCGCTTTCGGCCCCTGGGGCGGATTTCTGACCGGGACGGCGATCCTGATCGAATACGCCATCGCCCCGGCAGCGATTGCCGTGTTTATCGGTGCCTACTGCGAGTCGTTGTTCGGCATCGGTGGCTGGATGATCTACCTGGCCTTCTACATCATCTTTATCGGCATCCACATATTCGGTGTCGGCGAAGCGCTGAAACTGATGTTCGTCATCACCGCCGTTGCCGCCCTGGCACTGGCCGTTTTCCTGGTGTCGATGGTGCCGCACTTCAACGTCGCCAACCTGCTGGACATCCCGGTCACCGAGGCCAAGGGCGCGAGCAGCTTCCTGCCGTTTGGCTATGTCGGCGTGTGGGCAGCCATTCCTTACGCGATCTGGTTCTTCCTGGCTGTCGAAGGCGTGCCACTGGCCGCGGAAGAAACCAAAAACCCGAAACGCGACCTGCCTCGCGGCCTGATCGGCGCCATGCTGGTGCTGGTGAGTTTTGCGCTGCTGATTCTGGTGATCGGGCCCGGTGCGGCTGGCGCCAATGCACTGCTGACATCCGGCAACCCGCTGGTTGAAGCATTGAGCAAAGCCTATGGCGGCTCGACCTGGATGGGCAGCTTCGTCAATCTCGTGGGCCTGGCGGGCCTGATCGCCAGTTTCTTCTCGATCATCTACGCATACTCACGGCAGATCTTTGCCTTGTCCCGCGCCGGCTATCTGCCGCGCAAACTGTCGGAAACCAACAAAAGCAAGGCGCCGGTGCTGGCGTTGATCATTCCCGGGATCATCGGTTTCGGGTTGTCGCTGACCGGTCAGGGCGACTTGCTTATTCTGGTGGCCGTGTTCGGCGCAACCATTTCCTACGTCCTGATGATGGCCGCGCACATTACGCTGCGTATTCGTCGCCCCAAAATGGATCGGCCTTACCGTACACCGGGCGGCATCTTCACTTCTGGTGTAGCGTTGGTATTGGCGTGCATCGCGGTCGTGGCAGGATTTCTGGTGGATCCGCGAGTGGTGATTGGTGCAGCGGTCATCTATGGAGTGTTAATTGCTTACTTCGCTTTCTACAGTCGGCATCACTTGGTAGCAGGCACGCCCGAAGAAGAGTTCGCGGCGATTCAGGCCGCTGAAAAAGCCTTGCACTAACAGCCGCAAATCACGGCGCAGGCCTGGTCTGCGCCGTCACGGAGAATCTGTATGGCTAGTTTTGCTCACACGGTCGGCAACCAGACCTATCGCTTCGAGAGCCTCAAGGAAGTCATGGCCAAGGCCAGCCCTGCGCGGTCCGGGGATTTCCTGGCAGGCGTCGCCGCCCTCAACGATGGTGAACGGGTGGCCGCGCAGATGGCCCTGGCTGACATACCGCTGAGTCATTTCCTACAGGAAGCGCTGATTCCTTACGAGGACGATGAAGTCACCCGCCTGATCATCGACACCCACGATAAACAGGCTTTCGCCGTGGTCAGCCACCTCACCGTCGGCGGTTTTCGCGACTGGCTGCTCAGCGATGCCGCTGACGAGCAAAGCCTGCGCGCACTCGCCCCCGGGCTGACCCCGGAAATGGTGGCCGCCGTTTCAAAGATCATGCGCGTGCAGGATCTGGTGCTGGTGGCGCAGAAAATCCGCGTGGTGACCAAGTTTCGCGGCACGATGGGCCTGCGCGGCCGCTTATCCACCCGTCTGCAGCCCAACCACCCCACGGATGAGCCCGCCGGCATCGCCGCGAGCATTCTTGACGGTCTGTTGTATGGCAACGGCGATGCAATGATCGGCATCGACCCGGCCACCGACAGCATCGCCTCGATCTGCGCAATGCTGGAAATGCTCGATGCCGTCATCCAGCGCTACGACATTCCTACACAGGCTTGCGTGCTGACTCACGTCACGACGTCCATCGAAGCGGTGAACCGCGGCGTGCCACTGGACCTGGTGTTCCAGTCCATCGCGGGCACCGAAGCGGCCAACGCCAGTTTCGGCATCAACCTGAACATACTTCAGGAAGGCTACGACGCGGGGTTGAGCCTGAATCGCGGCACCCTGGGCCAGAACCTGATGTATTTCGAGACGGGCCAGGGCAGCGCTTTGTCCGCCAACGCCCACCATGGCATTGATCAACAGACCTGCGAAACCCGAGCCTACGCCGTCGCGCGACATTTCAAACCGTTTCTGGTGAATACCGTCGTAGGGTTTATCGGTCCCGAATACCTCTACAACGGTAAACAGATCATCCGCGCCGGCCTTGAAGACCACTTCTGCGGCAAGTTGCTGGGTGTGCCCATGGGTTGCGATATCTGTTACACCAATCACGCCGAAGCGGACCAGGACGACATGGACACCCTGCTGACGCTGCTTGGCGTGGCCGGGATCAACTTCATCATGGGCATCCCCGGCTCCGACGACATCATGCTCAACTACCAGACCACCTCGTTCCATGACGCGCTCTATGCGCGGCAAACCCTGGGTCTGAAACCGGCGCCGGAGTTCGAGCAATGGCTGGCCAAAATGGGCATCTTCACCCAGGCGGATGGCAAGGTTCAGTTTGGCAACAGCCTGCCGCCGGCATTCCGCCAAGCCTTGGCGCAACTGGGATGATCGTTGATATGGATAAACCACCCGTCGATCCGCAAAACCCTTGGCTGGAGCTGCGCCGACTGACACCGGCGCGGATTGCACTCGGTCGAACCGGCACCAGCATGCCCACCGGTGCGCAGCTGGATTTCCAGTTTGCCCACGCCCAGGCTCGAGACGCCGTGCACCTGCCGTTCGACCATGCCGGTCTTGGCGCACAGCTGGCCGAACGCGGGCGTGAGAGCGTGCTGCTGCACAGCGCAGCCACTGATCGCAACAGCTATTTGCAGCGTCCGGATCTGGGCAGGAAGCTCAGTGACGAGTCGGCGCAGACGCTGCGAGATTATGCACAAGCCCATCCCGGCGGGGTGGATCTGGCGATTGTCGTCGCCGACGGTTTATCGGCACTGGCGGTTCATCGCCACACGATGCCCTTTCTGGAGCGCATGGAAGAGCAGATCACGGCTGAAGGCTGGTCCGTGTCGCCGGTGATCCTGGTTGAACAGGGCCGCGTGGCCGTCGCCGACGAGATCGGCGAGCGACTGGGCGCAAAAATGGTCGTCATCCTGATCGGCGAACGCCCCGGACTCAGCTCGCCAGACAGCCTGGGACTGTATTTCACCTACAACCCAAAGGTCGGCCTGACGGATGCCTACCGCAACTGCATCTCCAATGTCCGGCTGGAAGGATTGAGCTATGGAATGGCGGCGCACCGTCTGCTGTATCTGATGCGTGAAGCGTGTCGGCGGCAGCTGTCAGGGGTCAATCTGAAGGACGAAGCCCAAGTGCAGACGCTGGAAACGGAGCCAGGCGTGGAGATGAAAAGTAACTTCCTGCTGAGCCCGCCCGAAGCCTGAACCGTTTCCGCATTGCGTTTGAATGCGGATTTCAGGCAGGATCGACGCACGGCTGCCCGAGTGAGAACCGTTCGCCGTCAGAGCACGTGAAGACAGCCACTTGAAGACGAGACCTATCGATGCGGATTATTCAAGCGACCCTCGAACACCTGGACCTGCTGACCCCGTTGTTCGTCAAATATCGGGAGTTTTATGGCTCCCTGCCGTATCCGGACTCGTCCCGGGCGTTCCTTGAGAAACGCCTGCGCCGCAAGGAGTCGGTGATCTACCTGGCACTGTCCGATGAGGACAACAACAGGCTGATGGGTTTTTGCCAGCTGTACCCGAGTTTTTCATCGCTTTCACTCAAACGCGTGTGGATCCTCAACGACATCTACGTTGCCGAAGATGCCCGCCGTCAACTGGTCGCCGATAACCTGATTCGTACCGCGAAAAAAATGGCCAAGGACACCAATGCCGTGCGTATGCGCGTGTCCACCAGCAGCGACAACGAAGTCGCGCAGAAAACCTACGAATCGATCGGATTCAAGGAGGACACCGAATTCAAGAACTACGTACTGCCGATCAGCGACGAGCTTTAAGCCTCACGGTAGGAGCAAAGCTTGCTCGCGATAACGTTGTGTCAGCATCGGATGCGCTTAATGACACACCGCTATCGCGAGCAAGCTTTGCTCCTACTGAAAAAGCAAAAAGCACCGTCCGTCTCCGCGACATCCCCCGCTACAAACTCGACGCGCTTTTCAGTTGTCTGTCCGTATAATGCCGACCTTTCCGGCTTGTAAGAAAAACTACACCCGTCTGTAGCCTTTCGCGAAGTCATCCGCACAGGCCTGCAGAGTCGGGCCGTCACCACAGGTGCTTTCCATGGATTTCAACCCGCTTGACCTCATCTTGCATCTCGATGTTTACCTCGACATGCTGGTCACCAATTACGGGCCATGGATCTACGCCATTCTGTTTCTGGTGATTTTCTGCGAGACCGGTCTGGTCGTGATGCCTTTCCTGCCGGGTGATTCCCTGCTGTTTATTGCGGGCGCCGTCGCGGCGGGCGGAGGCATGGATCCGGTGCTGCTGGGCGGGCTGCTGATGCTGGCCGCGATACTCGGCGACAGTACCAACTACGTGATCGGACGAACGGCCGGAGAACGCTTGTTCAGCAACCCGAACTCGAAAATCTTTCGCCGTGACTACCTGCAACAAACCCATGATTTCTACGACAAACACGGCGGCAAAACCGTGACCCTGGCGCGCTTCCTGCCGATCATTCGGACCTTTGCGCCTTTCGTCGCCGGCGTTGCAAGAATGCCCTACCCGCGTTTCTTCGGTTTCAGCGTCCTCGGTACGATCCTCTGGGTCGGCGGCCTGGTGACCCTCGGTTACTTCTTCGGCAATGTACCGTTCATCAAGACCAACCTGTCGCTGCTGGTCGTCGGCATCATTCTCCTGTCCTTGGTGCCCATGATCATCGGCGTGGCACGCAGCCGCTTTGGCGGTTCGAACTCGAAAGCCCAACCGCGCTGATCACCGATGTGGTCCCTTAGCGCCTGGCGTCGCCAGCGCATCCTGGCCAGACACCCGATTGCCGACGACATGTGGCAACGGGTGCGTCACCACCTGAGTTTTCTCGACGGCATCACCGCTGCCCAAGACCAGTGGTTGCGCGAAGCCAGCGTACTGTTCCTCAAAGACAAACACCTGACCGCCCTGCCCGGCGTAGAGCTGCACCAGGAACAACGCCTGTTGCTGGCGGCCCAGGCGCAATTGCCACTGCTGAACCTGGGCGATTTGAACTGGTATCAGGGTTTCCACGAAATCGTGCTCTACCCCGACGACTTTCTCAGCCCTCAGCGTCATCGAGATGCCAGCGGCGTCGAACACGAGTGGGATGGCGAGCACAGCGGCGAAGCCTGGCAGCAAGGCCCGATCATCCTCGCCTGGCCCGGCGTAATGGCCAGCGGCGGTTGGGAGGGCTATAACCTGGTTATCCACGAACTGGCGCACAAACTGGACATGCTCAACGGTGACGCCAACGGCCTCCCACCGCTGCATGCCGACATGCGGGTCAGTGACTGGGCGAAGGTCATGCAGGACGCCTACGATGATCTCGATCAGCAACTGGAGCGTAATCCCGACGCCGAAACCGCCATTGATCCGTACGCTGCGGAAAACCCGGCAGAGTTCTTCGCCGTCACCAGCGAATACTTTTTCAGCGCCCCGGATTTGCTGCACGAGGCTTATCCACAGGTCTACGAGCAGTTGAAGCGTTTCTATCGGCAGGATCCTTTGGCCAGGCTGCGGCAACTTCAGGCCAATGACCCGGTCTATCAGGCACACGACTAAGGTCTCTACGACCCTGTCGCGCATGGCATCGGCGGCGGAATATGCCTATAATCGCCGCCACTTTTTGGTCAATCCGGCCAAGTGTTTTTGGTCAACTAACGGGGGCACCGCCCAATGAGCTACAGCAAGATTCCGGCTGGCAAAGACCTGCCGAACGACATCTACGTCGCGATCGAGATTCCGGCCAACCACGCGCCGATCAAATACGAAATCGACAAAGACAGCGATTGCCTGTTCGTTGACCGTTTCATGGCCACCCCGATGTTCTACCCGGCCAACTACGGTTTCATCCCGAACACCTTGGCTGACGACGGTGATCCCCTCGACGTGCTGGTTGTAACCCCTTACCCGGTTGCTCCAGGTTCGGTCATCCGCGCTCGTCCAGTCGGCATCCTGAACATGACCGACGACGGCGGCGGCGATGCCAAAGTCATCGCAGTACCCCATGACAAGCTGTCTCAGCTGTACGTGGACGTGAAGGAATACACCGATCTGCCACCGCTGTTGCTGGAACAGATCAAGCACTTCTTCGAGAACTACAAAGACCTCGAGAAAGGCAAATGGGTGAAGATCGAAGGTTGGGGCGACGCTGAAGCTGCCCGCGCCGAGATCATGAAGTCGGTTGCAGCCTACAAAGGCTGAGAAGCTCCAGGCTTCTAGCAACAGGCATTAAGAAAAACCCCGGTTGATCCGGGGTTTTTTGTAGACGCCTATAAATCACCATAAACGTTTCGTTTAACCGGCATCCGTTTTGGTTTTTTCTTGTTTAATTTCCCTACATTACGTCTTACATCCGGTCGTAAAATTCCCTCGATATTTGAACGGCTCGTTGATTCAAAGCCCTGCCCCGCGACATTAGACTCGCGTTTATGAAAAAGAATAAAACCTGCGGTAAACGATTCAAGGTTCTCCTCAAAGAGGCGAAAATCTCGACGACGGCATTTGCCGATTTCTTGAACATCCAACAGGCTCAAAACGTTCACAACTGGTACACCCGCGGCGTGCCCGAATACCGTATGGAAGAAGTCGCCAGAATTCTGTCCGTTAAAAGCGAGTGGCTGAAAACCGGCGAAGGTCAAAAAGACGCCAAGGAACTGCGACTGACCGACGAGTCCGGCGATGCCCTGGATGCCCAAACGATCCGTGGCTCCTACCGGGTGATCGAGCCAACCGATGTCGAACTGCATTTCTATAAAGAAGCACCCGTTACGCCCGGCGCCACCAAAACCCATGTCATCAAAGATCCCGGCCAAACCATCCGCCTGCCCCGCAGCGATCTCGATTCCCTGGAAATCAAACACATCGACGCCATCTGCGTTCGCATGACAGGCAACAGCATGGCCGAAAAAATTGACGACGGCTCCATCGTCGCCATAGACCGGGGACTGACGCAAATTATCGATGGCGAGATTTACGCGATAGAGCATGACGGCATGCTGTTGATCCGCTACCTGTATCGGGTACCGGGCAATGCGATACGCATGCGCAGCCACAACAACAGCCGATACCCGGACGAAGTCTTTCGCCCACCGCAAATTGATGATGAAAATATACGCGTCATAGGGTGGGTGTTCTGGTGGTCGACCCTGAACAAACGACGACCGCCCATTCCATTTTTGTAAGCGGGTTCTGTAGCAACTGGTACAGGTTGTGTCCGGTAGATCGCCGAACGCAGGCTTCGCCAGCTGCTACAGATTAGCGTGAACGAGCAATCACCCACATCAAGCTGGGAATTGCGTAAAAAAATCAGTATGCTGCGCCCCACATTTGCGCATCGACCCTCCCAGAGGCTCAGATCGCACCGACCAGGCAGATGATTTTCTCGCCGAGTCCCACAGCCGGACGCAAGATCCGGGTGTACGTTTTGAAGGCTGGCGCGGTTTACCAAAAATGAATCAAGCCAGTCCCCGAGAAGCCGGCCACAAGCCGGCTTTTTAATGCCTGAAAAACCCCCTTCGCTCCAAACCAGCAACTGCCCCCTTCCCTGCCCTCATCTGATTGTGATTACTATAGCGCCCTCCCGCACCCCCATTGCCCATGGTTCAGGCTGCTCGCTGCACCCAAGCGTAACTCGAGGTTCTGCATGAAGTTCACCACGATCTCCGTTGCGCGCAAGCTCAAGTTTTACCAATTGGTGGTGTTCGATCAGGTGCTGCAAAGTGGTTCGCTGGTGCGTGCTGCGCAGGCACTCAACCTGACTCAGCCGGCGGTGACGAAGATCATTCACGAGTTGGAGTCGTACTTCGATGCGCCGTTGCTGATCCGTGGCAATCGTGGCGTCACGGCCACCGAACTGGGTGAGCTGGTGGTACGTCGGGCCAAGTCGCTTCTCGCGGAGTTGCGCTCGCTGACCGACGAGGTCAATGCCTTTCAGGAAGGGACTTCCGGGCACGTGATGGTCGGTACATTGATCTCGGCTTCTACATCGTTGCTGCCCAGGGCCATGCAGTTGCTCAAGCAGCAGGCGCCCGGCGTGCTGGTGTCGTTGCGGGTCGGGCAAATGGATCAATTGTTTCCGGCGCTGGCGGTGGGAGAAGTCGATCTGGTGGTGGGCCGAGTGCCTGACGATTGACCGTAAAAAGGGACAGATTTATTTTCCGCGCATTGAGCAACAACGGCCTAAAAGTAAGCATCTTCGCTGCCTTTTGAAGGAAAGTTCCTATAAATCCCAACCTGCTTGCGCCTGACAAATGAGCTGACTAATCTTCGACCGTCGCTACTGACCTCTAAACAGAGATCGCGGCACACGCGGCGAAGGCCGCGCCGAAAAAAGCCATCAGGGAAAAATGCATGAGCGACACCCCCGCTAGCCTGAGCACGCCACCCGAAGGCTATGGCGATTGGCTGGCCGAACTCAAAACCCGAATCCATCAAGCCCAACAGCGCGCCACTCTGGCGGTGAACCGCGAGCTGGTGCTGCTCTACTGGCAGATCGGTCAGGATATTTTGATCCGACAAGCGCAACAGGGCTGGGGCACCAAGGTGATCGACCGACTGGCTCAGGACTTGCGCGCAGCCTTTCCTGATATGAAGGGGTTTTCTCCACGCAACCTCAAATACATGCGCGCGTTTGCCGAAGCGTGGCCCGATGCGGAATTTGTGCAACAAGCTGCTGCACAATTGCCTTGGGGTCACAATCTGATGTTGCTAGACAAGCTTCACAACCCTGAAACCCGCCGCTGGTATGCCGCACAGGCCATCGAGCACAACTGGTCGCGCAATATTTTGGTGGTGCAGATTGAAACCCGTCTGCTGGAACGCAGTGGCAAGGCTGTCAGCAACTTCGATAGCCAGTTGCCCAAACCGCAATCCGACCTCGCCCGCGAATCACTGAAAGACCCTTACCGTTTCGACTTCCTCGGCCTGACTCTTGATGCCCAGGAGCGCGAGATCGAAAACGCTCTGGTTAAACACGTTACCGACTTTTTGCTGGAACTGGGAGCGGGCTTTGCCTTCGTCGGCAAGCAAGTGCTGCTGGACGTAGGCGGTGACGAGTTTTTCATCGACCTGCTGTTTTATCACCTCAAGCTACGTTGCTATGTGGTGATTGAACTCAAGGCTGGCAAGTTCAAACCCGAACATCTGGGTCAGCTTGGTTTTTACCTCACTGCAGTGGATGCTCAGCTCAAGCATCCACAGGACGGCCCGACCATCGGCCTTCTGCTGTGCAAGAGCAAGAACAAGGTCGTGGCCGAATATGCCTTGCGCGATAACGCCCGCCCCATTGGCGTGGCCGAGTACCAATTGGTGGAATCCCTGCCGGCAGAGTTACAAACCAGTCTGCCCAGTATCGAACAGATCGAACGCGAGCTGGCAAGTGATGACGCATCCTTGGAGGACGATGCGCAATGACGGAACAGACCTATAAATTTAAGGAGAGCAGCCGCATGCAAACTTTGCAGTCGCTGAATCTGAGCCTCACGGATAACTAAACCCCTTCACCAACGTCAGCTCCCCCACCGCCCGCATCGGCACCAGAAACGTCTCCATCTTTTCGTTCGGCGTCCCCTCTTCCGTTATCACCGTCACCTGCGCCGTCGTCAGCGGCTGAACCGCGTCTTCCTGCCCGTCTTCATCACTGCGATAACCGCCCCCGAAGTAGTTCACATACACCAGGTACTGCCCCTTGATCGGTGCAGGCATGGCGAAGATTTCCGGGCCGTAGCCGGTGGTGACGTCGACATCGAGTGCGGCGCCGTTGGGGGCGACGCGGTCGCCGTACCAGATGTGTGCGCCGTCGGGGGTGACCAGGTGCAGATCCAGGTCGGTGTTGTCGCTGTCCCACGCCAGCAGTACCCGTAATTTGGCCGGGGTGGCGCCGCCGCTGCTGTTGAAGAATTGTGTGCGACGCCGTTGCTGGCCATCCGGACTGCGGACCTCGACGCTGTTGCTGCCGTTGGGGAATGAGAACGGCCGATCAAAGCGGCCAGCGTCATCGATTTTCAGAGGCATGCTGACGCCGTTGACGATCAGCCGTCCCGGCTCGGCGGACTTGGGCGTGGTGTTGATCTGGCCGGTGATGCGTGCCGTGTTGGCCTGGCCTGCCGGGGTGTTGACCGATGATGCGGGGTAGTTGACGGTCTGGCGGAAGTTTTCACCTTCCCCCTCGACGGCGCCGGTGCGCCATCCACCGACGGGGGTGTCGAGTTTGACGGCGTTGTCGGCGGCGTAGGCTGTGGTGCCCACACAGAAGGAGCAGAGGAACAGGAAGACCTGTGGATAACGGAGTTTCATGGCCTATTCCAGCAAGAGGTGGCGGGCAAGCCCTTCGATGTAGGTTTCATCCTGGCCGTTGGGATGTGCTTCGAAGGCCAGGTGCAAGTATTCGTGGGTCAGGTCGAGTCGATCCTGCAGCGACAGCACGCCACGCACGTAGATGCGCTGGCGTTCGCGGTCGACGTAGGGTCGGCCAAATGCGAGGCGGCACACGGCGAACGTGCTGACTTCGTTGTAGCCGATTTCGCCTTCAAGACGTGGGCGCCAGCCGGGGCGCTGGTTTTGCAGCCAGTCCTGGGCGGCGGGCAACGCTTCGCAGGAGGCGACGGGATTGTCCCAGCGGCTCAGGCTCGCACGCGGGTAAGCGTGCAGCAGGATGGCGTCGTAGCGTTGCCCGGCATTGGCTTGTTCGACGGCTTGTTGCCAGGAGAGTTTGTCGGGGCCAGGTGCGTCGGAATGGTAGGTGACGGTGCTGCCCGCGAGCACCAGGTCACTGGTCCATGCCGCGATGGCGCGGGATTCGAGGGTGGCCGGGCGTGGGGCGACGCGTTGGCGACTGCTGCTGTCGTCGATGCTCAGGCACTCGCCGTTGCGCGTAGCGTTTTGCAGCAGATACGTGCGGATCGCGACGGCGAGTGCCTTGGCGGCTTCAGCGGGTTCGGGTCTGGCCTCTCGCTGTAGCACGCGGGCGACGTATTCTTCGCGGTCCACACGGGCGACCAGCCGGTTGTTCAGCAAAAACAGTTCGCCATCGCTTTGGATATCAAGCTGATTGCCGTTGCTGAATTCGACGCGATAATCACCCTGCAACGCCCCGGAAGAAACCTCCCGATCCCCCACCAGCACACGCTTGATCGGATAGCGTGAAAACAGCCCGACCTCGACGCATCGTCCCGCCTCGGCTGGCCAACCCACCGGCAATACCGACGCCAGCACCGCACCGTAATGCTTCAAAACCATCTGGCTGGTGCCACGACCACCGGCCCAGATCGGCGTGCCATCCGCCGTCCAACCGGCAAACCCGCCCTGACGCGACGCAGGGTCCTGATCCCCCAACCAGCTCCAGGTTTTCACCTGCAACCGGCCGCCGAGTTCACCGACGACATGACCGTCGGCGGCATTCAACACCACGTCCAGCAGCACCCGCCGCGCTTGATCCTGCGCCGGCATCACCGCCAGTACTTTCAGCAATTCAGTCACGGATACTCGCGTGGCAGGTTGCAACGACGGCAAGTTCAGCAACCATTCCGGCGCCTGTCGCGCTTGCCAATACGTGCGCCACTGCGCGCCGACGATGCCCAACCGCGTCGGCTCAAAATACAAGCCGCACGACTTCACCAGCGCTTGATCGCGGCCGATCTTTCCACCGGCAGTGCAGCAGTAAACTTCTTCCTTCGACTGCCCGCGGCACTCGTACGCAGATTCCCGCGCGCCGGTGTCCACCAGCCAGGCATAGACAAACAGCTTCCACACACTGCCCAACGGCGCTTGCAGATCAGCAGGCAACGGCTCGCGGGCGATCACCTGAGTCCGGTTCAAGGACAGCAATTCCCCGTTGAAGGCCAGGCGCAGTGGCTCGTCCTGCGCCGTTGCCAGCGCAGAGATCAAGCACATCAGCCACCCGACCAGAACCCGGGGCATGTCAGTGGACCGTGACCTGGCCGAGCGCCGGTTTCTGTTCCTGAGCCTGATGCTGTGGCGCGTAGACCTGGGTGAAACGCACGGGCGGCAGGTTGAATTGGCCTTTTTGCGAGAAGCGCACCAGATGCCGCAGGCGCAGTTCACCGCTCAATGCATCAATCGGAATCGCGTAGGCCATTTGCCCCGGCTCGAAACGCGCCTTCTCCAGCGCGGAGGGCTCGGTACCCGCCTTGCCCATGAGCTTGATGCCCCACGTGGTGCGCTCAACATCGGCGCCCGGCGGCAGGGGCACTTCGAGCATGCCGTAACGCAGCGGCTTCCCGGCTTTGCTGGTGAGGATGACTTCGTCCAGATACAGGCTGTCGCTGGACAACGGTTGGTTACCGACGGCTTCCAGCTTGAAGTTGAAGGCCTCATCTCCAGGCACCAGTCGGGACAGGCGACGGGTGATGGTCACGGCCATCGGATCGACTGGCGGTTGTTGGGTCCGGTAGCTCAAGGCCGCCCGCAATGGACGCTCTTGCGTCCCGGACAACGTCAGCACCGCAGGCACTGAAGAGGCGCCCTGCCACGTCCAGTACAGTTCACCGGTAGCGCCGTGCTCCTTCTTCCAGCCTTCACCCGGTGCCAGTGCAATCGTGGGCGATGCCTGCTCGATGCTACGCTGCAGCCAGGTCAGCGCCAGGGCACGTTCCAGCGTCGATTGCTGTGGCAGCAAGCGTTGCAACAACGCTTGAGCGTGTGCCTGATCGAAGGGTTGCAGCGACAGGTTCAAGGCTTCGGCGAACGGCTGTGAACTGACCGCCAGGCGCTGTTGTGCATCCGGCAGTTGTCGACTGAAGGCGTCCGGTAAAGCAACCTTCGACTGCCTGGCCAACGAGGCCGTCAATGAACGCGCCGCCGCCAGGCCGAGCGCCGAATCCGGATCGCTCATGACGAGGCTGTCGTCACCGTCCTCCAGCAGATTGGCGGCGTTGCCCTCGCCCGCTTTCGCCAGGTCATCCATCAGGCCACTGAGCAACGTGTTGACCGGCAATTGCATCTGTTTGGCGAAGGACAGAATCAGCGCCCGTTGCAACAGCGGCGTGTTTTTCGCCTGCTTCGCATACACCTCCAGCACGCGCTGCCAATGCTCCGGCGGCAGACTGAGCTCCAGCACTTGGCTGGCGTGCCAGTCAGCGTAATAGGCGTAGGCGGTCAGGAAGGCATCCGGCTCGCCGTCCATGCCCCACCAGGTGAAACTCGCGGAAGGTCCGGCCATTTGCACAAGGCGCAGACGGCTGTTTTGCATGATCAGACGCAAGCGATCGCGAATCTGCGGGTTCGACGCCAAGGTCGGATAGGCGATGCTCAGCGGCAGCAAACGACTGGCCGTCTGCTCGACGCCACCGTACGGATAGCTCAACAGATCATCGAGGGCCGCGCGGAACAGCGCTTGCGGACTGTCATCCAGACGCAGGCGAATATCACTGGCGTCTGCCGGCAACGTCAGGGGCGTATCACCGCTGGCCACTTCCAGACTTTGGCTCTGTGTCACCTGCCAGCCATCACCGGTCGCGCTCAGGTGCACGGTCAGGGCGTCGGCGATTTTGCCGTCCTGCACCAGCTCGGCGGTCCACTCGCCACGGGTCAGCGCGAATGCCGGCAGCGCGATGTAGTTGATGCCGTTGTTCAGCGTCACGGGGACACGTTGATCAGTGCCGCCGTAATGAATCACCAGCTCAGCCTTGACCGGTTTCTCAGCCTGGCTGAAGGCGAATACACCGAGATCCGGCTTGTCGCCGTTGCGGAAATTCGTCGGGCCGCTCCACTTCAGGTACAGCGGTTTTTCCGAGCGCACGAACTGTTTCTTCTGGCCGACCTGGCCGTCATCGGCAATCGCCCGCGCGGTGATGCGCCAGCGGGTCAGCGAGTCCGGCATCGTGAACGTAAAGCGGGTTTTGCCGTTGGCATCGGTCACCAGTTCCGGCTGCCACGCCGCGGTGTCGACATCTTCGCGACGCGGCCGCTCAAGCACTTTTACGCCACGCTCGCTACGATTGGCTTTGCCCGGTGCACCTGGGCTGCCCGGCAACGCCACGTCATAGCTGATGAAGGACAGGCTGGCGCTGGTGCGCACGTTATTTCTGCGCGGGTGATAGAAGAACTGGTCGATGGTTGGCGCGACTTCCGGTTGCAGCGCGTAGACCATTTCGTCGACCACGCTCACTGTCAGGTGAGCTGGAACCGCTTTGCCGGCGAACTGCGTGGTCAGGTCCACGGTCACGGTGTCGCCCGGCTGATACGCCTCTTTATCCGTGGCGATGGCAACATCGATTTGTGGCGCAACCACCTTGATGCCCGCGTTCTGGAAGCTGTACTGACCACCCTTGGTGTACAGCACCGAGAAGGTCAGGTTGGGGGCGAAGTTATCTTTCACCGGGATGCGCGCGCGGTATTGGGTCTCGCTGAGTTTTTCCATCTTCAGCCAGTCGCCGCCCTTGGACAGCAGCGCCGTGGCCTCGACCTTGTCGCGCTCCAGCGACAGCAGCGCATCGCTGACCGGCTCAGGGAAGGTGATCAGTGCCAAGGCTTCATCGCCGGCCTTGTACTCGGGTTTATCGAGAACGATTTCCACGGTGCCGGGCACGGCTTTCACGCCCTCGCCGGTGACCGAATGCCCGGTGGCGCCGACGACGCGGCCGTGATCATCTTTCAACGTGAGGTTGTAAGTGCCCGGACGATCGAAGGCCAATGTGAAGCCTTTGTCCGTCGTGGCGAGTTTGCCTTCACCCGTAGACTGATCCTCCAGTCGTACCCAGCCGTAGCTGCCCGGCGTAACGGCTTTGCCTGACTCGCTGCCGCCTTCGTTGATGTAGCTGAAAGCCACCTTGTCGCCCACCGCACTGAAGCGTTGCGGCGCGCTCAAGCGGAAACTCGCGGCGCCACGGTCGATGAGGATTTCCTTGGTGGTCTTGACCCGATACGCCGCGCCATCACTGGCGAACACGGTGAGCATGTAGCGGCTGGGTTTCTCGGCAGCGGGCAGGTCGAGGGTCGCGTTGCCCTTGGCGTCGGTGGTCAATTCGGTGCTGGTCAGCTCTACCGGAAACTGTCCGAGGTATTGCAGTTCGTTGTCGACCATCGACAGTTGCTGGGCGCGCAGGCTCAGGTTCAACCTGGCATTCGCCACAGGTTTGCCGTCCGGGTACAGCAGCACCAGGCTGCCTTTCACCGGCTCGCCCGTGCGGTAATCCTGTTTGGCCAGGTTCAGCGAGATTTCGAAGTGCGGCTTGATGTACTCAGCGACGCGAAAGGCGCTGCTGTATACCTGATCCTTGTAGCTGAAACGCAGTTCATAGCCGCCGGCCACTGCGTTGTCCGGCAACTGGAAACGCCCTTGGGTTCCAGCCTTGGAATCAAGCTTCAAGGCCAGTGATTGCAAGGCGGTGCCGGTGGCATCGAGCACGGTCACGTTGACGTCGGCGGCGGTCGGCAGCACCGAATCCCGGGCATTCTTGAACTCGCGCCCGACGATTTTCAGCGACACCCAATCTCCCGGTCGATACAGCGGTCGGTCGGTAAACGCGTAGAGCTTGGTGTCGTAGATTTCGCTGTCGTAATAGAAGTTCTCGGAGACGAACACCCCGCCCTCTTCGTCTTCGCCGATGACGAATGAGCGTTCAGGGCTGACGTGTTTCAAGCGGAGCAAACCATCATTATCGGTAGCGCCGCTGCTCATGACGCCCAAGCCATCAGTCCACAGCACATTGACCTTGGGCACAGAGCTGCCTTCGTGTTTGCGTGCTGCCCACACCACCAATTCATCACCGGCAATTTTGCTCACGGCCACGGTGTTGGAGACGAACACCATGGTGGTCGCACGGTATTTGCCGATCAGCGCTTCCACCAGGTACAGCCCCGGTTTCAGGTTGCCCAACGGGATGTAGACGTTACCCGGCGCAACGCTGACGAACTCGCTGGAAGAACCGGCCAGGTTCACACCGGCCGGCGGCTGGATAGGTTTGGCTTCCCACAATGGATAGCGGAATTGACTGACGACCGGCAGGCCCGGGATCAACGCGAATTGCGGCTGAGCATCGTAGGGGGTCGGCGCGGCGATGGCGGTGCCCATTTTCAGTTCCGGCACTTCCTCGGTGACGTGTTGGCGCGACTCGTAGGAGAACGCTCGCTGCATCACGCGCCGGGATTTGCGGTACCAGTTGTCCCACAGGTACGCGAGGGTGTTCGACAGGCCTTCGCCCTTGAACTGGCCATCGCTGACCACGCGGTGCAGGTTCTTCTGGCGTTTGAGGAAATCCAGCGGCTTATCAATCCGATACACCCGGATATCCGCCCCACCGTAGGGCTCCATGCGGAAGCGTCGATAGTCGCGACCCGGCGCTTCGAGGCGCACCATGGCCTGCTCATCGCTGGCGAAACTGCTGTCGGCCAGCAGGAAAAAACTTTCACCGGCCACCGGCGTGTAGCCACTTGGCTCGACGGTGTCTTCGGCGTGAACCGCCGCAAAAGGCAGTACCAGAACCAACAGCAAAGGCAGAAAACGCAGCATGCGGGCACCGATCATTGGGAGAGAAAATTCAGTCGATAGACGCCGATGAAGTTGGGGTTGGCTGCGTCGGGTATCCATCGGGTGTCCTTCCATGTCATGAGTTGCTGCAGGCTCGCGGAGCGCATGCCGTTGTCAGTCGGGGTGGTGGTGCCGGTGTGATAGGCAATGTTGCGGCCCATCCAGATCATCAAGTGCTGGTCGTCACCCTGGTCAAAAAACAACAGGTCGCCAGGCCTTGCCTGGGCAACGTCGCGACCGACCAGGTGGC
Source organism: Pseudomonas sp. MDV22-iso1 (assembly GCF_058145095.1). Lineage (NCBI taxonomy): Bacteria > Pseudomonadati > Pseudomonadota > Gammaproteobacteria > Pseudomonadales > Pseudomonadaceae > Pseudomonas > Pseudomonas sp. MDV22-iso1. The sequence goes on from NZ_JBYVMF010000024.1 coordinate 17,502, forward strand.
TGTTGAACTGGATCAGCTTGATCGCATTGACGTACGGCCCGGTCTTGCCGCCGCCTTGCTGCCATTGCTGGGCCAGACTGCGTTGCGCCTCGCTCAATTGCAGTTCGGGCGGCAGGTAGCGATTGGACAAGCCGTTGCTGCGCAGCCATTTGTCGTCATGGACTTTCAGCGCTTCATTGGCGGCAAAGCGCACGAGTCCGGCGCAGTCCTGCTGATACCAGCGCGGGCTCGGGCCCTGGGTCAGTTGCTCTTGAGCGATGCGTACGAACCAGGCGCGAAATACCTGAGATTGCTGCACATCGAGCGGCGGCGCCTCAAGGGCGAATACCCGACTGCCCAGCAACATCGCCAGCAGGCCAAGGCCTCGGATGAGTGCGGTCACAGGGCTTTCCATTCAAGCGGCAGCCATTGCCAGTGGCCATCGGGTTCGCTGCCCTCGGGCAAGGTCAGGGCATATTTGCCGTACCCGCCGAGCGTGCGCAGTTTCGGAATCAGGTAGGTTTGCGCGGCGTTGTAGAACACCGGCTCCATGTCCTGCGGCAGGCTGTCGAGGGTTTCCTGTTGCATCAGCTGCGCCATGGAATCCGGACCGAAGTAGACCGGCATCAGCAGGTCTTTCGGCACCACATCGGCCATCGGCGGGAAGCGCTTGTCGAGGGTGCCAAGGGCTTTGTCCACGAGCTTGTCGTCGAGGGAAAACAGCAGGGTCGAACCGTGACGGGCCAGGCTGACTTTCATGAAGGCCTTGCCGGAAATCGCCTCCGGATTCTCAGCCTCCTTGGCTTTGTAGGGACCGAAGTTGGAGCTGACCTGACGCTGCCACTGATGAACTGGGCCGTTCTGTGTCTCGACCACCGGGAACGCGTGTTCTTCGACATTGGGCTCATAGGCTCCGACCATCGAACCGAACAGGTTACCGAGGTCGCCGTCGAGTTTGGCGCTGTCATCGTCGTCGAGGCTGGCGACCAGCAGCGGCGTGTACAGCCGCGAATCGGCGTACCAGCAAAGGCCGGCAGCGCCCGCCATGTGTTCGGTCAGCGCCTGGGCCACTTTATCGTCGGCCCCCAGCTTCACCAGCAACGGTTTCTGCTGCTCGGCCGCGAGCGGCAACGTCACGCAAGCACTCGCGCCCATGGGCATGGCTTGCCAGATCGGTTTGAAATCGAAGTCCGGCTGGTTGTCCAGTTCGTCCATTGCCAGGAAGCTGTGCCATCCCTTGTCGTCCATGTCGAAACGCAGGCCGGCGAAGTTCGGGATGAAGCGTTGATACCCCATGGCCAATACACTGAAATTGACCGACAGACGCTGTTTCACCTCCGGCGCGCGGGGTTGCAGACCAAAGGCTTCCGGGAACAGTTTTTCGCCATTGAGCAATGCGGCGATGGCCTTGATTGAAACGCTGCCGGGTTCTTCCGTCGCGCCGTTTTCAGGGTCATACAGTTTGGCCGGATTGGACAGCACCACCAGTTTGTCGCCATGGGAGGCAAACAACAGGGCCTTGCCAGCGTTGTAGGTGAGTTGGTAGAGCGGCACGTCGTCAGCACCGACTTTCACGTCGCTGAGCCTGGTCAACTGTGAGTCATCCAGCGCCACTTTCGCCAACGGCTCCAGCACCTTGGCCAGGCCTCCGCGATCCATCACCAGCAGGAAGTCTTTCAGGCGACCGTCCGCCCCGCGCCACAGCGCTACGTCTGCCGGCTGATCGAAAAGCTGTTCGATCAGGCTGTCCTGCAACTTCAGGTCGTGCTCGTAAATGATCCGCCGCAGACTGCCGATCAAACCGAGCCGATCTGCATGGGTCTCGTAATAGAAGACGAAATCTTCGGTCAGGGTTTCCTTGAGGAAAGGCACCGCCAGCAGGTCTTTGGGCAATTGGCTCAGGGAATGGGTTTCCAGCAGCCCGTCCGGCCGGCTCATGCCCAGCTTGTCACTGGCCAACTGCGCCACCGGCGCCTTGGGTTTGTGCATGAACCAGCCGAGCCCGGCCGCCACACCCGCCACCAGGCACAGCCCGACCAGCAGCGCCGGCCAGCGACGGGGAGTGGGGGCCGGCGGGGTAACAGTGTTATCGCTCATGTTCACGCTCATTGTTCACAAAGCACAATTCACCCGGGGTGCGGGAGGCTTAATAGTTGAAAGTCTTGACCAGCAGCAGGTCGCCTATCGCGCGTAACGGCACGATGAAGGTTTCGCGTTTTTCGTCGACGGTGTTTTCGTTGAGCACCAGGTTGATTTGCGAGGTGATCACTTCGTTCTGGTTGCTGGCCTCATCGAAGTTATAGCCTTCGCCGCCAAAGTTGCCCCAATAGTTCACGTAAACCAGATAAGTGCCATGCATCGGCGCGGTCATGGTGAACATTTCCGGACCGGGGCCATCGACGCCATCCGGGTCCAGGCCGCCACCGTTGGTCAACGCCGTATGGGCGAAAAACGCGTGCTGTCCGTCAGGGGTAATGATGTGCAGATCAAGTTCTGCCTTGGGATCGTCCCAACCCAGCACCACGCGAATACGCGCAGGGGTACGCAGGTTGTTGGCTTCATAGAATTGAACGCGCTTGAGTGACTGGCCTTCGGCACTGCGCACTTCGACGCTGTTGGACCCTGCGCCGAACGCATAAGGCCGGGCAAAACGCCCTTGATCGTCGGTGTACAGGTTCAGCGGATTGCCGTTGACCGCCAGCGTGTGCGGCCCACGCTGAGTGCCGATCGCCTTGAGCTGCCCCTCGATCATCGTGCGATTGCGCTGCACGCCCCGGTCAATAGGCGGCGTCGGGTAGGCAACTTGCGGGTATTCACTGCGATCGAGCAGGCCGTTATAGCGCCAGCCGCCCACCGGCTCGGACAACCCGGCCGTCGGCTCGGCGCTGGCGGAGGTCGCGCCGACCCAGGCGATCAGCAGTAAAAGAAAGGAACGCATGTAACGCCTCCTGCCATGCACAACGAAACCTTGCGCCTGATCCTCGGCGCGTAACAGATAAAAACTGTGTTTCGTCAGAGTGACCCGTGACTGACGGGTCGTTATTGGGTGGAGGTTAGCGATGTGATGGTTTTTTAACAATCGGATGCCTGTTGATTTGCGGCGCGGGTCACGCTCGTGACTGGACGATGAGCCGATTAGGCGTCATATTCGGCTCACCGCATGAGCCGAATAATTTTGTATTCGGCTCATCTCCTTAAGAGAAGCGACCCCATGGCACCTCAATGGATCTGGCAGCAGCCTGACTGGCCGAATTTCAACTGGAAAGCTGAACACCTGTCGCCTTTGCTGCGTGAGTGTATTCAGGCCCAAGGACGGTTAATGGGTATGTCCAGCTCGGTGGGCAGTTCGCTGAGCGCGCAAAGCGAGCTGGATGCGTTGCTGCAGAACATCGTTACGTCATCCGCCATTGAAGGTGAACAGCTGAATGTCGGCTCGGTGCGATCGTCCCTGGCGCGGCGATTGGGGCTGGAGCAGATCGAGGGTGATCGTGTCAGCCAACGCAGCGAAGGGCTGGCGCAGCTGATGCTCGACGCCACGCAGAGCTTTGCGGAACACCTGACAATGGAGCGCTTGCTGAAATGGCATGGGTGGCTCTTTACGGACCAGCCTATCGAATTTGCGCCGCGCAGGATCCGTGTTGGTACGTTACGCGGTGATGAACCGATGCAAGTCGTGTCCGGACGACTCGACCGACCGACTATTCACTTCGAAGCACCGCCCCGTCTGGGACTGGAGCTGCAGCTCGATACCTTTCTGAATTGGTTTGAAGTCAGTCGAACCCAGACGGACCTCGATCCGTTGCTGCGAGCCGGCATCGCGCATTTTTGGTTCGTGACGTTGCATCCCTTCGACGACGGCAATGGCCGACTGACGCGAACCCTCACTGACCTGGCATTAGCACAGGGCGAAGCCCAAGCCATTCGTTTTTACGCCATGTCAGCGAGCATCCTTGAAGATCGCTCCGGCTATTACCGCGTACTGGAAAACAGTCAGAAAGCCACATCGGACATCACCGAGTGGCTGGAGTGGTTTCTACAGACCCTGCTGCGTAGCCTGCAGCAGGCCATCGCCCGAATCGAATCGGTGCTGGCCAAATCGCACTTCTGGCAGGCGCATCGGGAGTCCGGGCTGTCGGCCGAGCAGATCAAGGTACTGAACCGCTTGCTGGATGGTGGGGAGCGAGGTTTCGAGGATAGAATCAGCGCAGCTCAATATCAGGCTGTTTCGAAGGTGTCCAAAGCGACTGCAACTCGCCATCTCACCGACTTACTGGAGAGGGGTTATTTGAAACGGCTCCCGGGTGGCGGGCGCAATACTCGATACAAGATAAATTATCCCGATGATGTTTGAGCGACAGACAGCCTGTGGCGAGAGGGCTCGCTCCCGCTCGGCTGCGCAGCAGGCGTAAATTTATTACTGCGGTATTCCTGAGAAAGTCAGTTGGATGGTTTTGGGGCCGCTACGCGACCCAGCGGGAGTAAACGCCCTCGCCACAGGGTTGTTTTCAGCGCGGGACGGAGGCTCAAACTCCCCTGCTCATTTGCCCATAACCCCCATGTCTGCTAGTGTCGCGCCGGTTTAACGTCAACCGGAATTAGCCGCCATGGCCCGCAAAAAAGCTGCACTGGATTTCGAACAATCCCTCGCTGACCTGCAAACGCTGGTAGAGCGACTGGAGAACGGCGAGTTGTCGCTGGAAGACTCGCTGACGGCTTTCGAGCAAGGCATCGGTCTGACCCGCGATTGCCAGGCAGCGCTGGCCCAGGCTGAACAAAAGGTTCAAGTGCTGCTCGAGCGCGATGGCGAGCTCGCCGAGGAACCCTTCGACGCGGAACAACCAGAATGATTGCAGCGTATTCGGCGACCAGCCAGGCTCGGGTCAACGCAGCACTGGAACTCCTGTTCAACGCGCCGAGCCCTGAGCTTGCACGCCTTTACGAAGCGATGCGCTACAGCGTGATGAATGGCGGCAAACGCGTTCGCCCGCTGCTGGCCTATGCCGCGTGCGAAGCATTGGGCGGTCCGGCAGAACAAGCCAATGGCGCAGCCTGTGCGGTCGAACTGATTCACGCTTATTCCCTGGTTCACGACGATTTGCCGGCCATGGACGACGACGATCTGCGTCGTGGCCAGCCGACGACCCACAAAAAATTCGACGAAGCGTGCGCGATCCTTGCCGGTGACGGTTTGCAGAGCCTGGCCTTCAGCGCCCTGCTCGACCCGCGTTTGAGCACGCTCGATGCCGAGATCCGCCTGCAAATGGTCAGCGCCCTGGCATTGGCAGCCGGTCCCGAGGGCATGGTCGGCGGGCAAGCCATTGACCTCGGTTCGGTAGGCCTGAAGCTCGATCAGAAGGCCCTCGAATATATGCATCGGCACAAAACCGGGGCATTGATCGAGGCCAGCGTCAAACTCGGCGCCCTGGCCAGCGGCCGTGCCGAGAAGAGCGAACTGAAGTCCTTGCAGACTTATGCACAGGCCATTGGCCTGGCTTTTCAGGTTCAGGACGACATTCTCGACGTCGAAAGCGATACCGAAACCCTGGGCAAACGCCAGGGAGCGGACATCGCCCGCGACAAGCCGACCTACCCGGCCCTGCTGGGCCTCGATGCAGCCAAGGCCTACGCCCTGGAATTGCGCGATCAGGCGCTGCACGCACTGCGACCGTTTGACGCGGATGCAGAGCCGTTACGCGACCTGGCGCGCTATATCGTCGAGCGGCGCAGCTGAAGGCGTATCCACCAAGTTAAAACCAACGCGTGGGCAGGGGGCGATGCATCAGGTAAACTGCCGCATCTTTTATACCTATAACGATTCGCCTGATGCCCACGACGTTTCATGAGATTCCCCGCAAGCGCCCGACCACGCCCCTGCTCGACCGTGCCAACACGCCGGACGGCCTGCGCCGGTTAGGCGAAGCCGAGCTGGAAACCCTGGCTGATGAGTTGCGCCTGGAATTGCTCTATACGGTCGGTCAGACCGGCGGGCATTTCGGTGCCGGCCTGGGTGTCATCGAGCTGACTATCGCGTTGCATTACGTTTTCGACACCCCGGATGACCGGCTGGTGTGGGACGTGGGTCATCAGGCTTATCCGCACAAAATCCTCACCGGCCGTCGCGAGCGCATGGGCACCCTGCGCCAGAAGGACGGCGTCGCTGCTTTCCCGCGTCGTTCCGAGAGCGAGTACGACACCTTTGGCGTCGGCCATTCAAGCACCTCGATCAGCGCAGCGCTGGGCATGGCCATTGCCGCCCGCCTGCAGAACAGTGATCGCAAGGCGATCGCCGTGATCGGCGACGGCGCGTTGACCGCGGGTATGGCGTTCGAGGCGCTGAACCATGCGCCGGAAGTGAACGCCGACATGCTGGTGATCCTCAACGACAACGACATGTCGATCTCGCGCAATGTCGGCGGACTGTCGAACTACCTGGCGAAAATCCTTTCCAGCCGCACCTACGCCAGCATGCGCGAGGGCAGCAAAAAGGTCCTGTCGCGCCTGCCGGGCGCCTGGGAAATCGCCCGCCGTACAGAAGAATATGCCAAAGGCATGCTGGTTCCCGGCACGCTGTTCGAAGAACTGGGCTGGAACTACATCGGCCCGATCGATGGCCACGACCTGCCGACCCTGATCGCCACCCTGCGCAACATGCGCGATCTGAAAGGCCCGCAGTTTCTGCACGTCGTCACCAAAAAAGGCAAAGGCTTCGCCCCGGCGGAAGTCGATCCGATTGGTTACCACGCCATCACCAAACTCGAACCCGTCGATGCCCCGGCCGCTGCGCCGAAGAAAGCCGGCGGACCAAAGTACTCAGGCGTGTTTGGTGAATGGCTGTGCGACATGGCCGCTGCCGATCCGCGTCTGGTCGGCATCACACCGGCCATGAAGGAAGGTTCCGACCTGGTGGCGTTCAGCGAACGCTTCCCGCTGCGCTATTTCGATGTGGCGATTGCCGAACAACACGCCGTGACCCTGGCCGCCGGCATGGCGTGCGAAGGCGCCAAGCCCGTCGTGGCGATCTACTCGACGTTCCTGCAACGGGGCTACGACCAGCTGATTCATGACGTCGCGGTGCAAAACCTCGACGTATTGTTCGCCATCGACCGTGCCGGTCTGGTGGGCGAAGACGGTCCGACCCATGCGGGCAGTTTCGATCTGTCGTTCCTGCGTTGCATCCCCGGCATGCTGGTCATGACCCCGAGCGACGAGAACGAGCTGCGCAAGATGCTCAGCACCGGCCACCTGTACAACGGTCCGGCAGCCGTGCGTTATCCGCGCGGCAACGGTCCGAATGCCACCATCGAAAAAGACCTCGAACCGATTGAAATCGGCAAAGGCATTGTTCGCCGTCAGGGCAGTAAAGTCGCCTTGCTGGTGTTCGGCGTCCAACTGGCCGAAGCGTTGAAAGTTGCCGAGACCCTGGACGCCACCGTGGTCGACATGCGTTTCGTCAAGCCACTGGATGAAGCGCTGGTCCGCGAGATCGCCGGCAGTCACGAACTGCTGGTGACCATCGAAGAGAACGCGATCATGGGCGGCGCCGGTGGTGCGGTCAGCGAATTCCTGGCGCGCGAGAATATCCTCAAGTCGATGCTGCACCTGGGCTTGCCGGACATCTACGTCGAGCACGCGAAGCCGGCGCAGATGCTGGCTGAGTGTGGGCTGGATGAGGCCGGGATCGAGGCTTCGGTGCGTCAGCGCCTGGCGCTGCTGAACATCTGAATCTCTGGATACATGCAACACCCTGTGGGAGCGAGCCTGCTCGCGATGGCGGACTGTCAGTCGACTCAAATGTTGACTGACGCACCGTCATCGCAAGCAGGCTCGCTCCCACATTTGATTTGCGCGCATCGAAAAATACCAACGGATTACCTATGAAACTTTCCCGCCTCGCTCTGACGCTGACGCTGCTGCCGGCCGGTCAACTCTTGGCCGATACCTTCGAACGCGACCAGGCCCTTAAACTGCCTGATGTGCTGATCAGCGCCAATCGCCAGGTCGAGGCCCGTAACGACAGCAGCGCCGCCAACACCGTGTTCACCCGCGAAGACATCGACCGCCTGCAACCGAACAGCGTCACGGACTTGCTGCGTCGCGTGCCGGGTGTGCAAGTCGGGCAAACCGGCGGGCGCGGCAGCCTGCCGGGGATTTACCTTCGCGGCACCAAATCGGCGCAGAGCCTCGTACTGGTGGACGGCCAACGCATCGGCAACTCGACCTCCGGCGACAGTAACCTGCAGCACATCAACATCGAACAGGTAGAGCGCGTGGAAGTACTGCGCGGCTCCCGCTCGGTGATTTATGGCAGCGATGCGATTGGCGGGGTGATTCAGATTTTCACCCGCCGGGGCACCGAACCAGGCCTGCAACCGCGCCTGCACATTGGTTTTGGCAGCAACCAGACCTGGGAGCGCAGCCTCGGAGTATCCGGTGGCGATGAAAAAACCCGCTTCAATCTTGGGGCCAGCCTCGATGAAACGGCCGGGATCAATCGCACCCACGAGTCGTATCCCAGCGATGGTGATCACGATGAGTACCGCAATAAATCGGTCAGTTTGAGCCTGAGTCACGCCCTCACCGATGACATCGAAATTGGCGCCAACGTGCTGGATAACCGTGGAAAAAGTGAGTTCGACAATCCGTTCGGCCGCTTCGACTTGGACACGTTCGAGTCAGTCCAGCAGCAGCCCTACAGCGATTTTGCCGTGAGCAGCATTAGCAGCTACGTGGACGCTCGGGTTAATGACCTGTGGAAAACCCGCATCGAGCTCGGCCACAGCGAAAACCGCGAAAAGACCCTCGATAAACTCAGCGATGAGCGCAGCGTGTTCAACACCTACCGTGATTCGGTGAACTGGCAGAACGACCTGACGCTCGACGATCGCAACAGCCTGATCCTTGGCGGCGACTGGTACGAAGACCGCATCAACAGCAGCACGCCGTTCGACGAAGACAGTCGCTGGAACCGCGCGGCGTTTATCCAGCATCGCTATCAGGCGGACAGTTTCTCGACGGAACTGGGACTGCGCCGCGACCAGAACCAGCAATTCGGCGGCCAGAACAGCTGGAGCGGCACGCTCACCCTGCCGCTGAACCCGGACAACGATGTGCTGTTGACCTACAGCGAAGGCTTCCGCGCGCCGACCTTCAACGACCTGTATTACCCGGATTTCAGCAACCCCGATCTCAAGCCGGAAACCTCGAAGAGTTACGAACTGCAATGGCGTAGTCAGTTGACCGAGACCAGTCGCCTGGAAGCTTCGTTGTATCGCACGGACCTTGAAGACGCGATTATTTTCGGCAGCAACTCACGACCGCAAAACGTCGCCTCGGCACGCATCAACGGTTTAGAGGCGGCATTAAAGCAGGAATTGTTCGGCTGGCAGAGCAACCTGGGTGTGGCGATCATCGACCCTCGGGACCGCGACAGTGGACACACCCTCGCACGTCGGGCGCGGCGCACCTTGAGCCTGGATCTGGATCGGCAGTTTGATCGGCTGGGTCTTGGCGCGAGCTGGCAGGCGGTGAGCAGCAGCTATGACGATGAAAACAACCTGCAGCCGCTGGGAGGATATGCGTTGGTAGGGTTGCGCAGCAGTTGGGCGTTGAATCGCGAGATCCAGCTGGAGCTGAAGGTGGATAACCTGCTGGACAAGGGGTACAGCCGTGCGCTGTACAGCTATGACGGCAGTCAGTATGGGTATCACGAGGAAGGTCGGGCGTGGATGTTTGGGGTGACCTGGACGCCGGAAATATAAAGAATGGCGCAGTCACCTGTGGTGAGGGAGCTTGCTCCCGCTCGGCTGCGCAGCAGACGCAAAACCGGCAAATGCGGTTTAACAGGAAAATTGAGTAGTCAGATATTGGGGCTGCTTCGCAGCCCAACGGGGATAAATCCCCTCGCCACAGGTTACCGATGTGGCTGAATTAGTTGGCACAGCTTCGCTGTCGCTTCAATCATCTGGCCGCTCGGTCGCTCCAGGCCTTTGTCCGTGACGAGCAGCAACTGCCCGTGCGCCACCGCGGCTACCTGAGGCCAGGCTTTCCACACATCGAGTTGCGCCTGATCACTGGCCAGGATCACGTCGGGATTTCGCTGCAGGACCGCCTCTACGCTGACCTGAGGTGCAGGTAGCGCCAGGTCGGCAAACACATTGCGTGCCCCGCACACTTGCAGCGCATCGCTGATGACCTGCCCGCCACCGACCGTATACAGCGGCCGATCCCAGACCTGATAAAACACTTTTAACGGCTCATCCCGCTGGTAGCGCTGACGCAAGGAATCCAGTCGTTGGCGCAGCTTCGCCGCCAATACCACGCCCCGTTCGGGTCGCCCGAGTTGTGTGGCAATCGCCTCGATCTGCCGAGTGAGTTGCTCCAGGTTATGGGGTTCGGCTACGTAGGTGGGGATATTCAACCGCGCAAGCTGTTCACGTTGCGCCGGGCCGACGCTACCGGGCCACAGCAGCAGCAAGTCAGGTTTCAGACTGAGCAGGCGCTCCATGTCCAACTGGCCGTAGCGACCTACGGAAGCAAGGTTATTGATCTCGACTGGACGCTCGCCGGCATCCAGAACGCCCACCAGCAGGTCGGCCGAATGCAGTTCAACGACGATTTCCGTGAGGGATGGGGCAAGGCTGACAACCCGCTCTACCGCGATAGCTGAGCCACTGACGGCCAGCAACACAACTGCCAGCCAATGGCGCAGCATCAGCCTAGTTGACGCGGAATACGGTAAAGGTAGAACAGCACCATCGTCGACAGCGCCAGCAACATCAGCGGCACGGCTTCCAGACCGACGAAAACCGCCAGGGCACCGATCCAGGCGGGCAACGATGCAGCCAGGAACGCCACACGACGCTTGGCGGCCAATGCAATCCAGGCGGCGGGCTCTTCAGGCGTATCCAGGGCTTTCTGGGTGGCGATCAGCCCGTGCTTGTAGCCACCAAAAAATTTCAGGCTGACAAACATCGAGGCAACACCGGCAATGAACATCGGCATTGCCAGCACCGGCAGGATCGCCTCGCTTTGACCGAAGACGCCGTTGATCACGAACAGTGGCAACAAGGCCAGCGCCAGGTATTGCCACCAGTTGACGGACAGTCGCCGCCGGACCTGACCGCGCGTCACGCCCGACCCACCTCGCCCTGATGCTCGTTGCCCATCATGTGGTCGAGCTTGCTGGCCTTGGTAGCCAGGTAAAGTTTGTTGTGCGGGTTGTGCCCGGTGTGCAGCGGCACGCGCTCGGCGACCACGATGCCCATGTCGGTCAAGGCTTTGACCTTGCGTGGGTTGTTTGTCATCAGTCGCAGGGACTTCACGCCCAGATGCTCAAGCATCGGCAGGCACATGGCGTAATCACGCTGGTCGGCGGCAAAGCCCAGGCGTTCGTTGGCTTCAACAGTATCGGCACCGCCGTCTTGCAACTCGTAGGCGCGGATCTTGTTCAGCAGACCAATACCACGGCCTTCCTGACGCAAGTAGAGCAATACGCCACGGCCTTCACGGGCGATGGCTTGCAACGCCGCCTCAAGCTGCGAACCGCAGTCGCAACGCTGGCTGAACAAGGCATCGCCCGTCAGGCATTCAGAGTGCAGCCGGCCGAGTACCGGGGCACCATCGTCGAATTCACCCAGACTCAGCACGACGTGCTCGCGGCCGTTTTCCTCATCGAGAAAGCCGTGCATGGTGAATTGCGCAAAAGGCGTTGGCAGCTTGGAAGCGGCGACAAAAACGACAGGCACCGGTGTGCTCCTGATCTAAAGGTACTGGAGATTCGCAGACGCGGCATTGTAACAGCAGGTTCCAGCAGACGCTTAGGCTGAATTATGGGGCATAACAATCAAAATGTTCGATCTCACTCGCCCAACACCTATACAGCACAACCGAACGCCAGCTGCTACAGGTACGGGTTAATTCGAGTTGAATGGATAGGGTTGTTTCCAGCGTTCGAAGATCGGTCTCAGCTGGCCGCTATTGACCAGCAGTTCCATGCGTCGATCGAACAGCGCCATCAAGGAGCGCGCCTGAGGTGTATTGGCGAAACAGAGGTAAAGCGGCAATTCCGCGATATGTGTCCGGCGGAACTGCGACGGATCCTTGGCCCGACTGACCACATAGTCCACCTCGGTCAGCGCGTCGATGTAGTAGTCCGCGCGGTCGTGGGTGAGCATCGACAGGATCCCGGTACGACGAATGACTTCGTTGTACCGATGCACGTTGGGCAGGTAAGCCTGGTATTGGTAACCCCGAACCCAGGCCAGCCGGTAATTGCCCAAGGTTTCCAGCGTCGGCGCCGGGTTACTCGCCAGCCCCAGGGCGTAGATGTGGTCGGTATCGTAATTCCAGCGTGGGTAAAGCAGGTCGCTCACTTCATCCCGATAACCGCCGACGCAAGCGTCCACTTCGCCGCGCTGTGCCAGGCCGATAGAGCGAGTGTAAGGTTCGGAGCGGATGTCCAGTTTGACGCCGGCGGGCTCGAAAACTTCACGCAACACGTCCCAGGCCAGGCCGTGGCCATCGGCGGAGGTGTACTCTTCCCATTCTTCGCTGGCCAGATGAATCACGGAGGGTGTCGGTGTTTCGCCCGCCTGAACCAGCGAGCAAAACAGTGCGAAAATAATCATCGCCAAACCGCGTCGAGCCATCCCTTGTCCCCCTGATCAGTCCCTCAAGCAAAAATCCACACCAGGCCTTGCATCCCCAGCCAGGCAAATACACCGGCCAATACATCGTCAAGCATGATCCCTACGCCACCGTGCACATGCCGGTCGATCCAGCGAATCGGCCATGGCTTGAGGATGTCGAAGAACCGGAACATCAGGAACCCCGCGAGCAACCAGTACCAGCCTTCGGGCACCAGCCACAGGGTGATCCACATGCCGACCATCTCGTCCCAGACGATACCTTCGTGGTCGTGTACCCGTAAATCGTCGGCCACCTTGCCGCACAGCCAAAAGCCGAACAGCATGGTGATGCCCAGCATCAGCCAGTAACCCCAGTCGGGCAGCATCTGCCATAGCGGGATAAAGGGTAGCGCGACCAACGACCCCCAGGTGCCCGGTGCTTTTGGCAGGGTGCCCGAGCCGAAGCCGAACGCCAGGAAATGCCATGGATTGCGCCAGACCGACGGCGGTACGAATTCCGCCGGGACCTGTTTGGGATGATCTGTCACGGTGTCTCCCGAAAATGTTGGTAGCCCCGGGTTTGCGGGGTGATGTCTTGTCCATCGGCATCCAGCAGCATGACGCCATGCCCCGTTACTACACGTCCGACCACATGGATGGGCCAGCCGTCGGCCAGCAATGCCGGCAACTCGACGGACGGTAACGTGAAAGCCAGCACATAATCGTCACCGCCGCTCAAGGCTGCGGCTTCGGCACCCGATTGGCCGAGGAAGGCGACCAGGGCTTTGGACAACGGCAACTTGTCCTTCACGACCTCAATGCCGACCTTTGACGCGAGGGCGATATGCCCGCAATCGGCCAGCAGGCCATCGGAGATATCCAGCGCCGACGTGGCCTTGCCCCGTAGCGCTTTGCCCAACTCAAGCTGCGGTTGTGGTGACCAGTAATGCGCCAGCAGCGGATCGGCAATGGCTGCCTCGGCCGTTCGCTGGCCAAGCACCAGCGGCAAGGCGCCTGCGGCATTGCCCAGCTCACCGCCGACGCACAACAAGTCACCCGGCTTCGCGCCACTGCGCACGTGAGCCCGGCCAGCTGGCACGCGACCCAATACGGTCACGGTCAGGCTCAGCGGTCCACGGGTCGTATCGCCGCCCACCAGCGCCACGCAGCAGCGTTGGGCCATGAGGTTCAAACCACGGGCATACGCATCCAGCCAATCGGCGGTTACCGTGGGCACAGTCAGGGCGAGGGTAAAGGCAACGGGCGTGGCGCCCATGGCAGCCAGATCGCTGACTGCGACGGCAAGCGAACGCTGGCCGAGTAGAAAAGGGTCGCAAGGATCTGCGAAATGCACACCGGCCACGAGGGTGTCGGTAGAAATGGCCAACTGCTCCCCAGGGGGAACAGCCAGCAAGGCGCAATCGTCGCCGATGCCGAGAGCAACGCCCTCGCCGCCTTGCGCACAGGGCGCGGCGGCGAAGAAATTGCGGATCAGCTCAAACTCGCCCATGGCTGCGTGCCGACAGTACAAGCGCCGATTAGCGCTTGTACGCCTTCACTTCAGCTTCACGCAGACGCGGAGCCAGCTTGTCCAGTACACCATTGACGAACTTGTGGCCGTCAGTGGAACCGAAGACTTTCGCCAGCTCGATACCTTCGTTGATCACAACGCGGTATGGCACATCGACGCGCTCGAGCAGCTCCCAGGTGGACAGGCGCAGGACGGCCAGCTCAACCGGGTCCAGCTCTTCGATCGTGATGTCCAGGCACGGCGCCAGTGCGGCGTCGATGCGGTCTCTCTGTGCCGGAACCCCGTGGAGGATTTCACGGAAGTAGGCACCGTCGACATCACTGAAATCGTTATCGACCCTGAACTGCGCTTCGATCTCGTTCAGCGATTGCCGGGCCATGTGCCATTGGTACAGCGCTTGAGTCGCGAGCTGACGGGCTTCGCGACGCTTGACGCTTTTCGATGGTTTACCAGCATCCGCAGGCTTTGGATCGCGCGGGTTGAAACGATCGCTTTCGTCGCTAATCACTTGGCCTCCAACTGCGCCAGCAGGCTGACCATTTCCAGAGCGGACAAGGCAGCTTCAGCACCTTTGTTACCGGCCTTGGTGCCGGAACGTTCGATGGCTTGTTCGATGGAGTCAACGGTCAGCACGCCGAAGGCAACCGGTACGCCAAACTCCATGGACACCTGGGCCAGGCCCTTGGTGCATTCGCCAGCCACGTATTCGAAGTGCGGAGTACCGCCACGAATGACTGCGCCCAGGGCGATAATTGCTGCATATTCGCCTTTCTGAGCAACTTTCTGCGCAACCAGCGGAATTTCGAAGGCGCCAGGTGCGCGGATGATGGTGATGTCGCTTTCGCTCACGCCATGGCGAACCAGGGCATCAACTGCACCGCTGACCAGACTTTCAACGACGAAGCTGTTGAAACGGCCTACTACCAAAGCGTAGCGGCCTTTAGGGGCGATGAAGGTACCTTCGATGGTCTTCAGGGTCATTCGTTAGATCTCTTAAAGAGCCGGGACGCGTTTTTTACGCATCCCTCAGTGATATTAGCCACGAATACGCAGCCGGAAAAATCCGCATTGCTGTTCAAATGCACCCCTGTGGCGAGGGGATTCATCCCCGTTGGGCTGCGCAGCGGCCCCTGTTTTGGGACTGCTACGCAGCCCAACGGGGATAAATCCCCTCGCCACAACGGGTACACACCAGCAATACGAATCTCCGGGTCATTATTCGGAGGGCACGTATTCTACAACTTCCAGATCGAAACCGGATATCGCATTAAATTTCATTGGTGCACTCATCAGGCGCATTTTTCGCACGCCCAGGTCCCGAAGGATCTGCGAACCGGCACCGACAATGCTGTAGGTGGTCGGTTTTTTCACGACCGTCTGATCGGCGGTTTCGCGAATGTGCGCGAGCAACACGTCGCCATCGAGCGGATGCCCGAGCAGCAGCACCACGCCACTGCCGGCCTCGGCGACCGCAGCCATTGCGGCACGCAGGCTCCAGCGGCCGGGCTGTTTGACCATCAGCAGGTCGCGCAGCGGGTCCATGTTGTGCACGCGAACCAGTGTCGGTTCATCGGCGCACACGGTGCCCAGGGTCAGTGCCATGTGCACGTCGCCTTCCACGGAATCACGATAGGTCACCAGGTTGAATTGGCCCAGTTCGCTGTCCAGCGGCTGCTCGGCAATCCGCTGAACGGTACGTTCGTGGATCATCCGATAGTGGATCAGGTCGGCAATGGTGCCGATCTTGATGTTGTGTTCAGCGGCAAACGCTTCCAGTTCGGCGCGACGGGACATGGTGCCGTCGTCGTTCATCACTTCGCAGATCACGCCGCTTGGCTCGAAACCGGCCATGCGCGCCAGGTCGCACGCTGCTTCGGTGTGACCGGCACGAGCCAGGGTGCCGCCGGCCTGAGCCATCAGCGGGAAGATGTGACCGGGGCTGACAATGTCTTCAGCCTTCGCATCCTTCGCGGCAGCCGCTTGCACGGTGCGCGCACGGTCGGCGGCGGAGATACCGGTGGTCACGCCCGTAGCGGCTTCGATGGACACAGTGAACTTGGTGCCAAAACCGGAACCGTTGCGCGGCGCCATCAAAGGCAGCTTCAGCAGTTCGCAACGCTCACGGCTCATCGGCATGCAGATCAGGCCACGGGCGTGCTTGGCCATGAAGTTGATGTGTTCGGGCTGGCAGCACTCGGCGGCCATGATCAGGTCGCCTTCATTCTCGCGATCTTCGTCATCCATGAGGATGACCATCTTGCCTTGGCGGATGTCTTCAACCAGTTCTTCGATGCTATTGAGCGCCACAAGGCACCCCCTTGAGTCAGGATTTGAGGTAGCCGTTTTGGGCCAGGAAGCTTTCAGTAATGTTGCTGCCGGCGGCTGGCTCTGCGGCCTTGTCGCCCAGCAGCAAGCGCTCCAGGTAACGGGCCAGCAAGTCCACTTCCAGGTTTACCCGGCGACCCGGCTGATACGACGCCATGATGGTCTCGCTCAGGGTGTGCGGAATGATCGTCAGCAGGAATTCGGCGCCATCGACCGCGTTCACGGTCAGGCTGGTGCCGTCGACGGTGATCGAGCCTTTATGGGCGATGTACTTGGCCAGTTCTTTCGGTGCGCGGATGCGAAACTCCACAGCCCGGGCATTCTCGGTGCGGGTCACTACTTCACCCACGCCATCGACGTGACCGCTGACCAGATGCCCGCCCAGGCGAGTGGTCGGGGTCAGGGCTTTCTCCAGGTTGACCGGGCTGCCGCTTTTCAGGTCATTCATGGCGGTGCAGTCGAGGGTTTCGCGACTGACGTCCGCCGCAAAACCGTTACCTGGCAGTTCAACCGCAGTCAGGCAGACGCCGTTGACCGCAATGCTGTCGCCCAGTTTGACGTCGCTCAGATCGAGCTTGCCGGTTTCTACGTGTACCCGCACATCTCCGCCTTTTGGGGTCAATGCACGAATACTGCCGATGGATTCGATGATGCCGGTAAACATGGAGTCCTCCTCGAGAACAGGCCAGCGCTGTGGCGATGGCCGGGAATTATACGCTCGCTGCTGGCACAGGAATGGCAGTGACCCGCCAGTCATCGCCAACCGCGCGAATTTCGGTGATTTTGAGCTCGGGCGCGTCTTTCATTTGCGCGAGCGGCCAGTCCAGCAGCGGGCGTGCCGAAGAGCCCAGGAACTTGCCGGCGATGAAAATCTGGAACTCATCGACCAGACCTTGCTGGGCAAAAGCGCCCGCCAGTCGAGGGCCGGCTTCCACCAGCACATCGTTGACACCGCGCGCCGCCAGTTCAACCAGCAGTTTGCGCAGGTCGACCTGGCCATCGCTGCCGGCCACGATCAGACATTCCGGCCCGTTGGCATATTGCTCTTCGATGGCCATGCAGGTGGCCACAAGGGCCGGGCCCGCCTTGAAGAACGGCGCATCGAGCGGCACGCGCAGGCGGCCATCGATCAACACACGTAAGGGCAGACGGCTCATCACCTGCGCGGTTTGCTCGGCATCCAGACCCAATTCATCGGCGCGCACGGTCAAACGCGCATTGTCTGCCAGCACGGTGTCAGCGCCGGTCAGAACCACACTGGCCTCCGCGCGCAGACGCTGAACCGCAGAGCGTGCCGCCGGACCGGTGATCCATTGGCTTTCGCCGCTTTCCATCGCCGTGCGACCGTCGAGGCTCATGGCCAGTTTGACCCGCACGAACGGCAAGCCGTGTTCCATGCGTTTCAGGAAACCCTGATTAAGCTTTCGGGCCTCACCTTCCAGCACACCGCTTTCGATGGATATTCCGGCCTGGGCCAAACGCTGCATGCCACGACCGGCGACTGACGGATTCGGGTCCTGCATCGCGGCGACCACACGTGCCACACCGGCGTTGACCAGCGCATCGGCGCAGGGCGGCGTACGCCCATGGTGGCTGCACGGTTCGAGGGTCACGTAGGCGGTGGCGTTACGAGCCTTGTCGCCAGCAGCACGCAGGGCGTGGACTTCGGCGTGAGGCTCACCGGTGCGCAAATGCCAGCCTTCGCCGACGATCTGCCCGTCACTCACGATTACACAACCCACCCGCGGGTTGGGGTGCGTCGTGTAGTGACCTTTGCGCGCCAGTTCCAGGGCACGGGCCATGTAGTGAGCGTCGAGGATGGTCTGTTCGGGAGAGGTGGTCATTCTTTTACCGGTTCACGGGCCAGGCGATCGATCTCTTCGCGGAACTCGTTGAGGTCCTGGAAGCGGCGATACACCGAAGCGAAGCGGATGTAGGCGACTTCGTCGAGCTTTTGCAGCTCGGCCATCACCAGTTCACCGACCACGAGGGATTTGACCTCGCGCTCACCGGTGGCTCGCAGTTTGTGTTTGATGTGCACCAGCGACGATTCGAGGCGCTCGACACTGACCGGGCGTTTCTCGAGGGCGCGCTGCATGCCGGCGCGTAGTTTTTCTTCGTCGAACGGCTGACGACTGCCGTCGGTTTTGATCAGGCGCGGCAACACCAGTTCAGCCGTCTCGAACGTCGTGAAACGTTCGCCGCAGGCCAGGCATTCACGCCGGCGGCGCACCTGTTCGCCCTCGGCGACCAGACGCGAGTCGATGACCTTGGTGTCGTTGGCACCGCAGAAGGGACAGTGCATGGTGGCAGGCAACAAAAAAAGGGAGGGCCATGGTAGCGCATCCCGGTGGCAAGACAAGCCATAGGGTTTGCGGTATACAGACTGGCTATATAGATCGATCCATGGATTTCACCTTGCTGGAGCCGCAAATGTCACTCAGACCGCTCGTTTTGCTCAGTCTTTTCAGCCTGCTGGTGGCCTGCAGCAGCGATGCGCCCAAGCCCCAGCCTCCGACGCCAGGCCCGGCGCCGCAGGCTGCGCAGAAAAAAGCCCAGGAGTCGGCCAACCTCGGCCCGCTACCGGCGTACCAGCGTGAACTGAGCGGTACCCTGCAAGGCGTGCCGGCCGGCGCTGAAGTCGAACTGGCGCTGCTGGTGATCGACAGCAAGGATCGCCCGCAGCAATTGCTCGCCAGTTCCAGCCTGATCGGCACCAACCAGATCCTGCCGTTTCACCTGCGCTTCAATCCGGATTCCTTTCCGGCAGGTCAGCGGGTGGAACTGCGGGGCCGCGCCAGCCAGTCCGGACAGCTGATCCTGCATCTGCCGTCGCAAGTCATTACGCAGCCAACGACTCAGACCGTGGGTCAGCTGCAATTCGTCAAAGCGCCATGATTGCACCGCTCGACCTGCAACACGCGTTGGGTGAACTGCTCGGTGATGCGCAGCTTGTTCCGGTCGCATTGCCCGGGACTGAACTGCAGCTCTGGTTGATCGACGGTGACAAGATGGACCGAGCCTTCAGCCCGGAAGAAACCCGACGGATTCTGCACGAGCCGCCGTACTGGAGTTTCTGCTGGGCCAGTGGCCTGGCCGTGGCCCGTTACCTTGCGCAAAACCCGCGGTGGGTCGAGGGCAAGCGTGTGCTGGATTTCGGTGCGGGTTCCGGCGTGGCAGGGATTGCGGCACTCAAGGCCGGGGCACTCGAAGTGGTGGCTTGCGATCTCGACCCACTGGCGATTGCCGCCTGTCGGGCGAATGCCGAACTCAATGACGTAGCGCTCAGCTACTCGACGGACTTTTTCGCCGAGGCCGATCGCTTCGACCTGATCCTTGTCGCCGACGTGTTGTACGACCGGGCGAACCTGCCGCTGCTCGACGAGTTCCTGACGCGCGGGCGGGACGCATTGGTCGCGGATTCGCGGGTGCGTGATTTCAGGCATCCGCTGTATCAGCGCATCGAAATGCTGGAAGCCATGACACTGCCGGATCTGGCCGAGCCGGAGGAGTTCCGGCATGTGAGCCTGTACCACGCGCGACGCCCTGTCTGACGCCATCACCAGCAGGCTGGCACCCACAGTTGGCCGCATTCATGGTGGGAGCCAGCCTGCCGGCGAAGCGTCAGATCAGGCGACACAACGCTCCCGGTCACCCCCCGCTTCCGGCCACCCCCCGCCAAGCCTTATAGTTGCCCCATCCACGCTTTTACGAGATCCCCCATGAGTCAGGAAACGCCGTACATCTTCGACGCCACGACTGCCGATTTCCAACAGTCGGTGATCGAGAACTCTTTCCACAAGCCCGTGCTGGTGGATTTCTGGGCCGAATGGTGCGCGCCCTGCAAAGTGCTGATGCCGATGCTGCAGACCATTGCCGAGAGCTATCAGGGCGAGTTGCTGCTGGCCAAGGTCAACTGCGATCTGGAACAGGACATCGTCGCCCGTTTCGGCATTCAGAGCCTGCCGACCGTGGTGCTGTTCAAGGATGGCCAACCGGTCGATGGCTTTGCCGGTGCGCAGCCGGAATCCGCCGTGCGCGCGATGCTGGAGCCTCACGTGCAGATGCCGCCACCGGCTGCGGCCGACCCGTTCGAACAAGCCCAGGCGCTGTTCGACGACAGTCGCTTTGCCGATGCGGAAGCGGTGCTGGCAGTGCTGTTGGGCGAAGACAACACCAACGCCAAGGCGCTGATCCTGTATGCCCGTTGCCTGACCGAGCGTGGCGAACTGGGTGAAGCCCAAACCGTGCTCGACGCAGTGAAGAGTGATGAACACAAGGCCGCCCTGGCCGGTGCCAAGGCGCAGATCCAGTTCCTCGGCCAGGCCAAGGACCTTCCCGATGCGGCGGACCTGAAAGCCCGACTGGCGAAAAATCCTCAGGACGACGAAGCCGTCTATCAACTGGCGATTCAGCAGTTGGCCCGCCAGCAGTACGACGCGGCGCTGGATGCACTGCTCAAGCTGTTCATCCGCAATCGCAGTTACAACGAAGGTCTGCCGCACAAGACGTTGCTGCAAGTGTTCGAACTGCTCGGCAATGACCATCCGCTGGTGACCACGTACCGCCGCAAGTTGTTTGCCGCGCTGTATTGATGGCAACCCCGATCTCGTAGGAGCTGCGGCACGCTGCGATCTTCTGATCTTGTTTTTTACGGTGCTGAAAATAACCGAAGATCAAAAGATCGCAGCGTGCCGCAGCTCCTACATGAGATGTGTATTTTTCGGGGTTTATTCGATCCAGCTATAAAGCGGCGTATCCCCGCCGCTTGTCACCTTCACCTCCGCACAGTGGCGCAAGCGCACCAACAGGCGTTTGCCCGATGCGGCGCTCCCGGTCAGCCCTTCCAGTTGCTCAAGCAAGTCCGGCCCGCTCAATTGCCCGGCCTTGCGCAGCAGATCCTGGGTGATCTGCCAAAGCGCATCGTCCTGATTGACCGGTTTCGCCGTAGCGGTAGCCGCACTGGCCTCGGGCTGGGTGACCTGGAACTGCGCGCCAAGCCGCGCCCAATCGCCGTCATCCATTTCCAGCGTCAAATCCACCGGCCAATCGCCGATGCTTCCGCGTATACGCAACATAAGCTCGCTCCTGCACATTTCTTCCCTGCATGCTCCCATGGGGCTTGTGCAACGCCAAGCAGCCGGGCAAACTCTCCGCACTTACGTTATAAGATTACATAACAATATCTTCATCTTTCTATCCGGGGATCCTCACATGCGTCGTCTGCTGCTCGCTCTGCCGTTTGCCCTGTTACCGCTGGCTGTCGCCCATGCTGCGCAAGAACATGATCACGACCATGAACACGGCAGCCTCGCCGCCCATGAGCACGGCGTCGGTCGCTTGAACGCGGCGCTGGATGGTCAGACCCTGGATCTGGAGCTCGAAAGCCCGGCAATGAATCTGGTGGGCTTCGAACACGTTGCCACCACCGACGCTGACAAGGCCAAAGTCGCCGCCGCTCGGGCGCAACTGGAAAAACCGCTGACCCTGTTCAACCTGCCAAAAGCTGCCGGCTGCGTGGTCGCGACACAGAAACTGGAAAGCCCGCTGTTTGGTGGCAAGCCGCACGCCGATGATGATCACGATGAAGATGGCCACGATAAAGATGCGAAAGACGAGCATCATCACGACCACAGCGAAATTCACGCCCATTACCACTTCACGTGCTCGGCACCGGGCGCGCTGACATCTCTGGACCTGGCGAACATCTTCAACACATTCCCGGCCACCCAGAAAATTCAGGTACAACTGATCGGCCCGAGCGGGCAGCAAGGTGTTGAAGTGACGGCCAAGGCGGCTGCGCTGAAATTCTGACTTCACCCTGATCCCTGTAGGAGCTGTCGAGTGCAACGAGGCTGCGATCTTTTGACTTTAAAGATCAAGATCAAAAGATCGCAGCCTCGTTGCACTCGACAGCTCCTACAGGGTTATCTGTGTTCATGAAATGGGTGTTATGACTAAACCACTGATAGAACTATCCGATCTGGGCTTCAGCTGGCCCGGTCATCCGCTGCTGCTGGACATCCCGGCTTTTCGCCTGGAACCGGGCGAAACCCTGTTCCTCAAAGGCCCCAGTGGCAGTGGCAAAACCACCCTGCTGGGCTTGCTCGGCGGCGTGCAGAAGCCTGATCGCGGCAGCATCCGCTTGCTTGGCCAGGAACTGACCGAGCTCGGTGCCGGCGCCCGCGACACGTTCCGCGTTGATCACACCGGCTACATTTTTCAGCAGTTCAACCTGCTGCCGTTTCTCTCGGTACGGGAGAACGTCGAACTGCCCTGCCACTTCTCCAGACTGCGCGCCGAACGGGCGATCCAGCGCCACGGCAGCGTCGATCAGGCGGCGGCCACCCTCCTCGCCCACTTGGGCCTGAAGGATCAAAACCTGCTCAGCCGTCGTGCCGATTCCCTGTCGATCGGACAGCAACAACGCGTGGCGGCCGCACGCGCGTTGATCGGTCAGCCCGAGCTGGTCATCGCTGACGAACCGACGTCAGCCCTGGACTACGACGCCCGCGAGAATTTCATTCGCCTGCTATTCGCCGAGTGCCGTGAAGCGGGCTCCAGCCTGTTGTTCGTCAGCCACGACCAAAGCCTCGCGCCGCTGTTTGACCGTCATCTGTCGCTGGCCGAACTCAATCGCGCCGCCACGCCCGAAGAGGTTTGAGATGTATTTGTTTCGTCTGGCCATGGCCAGCCTGGCTAACCGCCGTTTCACCGCAATCCTCACCGCTTTCGCCATCGCCCTGTCGGTGTGCCTGTTGCTGGCCGTCGAACGCGTTCGTACCGAAGCCAAGGCCAGTTTTGCCAGCACCATCAGCGGTACCGACCTGATCGTCGGCGCACGCTCGGGTTCAGTAAACCTGTTGCTGTATTCGGTGTTTCGCATCGGCAATGCAACCAACAACATCCGCTGGGACAGCTTCGAGCACTTCGCCAACAACCCGAAAGTGAAGTGGGCCATCCCGATGTCGCTGGGCGATTCTCACCGCGGCTATCGAGTGATGGGCACCACCGACGCGTACTTCGAACATTATCAATACGGTCGCCAACAGCATCTGGAATTGGCGGATGGCCGTGCGTTCGCCACCGACCCTTTTGAAGTGGTACTCGGCGCCGAAGTGGCCGATGCGCTGCACTACAAGCTCGGTGACAAACTGGTGCTGGCCCACGGCGTGGCGGTGATCAGCCTGGTAAAACATGACGACAAGCCCTTCACTGTCGTCGGCATTCTCAAACGCACGGGTACCCCGGTTGACCGCACGTTGCACATCAGCCTCGGCGGTATGGAAGCGATTCACGTCGATTGGCACAACGGCGTGCCGGCCCAGGGCAAAGGCCGGATCAGTGCCGATCAGGCGCGCAACATGGACCTCACACCGCAAGCGATCACGGCGTTCATGCTGGGTCTCAACAGCAAGATTTCGACCTTCGCCGTGCAACGGGAGATCAACGAATTCCGCGGTGAACCGATGCTCGCCATCCTGCCCGGCGTCGCGTTGCAGGAATTGTGGAGCTTGATGAGCACGGCGGAAAAAGCCTTGTTCGTGGTCTCGCTGTTCGTGGTGCTGACTGGATTGATCGGGATGCTCACGGCGATTCTCACCAGCCTCAACGAGCGCCGTCGAGAGATGGCCATCTTGCGTTCGGTGGGCGCTCGGCCGTGGCATATTGCATCGTTGCTGGTACTGGAGGCGTTTGCTCTCGCCTTGTCCGGGGTGATTGCCGGCGTGGCGCTGCTGTACGCCTGCATCGCGGCGGCCCAGGGTTACGTGCAGGCAAATTACGGGTTGTTTCTGCCATTGGCGTGGCCAAGCGAATATGAATGGACGCTGCTCGGTGGCATTCTGGGCGCCGCGTTGTTGATGGGCAGCGTGCCGGCCTGGCGTGCGTATCGCCAATCTCTGGCCGATGGCCTGTCGATCCGATTATGAATGCTCCATGAAGAGACTGAATATGCCCCGCGCTCTGCTTGCGCTGTTGATGCTGGTCGCCCTGCCCCTGTGGGCGGCCGAGCCGAAAGACCTGACCTGGTCGGAAATGATCCCGCCGGACGCCGCGCCTGAATTACCCAACATGACGCCGTTGCACGACCTGTCGCAGATGAGCGACGCGCTGTCCGCCGAATCGGCACCAGCGGCGAAGCAGGACATGCCCAATGCGCCGGTGGTGAAAGGTCTCGACGGTCAGAGCATCCGGCTGCCCGGCTATATCGTGCCACTGGAAGTCAATGAAGACGGGCGCACCACCGAGTTTTTGCTGGTGCCGTATTTCGGCGCGTGCATCCACGTCCCGCCACCGCCGTCGAACCAGATCGTGCATGTGAAAAGCGAGGTGGGCGTGAAGCTGGATGAGCTGTACCAACCGTACTGGATCGAGGGGGCGTTGCAGGTCAAAGCCTCCACCAGCGAATTGGCGGATGCGGGGTATCAGATGGAGGCGGACAAGATTTATGTGTATGAGCTGCCGGAGTGAATCCGGTGGTCTTGTGTTGAGGGGTCGATAGCTATCGTCGGAGCGACGCCTGGGGCAGGCTCACTCCCACAGGGGATTTGTGTGGATGCGCAGGACCAATGTAGGAGTGAGCCTGCTCGCGATAGGGCTCACAAAGGTTCCACAAAAACCAAGGACATCATCGTTTCATTGAGCTGTATCAAAAGACCGGATTGTTAGCCGCCTTACCATTGGACATCGAAAACTTTTAACGTCCTTTGGAGCCCACATGCACAAGTCCTTGCTCAGCGCTTCGCTGTTTGCCCTCGCGCTCGCAGCCCCGCTCGCCTACGCCCACGAAGCGGGTGACATCATCGTTCGTGCCGGTGCGATCACCGTTAACCCGAAAGCTGACAGCTCCAGCGTCAAGGTCGACCAAGGCCCGTTGGCAGGTGCCGATCTGGGCGGCAAGGCCACCATGAGCAGCGACACGCAGCTGGGTTTGAACTTCGCTTACATGCTCAACAATAACTGGGGCATCGAGTTGCTCGCAGCCTCGCCGTTCGAGCATGACGTGAAGCTCAAAGGCACCGCCCTGGGCGCGGCCAACGGCAAACTCGGCACCCTGAAACACCTGCCGCCCACCTTGAGCATTGTGTACTACCCGCTGGACCATAAGTCCGCGTTCCAGCCTTACGTCGGTGCCGGTATCAACTACACCTGGATCTACGACGAGCACGTCGGCAGCGAAGCCAGCGCCAACGGCTTCAGCAACTTCAAGGCGGAGAACTCCTGGGGCATGGCGTTCCAGATCGGTGCCGACTACATGATTACCGACAACATCATGCTCAACGCCCAGGCGCGTTACATCGATATCGACACGACGGCGACCGTGGAAAACAACGCTGTGGCGCCGGGCACCCGGGCCAAAGTCAATGTGGATGTGGACCCGTTCGTTTACATGGTGGGTCTGGGTTACAAGTTTTAATACAGACGTGGACTGCTTTTGTGGCGAGGGAGCTTGCTCCCTCGCCACAGGGAACGATCAAAAAAAAAGGCGCCTCGAAAGGCGCCTTTTTTTGGCCGGGACAATCAGCGTCCCAACAATCGCGCCAGACCGACGCTCATGGGTGTCTGCTCTGGATAGGTAAAGCGCTCCAGCAACCGACGGTTGTTCGCCCGCGAATGACGAATGTCACCGGAGCGCGCCGGGCCGTAGCTCACGGGCGGCAACTCTCCCACCACCGCTTCCAGCGCCTCAAGCATCTGCTTGAGCGTGGTGGCCTGATTCCAGCCGACATTGACGGCGCCTACTTCAACCTGCGGTTTCTCGATGGCTTGCACCAGCAAGTCGACCAGATCTTCGACGTAAACAAAATCCCGCGTCTGCTCGCCATCCCCAAACACGGTGATCGGCAGGCCTTTCTGGGCTCGTTCGCTAAAAATACTGATGACCCCGGAGTACGGCGAGGAGGGATCCTGACGCGGTCCGAAGATGTTGAAGAAGCGGAAAATCACCGGTTCCAGTCCATGCTGGCGGCGGTAAAAATCGAAATAGTGCTCGCTCGCCAACTTGTCCGAAGCGTACGGCGTCAGCGGCGCTTTTGGCGTGTCCTCGTCAATCGACTCGCCCTCACCGTTGTTGCCATAGACCGCTGCACTGGAGGCAAACAACACGCGTTTGACGCCGGCCTGCCGCATGGCTTCGCAGACGTTGAGCGAACCGATGAAGTTGCTCTGATGGGTTTTGACCGGATCATCGACCGACGCCTGTACCGAAGCGACCGCCGCCAGGTGCGCCACCGCGCTGCATCCAGCCATCGCCCTGGCCACCAGATCGGCGTCGGCGACGTCGCCCAGGATCAACTCGACCTTGGGATTGTCCAGCGGCAGGTTGCTGCGTTTGCCGGTGGAGAGGTCGTCGAGAATGCGCACCGAATGCCCCTTGGCAAGCAATGCGTCGGTCAAGTGCGAACCGATGAAACCGGCACCGCCGGTGATCAAAACTGGGCCGTCAGCCATGGCGATAGAACCTATCCAGTAAGCCCGGGAGTGCCGCACGCCAGGCGCGTGGTTTGATCCCGAACGTGTGCAGAATTTTCTTGCAAGCCAGCACCGCGTGTTGCGGTTCTTCGCCTGCATCCGGGCGCGCAGCATGAGCCTGGGCGGTCGGTGCTTCGATGGCCAGCGGATGCAGGTTACGGGCTTCGGTGAGGATAGCCTGCCCCAATGCCAGCGGCGTGGTCGCCTCATGCCCGGCGTAATGATAGGTGCCCCACAGCGGTGCTGCACAATCGAGTTGCTTGAGCACCGAAATAATCACACGGGCCGCATCATCGACCGGCGTCGGGTTGCCCCGGCGGTCGTCGGCCATCAACAGCGCTTCGGGCTTTTCCGCCCGAGCGAGGAAACGCCCCAGTGCGCCATCGGGGCTGTCATCGAGCAGCCAGCCGAAACGCAGCAGCACATGCTGCGGGCACGTGGCACGGACGCTTTGTTCGATGCGCCACAAGGCCTGACCGCGCAAGCCCAGGGGTACGGGTTCATCTTTTTCGCTGTAGGCGGTCGCCCGGGAGCCATCGAATACGCGATAGCTCGATGGTTGCACCAGCACGATGTTGTGGTGCTGGCACAGTTCGGCCAGACGCTCGATCGCGCGCTCCTGCCCGGCCAGACGCTGATCGCTGACCGTCTCCGCCTGAAACCAGTCGAAGTAATAGGCGAGGTTGATCAGCGCGTCCGGGCGGGTGTCGTCGAGCAATTGCGTCAAGCTCGCGGCATCCCAGCCGTCTTGCGGTGGGCGGGGGGCGAGGAAGCCGATGTCTTCCTCCGCACCGAGGCGAATCAGCGCCTGCCCAAGGGCATTTCCGCCGCCCAGTAACATAAGGCGCATTCGCATAGAGTCAGCAGGCCCAGTCTGATTGGAACGATGGCTGTATCGACAGTGCCCGTAGGCGATGTCGTTGATAGTTGCCGGAATCGTTGCATTTTGCGGGTTTAGTGCGCAACCGTCATCCGTAAAGTGTAGATCCCCGGGAATTGTGGTGTTGCTTATGGCCCCATCGCGGGCAAGCCCGCTCCCACAGGGATCTTCTGTGAATGCAATATCGGTGAACAACAGAGAATAATGTGGGAGCGGCTTGCCGCGATGGAGCCAGTAGCATCTGCGAAGGTCTTGAGCGGTACTTGCATCTTCGCCACCCCACCCGCATAAATCACCCATGAATCTGCCCATTCCCCCGGACGCTGCTCTGGCAGGCTTTCACCCTGCCGTCAGCGCCTGGTTCCGCGCTACGTTCCCGACGGTCACCGCCGCCCAGGCACGGGCTTGGCCGTTGATTCGCCAGCGCCGCTCGACCTTGATTGCCGCGCCCACCGGTTCCGGCAAAACCCTCACTGCGTTTCTAGCGGTGATCGACGATCTGGTCCACCGAGGCCTGGAGACTGAAGGCGGGCTGCCCGATGAAACCCTGGTGGTCTACATATCGCCGCTGAAAGCACTGTCCAACGACATCCAGATCAACCTGCAAAACCCGCTGGCCGGCATCACCGAACAATTGCGCGCCATGGGCTTGCCTCCCTTGCGCATCAACACCGCCGTGCGCACCGGCGATACGCCGCAAAAAGAACGCACGGCAATGCGCAAGACAGCGCCACACATTCTGGTGACGACGCCGGAATCCTTGTACGTGCTGCTCGGTTCCGACTCGGGCAGAAAAATGCTCAGTACCGCACGCACGGTAATCGTCGATGAAATTCATGCCATCGCCGCCAGCAAACGCGGCAGTCATTTAGCGCTCAGCCTCGAGCGGTTGCAGGCGCTGTGCGCTGAACCCCTGACACGCATCGGCTTGTCCGCCACGCAAAAACCCATCGAAGCCGTGTCGCGCTATCTGGTTGGCCGGGATCGCCCATGCGAAATCATCGACATCGGACACGCCCGGCCACGGGATCTGGGCATCGAAGTGCCGCCCGTGCCGCTGTCGGCGGTCATGGCCAACGACGTCTGGGAACTGGTCTACGACCGCCTCGCCGCGCTGGCCCGCGAACACCGCACCACACTGATCTTCGTCAACACCCGACGCCTGGCCGAGCGCGTGAGCCGACACCTGAGCGAACGCCTGGGTAAAGACGCGGTGGCCGCCCACCACGGCAGCCTGGCCAAGGAGTTTCGTCTGGATGCCGAGCAACGGCTCAAGCGCGGCGAACTGCAAGTGCTGATCGCCACGGCATCCCTGGAATTGGGAATCGATATCGGTGACGTCGACCTGGTGTGCCAGATCGCCTCGCCGCGCTCGATCGCCGGTTTTCTGCAAAGGGTCGGGCGCTCCGGTCACCAGGTCGGTGGCACGCCCAAAGGCCGGTTGTTCGCCACCACGCGCGACGACTTGATCGAATGCACCGCCCTGCTCGACTGTGTACGTCGCGGTGAGCTCGACACCTTGCAGATTCCCAAGGCGCCGCTAGACGTCCTGGCCCAACAGATCATCGCCGAGGTCAGTTGCCAGGAATGGCCGGAACAGGCACTGCTGGACATGTTCCGCCAAGCCTCGCCCTACGCCGAACTCGACGAAAAACATTATCAGGCACTGCTGCAAATGCTCGCCGAGGGTTACAACGGCAGTCAGGGCATCCGCAGCGCTTACCTGCATCGCGACGCCGTAACCCGCACCCTGCGTGGTCGCCGTGGCAGCAAGCTGACAGCCGTGACCAGCGGCGGGACCATTCCCGACAACGCGGACTACAGCGTGCTGCTGGAGCCTCAGGGGCTGAACATCGGCAGCGTCAATGAAGACTTCGCGGTGGAGAGCATCGCCGGCGACGTCTTCCAGTTGGGCAATACGTCCTATCGGATCCTGCGAGTCGATAGCGGTAAAGTACGCGTCGAAGACGCCCAGGGCATGCCGCCGACCATTCCGTTCTGGCTCGGCGAGGCCCCGGGGCGCAGTGCCGAATTGTCATTCGCCGTGGCCCGACTGCAAGCGCAACTCGATGACTTGCTCAGCGCCACACCGGGCGACTTGCAACCGGCCCTCGACTGGCTGACCGACACCCTCGGCTTGAACCTCGACAGCGCCGAACAGTTGGTGGATTACCTGGCCCGCGCGCGACTGACCCTGGGTGCCTTGCCGTCCCAGGACACCCTGCTGATGGAGCGGTTTTTCGACGAATCCGGCGGCACACAACTGATCATCCACACGCCGTTCGGCAGTCGCATCAACCGTGCCTGGGGCCTGGCGCTGCGCAAGCGTTTCTGCCGCACGTTCAACTTCGAATTGCAGGCCGCTGCGAGCGAAGATGCGATCGTGTTGTCGCTGTCCACCAGCCACAGTTTTGAACTCGATGATGTGTGGCGCTACCTGCACAGCAATAGCGCGGAGCATTTACTGATTCAGGCAGTGCTCGACGCCCCGTTGTTCGGCGTGCGCTGGCGCTGGAACGCCAGTGTCGCCCTGGCGCTGCCGCGTTACACCGGCGGCCGGAAAGTCGCGCCGCAGATCCAGCGGATGAAAAGTGATGACCTGATCGCCAGCGTGTTTCCCGATCAGATTGCCTGCGTGGAGAACCTGGCGAGCGAACGCGAAGTGCCCGAGCACCCGCTGGTGGAACAAACCCTGGACGATTGCCTGCACGAGGCCATGGACAGCGAAGGCTGGCTGAACCTGCTGCGACGCATGGAGCGTGGCGAGGTGCGCTTGATCAGCCGCGACTTGCCGGCGCCGTCGCCGCTGGCGGCAGAAATCCTCAGCGCCCGCCCCTATACGTTCCTCGACGATGCCCCGCTGGAAGAGCGCCGCACCCAAGCCGTGCTCAACCGCCGCTGGACCGATCCGCAGTCCACCGACGACCTCGGCGCACTCGATGTCGAGGCGATTGAGGCGGTGCGCG
Organism: Pseudomonas sp. MDV22-iso1; assembly: GCF_058145095.1. Lineage (NCBI taxonomy): Bacteria > Pseudomonadati > Pseudomonadota > Gammaproteobacteria > Pseudomonadales > Pseudomonadaceae > Pseudomonas > Pseudomonas sp. MDV22-iso1. The sequence continues at coordinate 48,282 of NZ_JBYVMF010000024.1, forward strand.
AAGAAGCCTGGCCGGCGCCCACCAGCCTCGATGAAATGCATGAAGCGCTGATGAGTCTGGCGTGCATCACCGAAACCGAGGCGCAGGCCAATACCCATTGGCCCGACTGGCTGAACGCCTTGGCCAAGAGCGGTCGCGCCAGCCGTCTCAATGAATCACTGTGGTTTGCGCTGGAGCGCCTGACCTGCCTGCGGTCGATTTATCCACAGGCGAAGTTGCAGCCACCCCTTGAGGCGCTATCAGGATTCGATGAAGTCTGGGACGCGGACGAAGCCGTGCTGGAAGTGATCCGCGCACGGCTCAGTGCGTTTGGTCCGCTGCCGTTGCAGGCGATCGCCGACCCGCTTGGATTACCCGCCATTCAAGTCACTCAGGCCCTGGCTCAACTGGAGCGCGAAGGGTATGTGCTGCGCGGCCGGTTCACGCCCGGTGCCTCGGAGGATGAGTGGTGCGAGCGGCATTTGCTCGCGCGGATTCATCGCTACACGGTCAAGCGCTTGCGCCGGGAAATCGAGCCGGTGGCTTTGCAGGATTTCATGCGTTTTCTGTTCGACTGGCAGCACCTGTCAGCGGCGACGCAAGGCCAGGGCAGCGCGGTATTGCCGGCAATCGTCGCGCAATTCGAAGGCTACCCGGCCGCCGCTTCCGCCTGGGACAGCGACATTTTGCCAGCGCGCATCAAAGGCTACTCCGCCAGCTGGCTGGATGATCTGTGCCGCAGCGGCAAACTTGTCTGGACACGGCTGACCGCGCGCAACAAAAGCGCCACCACGGCCCTGCGCAGCACGCCCATCCTGTTGCTGCCGCGCAGTCAGGTCGGGTTGTGGAGCAGCTTGACCGAACAGACTCCGCTGAGCGACCTGTCACTCAAAACCCAAAAGGTTCATGAGGCTCTCACCCGACACGGCGCATTGTTTTTTGATGAGCTGATTCACGAGGCGCATCTGCTGCGCTCGGAACTGGAAATTGCCTTGCAGGAACTGGTGGGCGCCGGGCTGGTGAACGCCGACAGTTTTGCCGGACTGCGCGCGCTGATCACTCCGGCCAGCAAACGTCAGGCCCGCAGCAGCCGTCGTGGTCGCGGCGCGTTTATCGGCGGGATGGACGATGCCGGTCGCTGGGCGTTGTTGCGACGCGGTCCCGCCGCGCCGATTGTGGATAACAAACGTCCGGCGCCCACCCCCGCCGATACGCTGGAACACATCGCCATGACCCTGCTTCGACGTTATGGCGTGGTGTTCTGGCGCTTGCTGGAGCGCGAGGCGGACTGGTTGCCCAACTGGCGGGAACTGCTGCGCACCTTTCATCGCCTGGAAGCTCGTGGCGAGATTCGCGGCGGCCGGTTTGTCAGCGGTCTGGCGGGTGAGCAGTTTGCATTGCCGGAGGCCATTCCGTTGTTGCGCGAAGTCAGGCGGCGGCCCCATGACGGGAGTCTGGTGGTGGTGTGCGGGGTCGATCCGCTGAACCTTGCCGGCACGCTTTTGCCTGGGGCGAAGGTGCCTGGGTTGGCGAGCAATCGGTTGGTGTATCGGGATGGGGTGCCGGTGGCGGCGGTGATTGCGGGTAAGCAGCAGATTTGGGGGGAGCTGGATCAGGAGGTCGGTGCTGAGGTGCGGAGCAGGCTGATCCAGCGATGATGTTGTTCGGGCTGGCCTCATCGCGGGCAAGCCCGCTCCCACAGTAATTTGCGCCGATAAAAAAAACCTTGTGGGAGCGGGCTTGCCCGTGATGAGGCCAGCAGGACCAACATAGCTACTGACTACGCGGCTGATCCGGCAGCAACACCGACCCATGCTCTGGCGCCTGCCCCTCATCCCCAGGCTCTTCCGCCTGCCGCTTGGGCAGCAAAACCTGCTGTGGATAAGTTTGCGCGAAGTGCACCCACGGGCTGTTATCCACAAGCTTTTTCAAACGCTGATTGAACGCCCGGCTCACTGCATATTGCCCACCCGAGACGGTGCGGAATTGCGCCGTCAGCACCACGCCGTTGAGGTCCATCTTGTCGACGCCGAACACGTCCAGCGGACCTTGCAGGTTGTATTTGAGGAACGCGTCTTCGCGAATCGAATCCCCCGCTTCACGGATCAGTTCGATGGCTTTATCGACATCCGTGTCATAGGTGAACTGCACCGAGAAAAACGCGTAGGCAAATTGTCGTGATTGGTTGGTCACCGCCTTGATCTGGCCAAACGGCACCGAGTGCACAAAGCCCTTGCCGTCCCGCAGGCGCAAGGTCCGGATAGTCAGGCCTTCGACGGTGCCTGCGTGGCCGGAGTCGAGCACTACCCAGTCGCCGATCGATAGCGTGTCTTCGATGATGATAAACAGGCCAGTGATCACGTCCTGTACCAGTTGCTGCGAGCCAAAACCAATGGCCAGACCGACCACCCCCGCACCGGCCAGTAATGGCGCGACGTTGATCCCCAGGTTGGCCATGGTGGTGATTGCGCAAATCACCACCAGGATGATTTTCATCGCGTTGCGCAGCAGCGGCAGGATGGTTTTCACCCGGGTGCTGGGCTGGCGGGCCGAACGCTTGTTGGCCGATGGTTTGAGTGCTTCCTGAATCGCGGTGTCGAGCACCACCCAAACCAGCCAGGTCACCAGGAAGATCAGACCGATACGACTCAGCGAGTCACTGATCGCCCGCCCTATCGAGTTGCGCACGGCAAATTCGAACAGCGACACGCCCCAGATTCGTCCGAGGATTTCGATGAACGCCACGGCCATGACGATCCTCAGAAGGGCGTGCAGCAGGCTGAGAAAACGTTCCTTGTACGCGCTGCTGCGTTGAAGCGCCTCGGCTTGTCTGGACTTGAACAGGTGCTGGAAAATCGTGCTGAGAAATACCGTTCCGATCAGCAAAATGGTGGTGAACAAGGCACAACGCAGGGCTTTCTGATTGTCCTCGCCGACGCCGATCAGGTTGATCGCTGAAACCATCACCATCAGCAGAATCGGCCAGTACCAGAGCCCGGAAAAGATCCGCAGGGACTCTTGCATCGAAGGCTGTTTGAGCCGCTGAGCCAACGGTCGGTTACGGATCAGGTGCGCCACCGGGCGGCGCAGACGAATCACCAGTAAACCAAAGATGATCGAGGCAAAAAGTCCGGTGAATACCGCAACGCTGCTGGTGATATTGCCGCCCAGTTGCCGGGCGATCTGCGGGCTGGTCAACGCGTCGCTCAGCGCGGCGAGGAAGCCGATCAGGAACAGCGGTCTGGGGCAGTAATCACGAATGATCTGCACCGCGGGGCGCTTGTGCCCGGTGTTGAACATGACGATCACGCACAGCAGCATCGAGGTCGAAAAAATACCGCTGCTGGTGGCGTAGGCAAAACACATCGCCAGTGCGCGACCTACCGAGGCTTGCAGGAAATGACTGGCATAGAGCGTTACCGGCAGACAGATGACCGCCGGCAGCGTGTAAGGCAGCACATAGTTGAGCAGTGCCTGGCTGCGCTGGCGGGTTCGCAGCCAGCGCCCCTGGTTCAGGCGCTTGGCCAGAAGACCGCCCAGCACCGTCAGCAAAGCGAAGAGCCCGAGCCAGATGCCGGACAGCAGCAGGAAATCGCCAACGACACTCATGGGCGAGCGCGCGGATGGTTGATTCACCAGTTTGTCGACTTCATCCGCAGCCCTGTCGGCTCGCAGACGCCAGGCGTCCACCAGGTTTTCGTTGAGATCGAGTTTTTCCTGCACATCGTCGATGCTGGAACTGATGGCCCCAAGCAGACCGCCTTGCACCAGCGGCTCAGGCTTGGCCTGCTCCTCGCTGGCAGCGGGAACACCCGGTAGCGCGGCGGCTTCAAGTTCGTTGCTGCCCAGGATCAGCAACGCTCCCAGCAGTATTGCGGTTTTGAATTTGAGCAAAACGCAGGGCTCCTTAAAAACGCATCAGTTAGGAACTGATCGAAAAATGGTCAGCAAGTTCGGTTATAGCTGATAGAAACCCATCCTTGCGGGTCCGGTAAGCGCAACTGGATGAAGTTCAACACGAATCGTCGCCGGACTTAACCCCTGCGGCAGCTCCTACACAATCAAAGGCCGCGTATCGCCAGTCGATACATCAAAGGCCGTGCATCGCCAGCCGATACCATCCGTAGCCCCGTCGAAACTTTCTCCCGTTTTGTGCAGTCATCAAAAGACAGAGGCAACCGAGGACCATTAGACGGGAGGCGACATGGCGGCGATTCACATCGGTATTTCAGGTTGGCGTTACGTGCCCTGGCGCGGGGATTTCTACCCAAAGGGCTTGACCCAGAAACGTGAACTGCAATTTGCGTCGAGGGCGGTCAACAGCATCGAAATCAATGGATCGTTTTACGCCCTGCAACGGCCTGAGCGTTACGCCGAGTGGTATGCCGAAACGCCGGCTGATTTTGTCTTCAGCGTCAAAGCCCCACGTTTCATTACCCATATCAAGCGCCTGCGGGATGTGCACAAGCCCTTGGCGAATTTCTTTGCTTCCGGGGTGCTGGAGCTCAAGGAAAAGCTGGGGCCGATCCTTTGGCAATTTCCGCCCAATTTCAAATTCGATGCCGACCTGTTCGAGGGTTTCCTGGAACAACTTCCGCACAATACCCAGCAGGCCGCTGCCCTCGCCCGCCAACATGATTCGCACCTGCCGGGTCATGCCAGCGTGAAGGCTTACAAAAAAAAGCCCCTGCGCCACGCCGTGGAAATCAGAAACGACACCTTTATCGACCCCGCTTTTGTCCGCCTGCTCAAGCGCTACAACGTCGCCTTGGTCATTGCCGACACGGCGGGTAAATGGCCGTACCGCGAAGACCTCACCAGCGACTTTGTCTACCTGCGCCTGCACGGGGCCGAGGAACTGTATGCCAGCGGCTACACGTCCGAGGCGTTGAAACGCTGGGGCGACCGGATTGATGCCTGGAATCACGGGAAGCAACCCACGGATCCGCAGCTGATTGCGCCGCGGCAAAAACCTCAGGCACGCAAGTCCCGCGAGGTGTTCTGCTATTTCGACAATGACATCAAGGTCCGCGCGCCTTTTGATGCGCGACGTCTGCTGGAGCGCTTTCATCTCGATGACAGCCTGGCCACGAGACCCGGAGAGCCAGCAGCCGAAGGAGTGCTGCCATGAGCATTTCCGAACAGCCCGATGCTCCCGAGCAACTTCAGACCCACACTGCCGTGCGCCGTTTCACGGTGCTGACGGTCAATACACACAAGGGGTTCACCGCGCTTAACCGGCGATTCATCCTGCCGGAATTACGCGAAGCGGTGCGTAGCGTGTCGGCCGACGTGGTGTTTCTGCAGGAAGTCCATGGTACCCACGAGCACCATCCACAGCGCTACGACAATTGGCCGTCGATGCCGCAATACGAGTTCCTCGCCGACACTCTCTGGCCGCAGTTCGCCTATGGCCGCAACGCGGTGTACCCGGCCGGCGATCACGGCAACGCGCTGCTGTCGAAATTCCAGATCATCCGCCATGACAACCTCGACGTTTCCATCAGTGGTCATGAAAACCGCGGGATCCTGCATTGCGTACTGCGCCTGCCAGGTGACGGGCCGGAAGTTCATGCGATCTGCGTCCATTTGGGCTTGCATGAAACCCACCGAACCGAGCAACTCGAATTGCTCGCGCGCCGCCTCGCGGAGTTGCCAAGTGATGCGCCCGTCATCGTCGCCGGCGACTTCAACGACTGGCGCCAACGCGCTGATGCCTTGCTTGAACCTTGCGGTTTGCGCGAGGTGTTCGCGGAGCACCACGGCAAACCGGCGCGTAGCTTCCCGGCACGACTGCCGATTCTACGCCTGGACCGCATTTACGTACGAAACCTCAAGGCCAGCCGTCCGCAAGTGTTGGTTGCGCGACCCTGGTCTCACCTTTCCGACCACGCACCGCTATCGGTGGAGATTGAGCTATGAGCGTCCCGTCGATGGAGAAAAGCACCGTGGAACATACTTCCGAGCCTCCTGTTCGAGAGCCCGCAGCGGTTGACGTCGAATACGGCTGGCAAGGGAATAATCGGGTTGTGTTGCTGGAAAATGGCGAAGCGTATTTCCCGAGGGTCTTCGAGGCAATGCGTGAGGCCAAGACCGAGATTCTCCTGGAAACCTTCATTGTGTTTGAGGACAAGGTGGGCAACGAGCTGCAGGAAGTGCTGATCGAGGCGGCAAAACGCGGCGTGCGTGTCACCGCCAGCTTCGATGGTTTTGGCTGTGGAGAGCTGACCACCGGCTACCTCACTGCACTCAGCGAGGCCGGTGTGCACATCCAGATGTTCGATCCGGCGCCCAAGCACCTGGGCATACGCACCAACTGGTTCCGTCGGCTTCATCGCAAAATTGTGGTGGTCGACGGCACGGTCGCGTTCATTGGCGGGATCAACTTTTCCGGTGATCATCTCGCCGATTTTGGCCCCGAGGCCAAACAGGATTATTCGGTTGAAGTGCAGGGCCCGGCAGTGGCCGACATTCATCATTTTGCATTGCTGCAAAGCGGCCGCCCGGCGCGCGCCAAGTACTGGTGGCAACGGCGGCGGCAACGGCGCTCGGAACTGGCGTTCAGCGACCATGATGGTCAGGTGCGGCTGGTGTATCGCGACAATGGCGATCATCAGACCGATATCGAAGAGGTCTACCGGCAGGTGCTGCGCAGCGCCCAACGCCGCGTGGTTATCGCCAACGCTTACTTCTTTCCCGGTTATCGACTGCTGCGGGAGATCCGCAATGCTGCCCGTCGTGGCGTGGAGGTGCGGCTCATTCTGCAAGGTCAGCCGGACATGATGGTGGCCAAGCTCGCCGCGCGCATGACCTATGACTATTTGCTCAAGTCCGGTGTGCAGATTCACGAATATTGCGAGCGTCCCCTGCACGGCAAAGTGGCGTTGGTGGATGAGGACTGGAGCACGGTCGGATCAAGCAATCTCGACCCGTTGAGCCTGTCGATGAATCTGGAAGCCAACGTGTTGATACGTGACCGCGCCTTCAACCGCGAACTGTTCGAACGTCTGGAAGACCTCAGCAACAATCACTGCAAGGCCATGTCAGCCGATAAATCCCCCCGCGGTCGGGTCTGGCACATGACCGTGGGCTTTCTGGTGTTCCACTTCTTGCGGCACTTCCCTGCGTGGGCCGGTTGGCTTCCAGCGCATAAACCGCGCCTGAAACGGTTCACTCATCCAACCGGGAGCAAACTCCATGAGCCGCGCTGAAGCCCAACCGGCGCAGCATGCCGAAACCCCGGGAAAATCCCGCTGGAGCCGCTGGAAACGGCCGTTGACGATGCTGTTTTTTCTGGCGCTGATCGTGCTGTTCACGATGCTTGCTCGCCGCATCGAATGGAATGAAGTGTTCGAAACCCTGGCCGATTTCAAAGTACGCACGTTGATTATCGCCTCGGGCCTGACGCTGTTGAGTTTTCTGGTCTACGCCTGTTTTGACCTGATCGGTCGCACGTACATCCGTCAGGACCTGACCTGGAAGCAGATCCTCCCGGTCGGGATCATCAGCTACGCCTTCAACCTGAACCTGAGCGCCTGGGTCGGTGGAATCGCCATGCGCTATCGGCTGTATTCACGATTGGGGGTGAGCAAGTCCAACATCGCGAAAATCCTCGGCCTGAGTCTGGCGACCAACTGGTTCGGCTACATGTTGATTGCCGGCGTGGTCTTCAGCAGTGGGCTGGTGCGCATGCCGCCGGGCTGGAAACTCAGCAGCGATGCGCTGCAATGGGTGGGGGTGCTGTTACTGCTGGTGAGTGCGGGGTATCTGGCGGCGTGCCGGTTTTCCAAGCGTCGCGAGTGGGCGATTCGGGGAGTGGAAATCAACCTGCCATCGCTGCGCATGGCGATTCTGCAATTGGCGTTGGGTGCGTTGAACTGGTCGTTGATGGCGGCGGTGATTTTCACGCTGCTGCCGAGCAAGCTGGATTATCCGCTGGTGCTGGGCGTGCTGTTGATCAGCGCCATTGCCGGGGTGATCACGCACATTCCTGCGGGGCTGGGTGTGTTGGAGGCGGTGTTTGTCGCGCTGCTGCAACATGAGGCTTCACGGGGAAGCCTGGTGGCGGGGTTGCTGGCGTATCGGGCGATTTACTTTATTTTGCCGCTGTTGATCACGCTGGTGATGTACCTGGTGGTGGAGGCCAAAGCCAAGTCGTTGCGGATTTCGAAGAAGCCCAGGGATTGAACACATCCCTTTGATGAGGAGGGGCTGGCGTGTGGCGAGCCCCTTCTGGGAAATGCTCATTTCGATTGAATAATGCTCAACCGCTCGCCCACGACCATTTCGGTGATCCAGTCCACAAGAATCGAGGTATAGGCCTGTTGTGAAACAGGCTCGCTCAAGGCGTGATCGGCACCGTCGATGATTCGATGGGTCAGGGAGTGCGTCTGCTGGCAAGCGGCGCGGTAACTCATGATGGTTGCGTGGGGTACGTAGTCGTCCGTCTCTGACTCGACCAGCAACACGTCGCCGGTGAATTGCGAGCATGCATGCAATGCGCGATTGCTGTCGGCACGGATCAGCGTGCTGCGGTAATCGCGCAAATCCGTCTTGTCCAGTTCACGCTTGGGCGTGTGCCATTGTTCATCCCGATACAGCGCGGGGACCCGCAGCGCCAGCCAGCGGACCGGGCGTAGAGACGTCAGAATCGAGGCAAGATAACCGCCGTAACTGGTGCCCACCACCGCGATGGCGGACGTGTCGAGCGCCGGATGCGCAAGCAGCCGATCGTAGGCCGCGAGCAAATCGCGCAGATTGTCTTCACGCGTGACGCGCGTCAGCGGAATGCCGCTGCCACCGGTGTGGCCACGCAAGTCGAACGTCAGGCACACGCAACCCAGACCGGCGATGCCTTTAGCGCGCTCCAGATCGCGCTCCTGGCTGCCGCCCCATCCGTGTACGAAAAGAACCCCTGGGACTTTGGATTTGGGACTCAAGAAAGTCCCGACCATCTGTTCGTCGTCGATGTCGATTTGAATGGTTTCGCTTCTAGCCGTCATAGGATTTAACCGTCACGTACTTGAGAAGAAAGTCACTGTTTTCCGCAGGCCCGCGGTACACCTCGATGGCGTCTGCCGGCAGCGGTTGATCGATGTAGGTTTCCACCGAAGAGACACGAATCGCGCGCATACCCGGATCGTTGACGAAGCTCTGCAAGGCCGCCACCTCGGCGCTGCTGGCGCCGCCCATGCGCCAGGATTGTTCGAGCACGCCGCTGCGACTCTGGCCGTTGCTGTCCAGTCCCTGGGCGATGTCGTAGTTGCGTCGCGAGGCGTAAAACCCCGGATAGGCTTCGTCAGCCGCGCTGTCGAACACCTGGGCCTGGCGGATGGCCAGTTGCACGTCGTCAGCCAACGGCAATTCGAGCAGATCGTCGTAATACCCCTGCACGACCAACAGGTTCGAGCCTCCATAAACCTGCTCGCCATGGCCGTCTTCGGTCAAGTATTGATCGCCGCAGTAACTCAGCACCCTGTCGCCGATGAAGCTCTGGCCGACACTATGCGTGATGACATTTTGCAGGTCCTGCTCCAGCACGACGCCTTCGACAAACAACGTCCTGGCATCGGGTCGGGCGAGGATGGCATCGAACTGATCAAGACTCTCGACGACTTCCTGCCCGCGCCCGGCGCAAGCGTGAACCGGTTTGAGCCGGATCGGGCCGCTGTACAGCAAGTGCTCCGCCGCAGGCCGGGCATCTTCCAGGGAAAATACGCTGAGACCGTCGAGCACCACGCTGCGCACCCGTTCGGAAAACAACGGCGACCAGCCTTCAGGCGCGTAAGCGTGGCGGTTGAGCAAGCCATGACTGATGGCCTTGGTGCAGATGAAATCGTGATCGACGTACCCGCCCCACAGATCCTCGGGGCCTTTCACGCCTAGCTGACGAGCGGCTGCGGCGCCGACTAATGTCTGGGTGGGCAAAAGGTATAGGTCACGGCCGCTGTGCGCGTCGACGTCGTAGCTGCCACCGAATTTGAGCCCGAGGATTTGGGCCAGCCATCGAGCCAGTGCACGGTTGGTTTCCACTTCGTGCAAAGGCGCCTCGGCGCGAACCGAGTGAGCAACGACCAGTTTCTTGCGATTCGTTGGGGTCATGCATCCCCCTTCAATCTGCGCTGGGTGAATGTGGCAGGACCGGTGCCGGGATCGAACCAGGCACCGTCTGCTGGGAACCGTTACTGAATCCGCCGGTTAATCACTCCGACATTTTGCACCCTTGAGCGTTCAACTCTGACCGGCGCCGACGCCAAATCGGTTGCGGTAATCACTCGGCGCCAGCCCGGTGATTTTCCTGAAGGTTGCCCTGAATGCACTGGGGTCTTGATAGCCGACGGTCCAGGCGATGTGATCGATGGTGCCATTGGTGAATTCAAGCATTTCACGCGCTTTGCCGACCCGCAGATGCTGGCAATACTCGGTGGGCTTGAGGCCGGTTGCTGCGCGAAAACGACGCAGAAAAGTACGCTCTTCCAGCCCTGCCCGCTCGGCCATTGCGGTCAGTGATACCTCGGTCGCACCCGTGCTTTGCAGCCAGTGCTGAACCTTCAGAATCGATGCGTCGCCGTGATTGAGAATAGGTGAGAAGTTACTGCCGCATTCGCTTGCGCTGTCACTGTGCTCGACCACCAGGAACCGGGCAGTTCCGGTAGCGATACTTGGGCCGAGCAGGCGGTCCACCAGGCGTAATCCCAGCTCGGACCATGCCATCAGCCCGGCGGTGGTGATCAGGTCGCCGTCATCGACTATCGGTGTATCAGCCTTGAGCTTGATCGCCGGATAGCGCTCGGCGAAGGTTTTGGCTGAGGTCCAGTGGGTGGTGGCACTGCGTCCGTCGAGCAGGCCACTTTCGGCCAGCAGGATCGAACCGACGCAGACGCCGCCGAGGGTGGCGCCGTTCGCATGGTGCTGCCGCAGCCATTGAATCAAAGCGTGCGAGGCCTGCCCCTCGGAGAAGCCGGCAATCGACGGCGGAATCAGCACAGCTACCAGCGCCTCGTCTGGAGCGGGATGGCTGTCGTAAACGCACTCAGGCGCTTGTTCGCCATTGACCTGCCAATGACTGACCCGCAGCAGCGGCAAATGCGCAGCCTGATGCTCGGCGGCAATACGGTTGGCCACCCCGAACAAGTCCGTCAAACCGTGCACCGCCGCCATTTGCGCACCGGGATAAATCAGTACGCCCAATTGCGCGACAGCCCTTTGTGCATCCATTGTCAGTTTTCCCCCTTCTATTGTCGGTGCGGCCAATCCTCGGACGGCCTGCCAAGGCCGATACTTCATTCCACACCTACTACACACTTCGAGGAAACAGTCATGGCCAAGCAAGCACTCATCGTAGTCGATATCCAAAACGACTACTTCCCCCAAGGCAAGTGGCCATTGGTGGGCGCCGATGCCGCTGCCGATAACGCCGTACGTCTGTTAAAGGCCTTTCGCGACGCGGGTGAGTCGGTGGTGCACATCCGCCATGAATTCACGTCCGACGAAGCGCCTTTCTTCACTCCGGGTTCAGAGGGCGCAAAGCTTCATCCCAAGGTTCTCAACCGCGCGGATGAGCCCGTCGTGCTCAAGCACTTCGTCAATTCGTTTCGCGAAACCGAGTTGAAGTCGATCCTTGACGAGCAAGACATCAAGGAACTGGTGGTCGTTGGCAGCATGAGCCACATGTGTGTCGACGGCATCACTCGCGCCGCCGCCGATATGGGCTACACCGTCACCGTGATCCATGACGCCTGTGCCAGCCGTGACCTGGAGTTCAACGGTCTGACGGTTCCGGCGGCCCACGTTCACGCCGCGTTCATGTCAGCGCTGGGCTTTGCCTATGCGAGCGTGATCTCCACTGACGAATTCCTGGCTGCCAGCCACTAAGATCACAACGTCCTCATCGAAGTCCGAAAGCTCGACTTGCCCCTGCGCGGCCCATTAAAACGGCCCGGAGGGGACATATCGTCAGACGCCCGCGAGACTTACCGTTGAAATGCCGGATAATGGCGGCCAAATCGACTAGCCCGCTATTCTGGTAACCCCCATGGAAATCAAGGTCAACTTTCTCGACAACCTTCGACTTGAAGCCAAGTTCGATGACTTCACGGTGGTGGCTGATCAACCTATCCGCTACAAGGGCGATGGCTCGGCACCGGGCCCGTTCGACTACTTCCTCGCTTCGTCGGCGTTGTGCGCGGCGTACTTTGTAAAGTTGTACTGCAGCACCCGCAACATATCCACCGACAACATCCGTCTGTCACAGAACAACATTGTTGACCCGGAAAACCGCTACAACCAGATTTTCAAGATCCAGGTCGAGCTGCCAGCAGACATTTCCGAGAAGGACCGTCTGGGCATTCTGCGTTCCATCGACCGTTGCACCGTGAAAAAAGTGGTGCAGGCCGGCCCTGAGTTTGTGATCGAAGAGGTCGAAAACCTCGACGCCGACGCTCAGGCGTTGCTGATGCCTGCGTCCAGCTCTGAGGCGAGCACCTACATTGCCGGTAAGGATCTGCCACTTGAGCAGACCATTGCGAACATGTCGGCCATCCTCGCCGACCTGGGCATGAAGATTGAAATCGCCTCGTGGCGAAATATCGTGCCTAACGTGTGGTCGTTGCATATCCGCGATGCGCATTCGCCGATGTGCTTTACCAACGGCAAGGGCGCGACGAAGGAAGGCGCACTGGCGTCGGCACTGGGCGAGTTTATCGAGCGACTCAACTGCAACTTCTTCTACAACGACCAGTTCTGGGGCGAAGACATCGCCAATGCAGCGTTTGTGCACTATCCGGACGAACGCTGGTTCAAGCCGGGCCGTAAGGATGCGCTGCCGGTCGAAATTCTCGATGAGTACTGCCTGAAGATTTACAACCGCGACGGCGAGTTGCGTGGCTCCCATCTGATCGATACCAACTCGGGCAATGAAGAGCGTGGTATCTGCTCGCTGCCGTACGTGCGGCGTTCGGACGGTGAGGTGGTGTACTTCCCGTCCAACCTGATTGAAAACCTTTTCCTGAGCAACGGCATGAGTGCCGGTAACACGCTGGCCGAAGCGCAGGTGCAATGCCTGTCGGAGATCTTCGAGCGCGCGGTAAAACGCGAAATCATCGAGGGTGAATTTGCCCTGCCGGATGTGCCGGCCGATGTTTTGGCGAAGTTTCCCGGGATTTTGGCCGGTATTCAGGCACTGGAAGAGCAAGGTTTCCCCGTGCTGGTGAAAGATGCGTCCCTGGGCGGCGAATTCCCGGTGATGTGCGTCACGCTGATGAACCCGCGTACCGGCGGCGTGTTCGCCTCGTTCGGCGCGCACCCGAGCCTGGAAGTGGCGCTGGAACGCAGCCTGACCGAATTGCTTCAGGGCCGCAGCTTCGAAGGACTCAACGACCTGCCACAGCCGACGTTTGAAGGTCATGCGGTGACCGAGCCGAACAACTTCGTCGAGCACTTTATCGACTCCAGCGGCGTGGTGTCGTGGCGCTTCTTCAGCTCGAAATCGGACTACGAATTTGTCGAGTGGGACTTCTCTGGCCAGGGTGAAAACTCGAACGTCGAAGAGGCCGCGACCTTGTTCGGCATTCTCGAAGGCATGGGCAAAGAAGTGTACATGGCGGTCTACGAGCATATTGGCGCGACGGCGTGCCGCATCCTGGTGCCGGACTATTCGGAAATCTATCCCGTAGATGATCTGATCTGGGATAACACCAACAAAGCGCTGTTCTTCCGCGCCGATATCCTGAACCTGCATCGTCTGGACGAAGAGGAGCTGCGAGCGCTGGCTGAGCGTCTGGTGGAAAGTGAGCTCGACGACTACACCGACATCACTTCCTTGATCGGCATCGAGTTTGACGACAACACGGCCTGGGGCCAGCTGACGATTCTAGAGTTGAAGCTGCTGATTTATCTCGCCCTGCAGCAATTTGAAGAGGCGAAGGAAGCGGTGGAGATGTTCCTGCAGTACAACGACAACACGGTCGAGCGTGGCTTGTTCTATCAGGCCATCAATGCCGTGCTGGAGATGAAGCTGGACGAAGACCTGGAACTGGAAGACTACGAGGCTAATTTCCGCCGGATGTTTGGTAACGAGCGCATGGATGCAGCGATCGGATCGGTGGATGGCAGCGTTCGCTTCCATGGCTTGACGCCGACCAGCATGAAACTGGAAGGGCTCGACAGGCACCTGCGCCTGATCGACAGCTACAAGAAACTGCACACGGCGCGGGCGAATGTGACTGCTCACGCTCAGTCGTGACGCCGGCCCGGACGCTCCTGCTTAAATGATGCACAAAAGAAAACCCCCGACCAGTCGAGAGGACTGATCGGGGGTTTCGAGGCTAGACCTTACAAACAAGTCCAGGCTGCATCCTAGAACGGGATATCGTCATCGAAGCTGTCGAAATCCGGAGCCGGTTGCGGCGCAGCCTGCTGAGGAGCCGGACGCGACTGTTGTGGGGCGGACTGCTGCGGTGCCGACTGCTGTGGGCGCGGAGCTTGCTGACGCGGTGCCGGAGCGGACTGCTGGTAGTTATTGCCCCCGCCTTGTTGGTCGCCCTGTTGTGGACGGCCGCCGAGCAGTTGCATGGTGCCTTGCATGTCGACCACGATTTCGGTGGTGTAACGCTTGATACCGTCTTTTTCCCACTCGCGGGTTTGCAGCTTGCCTTCGATATACACCTGCGAACCTTTACGCAGGTATTCGCCGGCGATTTCGGCTACTTTGCCGAACATCGATACACGGTGCCATTCGGTCTTCTCGACCTTCTGACCGGTTTGCTTGTCAGTCCACTGTTCGCTGGTCGCCAGACTCAGGTTGGTCACGGCGTTACCGTTAGGCAAGTAGCGAACTTCGGGATCCTGGCCGCAAGTGCCGACCAATATGACTTTGTTAACCCCACGGGCCATAACGTTCTCCTAGGCTTCGCACGCTGTCGAGGCCGGGTTGTTCACCAGGCGCTCAAGGGTGGTGCGATCCAATAGTTCGGTGTCCAATTTGATGTAAATGGCCGCTTCATCAGCGACCACGACTGCATCTGTTACCCCTACGACGGCCAACAGGCGCTCGACCAGACCCGCTTCGCGGATCGCTTCGGGCGACAACGGCAAGCGCAGGCTCGTCACGTAGGGAGGTTCGCGCATGGTAACAGCAAAGGCTAACCAGAGGGCAGCCAGCCCGGCGCATCCAAGGAACACAACCGACAAACCGCCATGCTGGAACATCCACCCGCCCATGATCCCGCCCAACGCCGAACCCAGGAACTGACTGGTGGAATAAACCCCCATTGCCGTGCCCTTGCCGCCTGCCGGTGAAACCTTGCTGATCAACGATGGCAACGAAGCTTCCAGCAGGTTGAACGCGGTGAAGAACACCACCGTACCAATCACCAGAGCCCGCAAGCTATCGCCGAACTGCCAGAAGAATAGCTCAGTGAGCATCAGCGTCACGACGGCGCCGAGTAAAACTCGTTTCATTTTGCGTTTCTTCTCGCCGTAGATAATGAACGGGATCATGGCGAAGAAAGAAATCAGCAGCGCAGTCAGGTACACCCACCAGTGCTGCTCTTTGGGCAGGCCGGCTTTTTCGACCAGCGCCAACGGCAAGGCGACGAAGCTCGACATCAACATCGCGTGCAACACAAAAATGCCCAGGTCCAGGCGCAACAGGTCCGGATGCTTGAGCGTCGGCAACAGCGCCTGTCGCGCGACACCGGACTCACGATGCTGCAACGGCCCGGTGGCACGGGGCACCATGAACATCACGATGACGATGCCGATCAGCGCCATACCGCCCGTGGCGAGGAATAGTCCCGACAGGCCGAAGGCGCGAGTCAGCAACGGCCCTACAACCATGGCGACAGCGAACGACAAGCCGATGGTCATGCCAATCATCGCCATGGCTTTCGTGCGGTGTTGTTCCCGGGTCAGGTCCGACAGCAGAGCCATGACCGCTGCAGAAATGGCACCGGCACCTTGCAGGATTCGTCCGGCAATGACGCCCCAGATCGAATCGGCATTAGCGGCCAGTACACTGCCCAGGGCGAAAATGATCAGCCCCAGATAAATCACCGGACGTCGCCCGATGCGGTCGGAAATGAAACCGAAGGGAATCTGGAAAATCGCCTGGGTCAGGCCGTATGCGCCAATCGCCAGCCCGATAAGGGCCGGGGTCGCGCCTGCCAGATCCATCCCATAGGTCGCCAATACCGGCAACACCATGAACATGCCAAGCATACGGAAGGCGAACACCAGGGCCAGACCGCTTGCTGCGCGGGTCTCACTGCCACTCATGCGTTCGCTGTGGGGATCGTGCATGGATAAACCTCATGTGAACCGGCGGCGATTCTACCAGTCCCATCGATTGACAGGGTATATCGCGACGCTTTGCCGCGCTCTGCTGACAGACTCTTCATGTAAGACAACAATCCGCTCGTTTGATAGTGTGCATCCATCCAGTATTTGGCCGTATACTCCTACGTTTTCGACGCCCGCCAAGCGAGGCCACTTTGGACAAGATCCTGATTCGTGGGGCCCGAACCCACAACCTGAAGAACATCGACCTGACCCTGCCACGGGACAAACTGATCGTCATCACCGGCCTGTCCGGATCCGGCAAGTCGTCCCTGGCATTTGACACGTTGTACGCCGAAGGCCAGCGCCGCTACGTCGAATCGCTGTCCGCCTACGCGCGACAATTCCTGTCGATGATGGAAAAGCCTGACGTCGACACCATCGAAGGTTTGTCGCCGGCAATCTCCATCGAACAGAAGTCGACCTCGCACAACCCGCGTTCCACGGTCGGCACCATCACCGAAATCTACGACTACCTGCGCCTGCTCTACGCTCGCGTGGGTATTCCGCGTTGCCCGGATCACGATATTCCGCTGGAAGCGCAGACCGTCAGCCAGATGGTCGACCTGGTGCTTGCCCAGCCGGAAGGCAGCAAGCTTATGCTGTTAGCGCCGGTGATTCGCGAGCGTAAAGGCGAACATCTGTCGGTCTTCGAAGAGCTGCGCGCCCAGGGCTTCGTCCGCGCACGAATCAATGGCCGGCTTTGCGAGCTGGACGAGCTGCCGAAACTGGATAAACAGAAGAAGCATTCGATTGATGTCGTGGTTGACCGCTTCAAGGTTCGCGCCGATCTACAGCAGCGCCTCGCCGAGTCGTTCGAGACCGCGCTGAAACTGGCGGATGGCATCGCACTGGTTGCTCCGATGGACGACGAGCCTGGCGAAGAGATGATCTTTTCCGCGCGCTTCGCCTGCCCGATCTGCGGTCATGCCATCAGCGAGCTTGAACCCAAGCTGTTTTCCTTCAACAACCCGGCAGGCGCGTGCCCGACGTGCGATGGCCTGGGCGTGAAGCAGTTTTTTGATATCAAGCGACTGGTCAATGGAGACCTGACACTGGCCGAGGGCGCGATACGCGGCTGGGACAGGCGTAACGTCTATTACTTCCAGATGCTCGGATCGCTGGCGTCTCACTACAAGTTCAGCCTGGAAGTGCCATTCAATGAACTGCCGGCCGATCAGCAGAAGTACATCCTGCATGGCAGCGGTTCGCAGAACGTCGACTTCAAGTACCTGAACGACCGTGGCGACATCGTCAAACGTTCGCACCCGTTCGAAGGCATCGTGCCGAACCTGGAACGTCGCTACCGCGAAACCGAATCGGCTTCGGTACGTGAAGAGCTGGCCAAGTTCCTCAGCACCCAGCCTTGCCCGGATTGCCGTGGCACCCGTCTGCGTCGCGAGGCGCGGCACGTCTGGGTAGGTGAGAAGACGCTTCCGGCAGTCACCAATCTGCCGATCGGCGATGCGTGCGAGTACTTCGGCGGACTGAAATTGACGGGCCGCCGCGGTGAAATCGCCGACAAGATCCTCAAGGAAATTCGCGAGCGCCTGCAGTTCCTGGTCAACGTAGGCCTGGATTATCTGTCGCTGGATCGAAGCGCGGATACCCTATCCGGCGGTGAGGCTCAACGGATCCGCCTGGCCAGTCAGATTGGCGCCGGGCTGGTAGGTGTCCTGTACATTCTCGATGAGCCGTCCATCGGCCTGCACCAGCGCGACAATGATCGTTTGCTCGGTACGCTCAAGCACCTGCGGGACATTGGCAATACGGTCATCGTGGTCGAACACGACGAAGACGCCATTCGTCTTGCCGACTATGTGGTGGACATTGGCCCGGGTGCAGGTGTTCACGGGGGGCATATCGTTGCCGAGGGCACGCCCGCAGAAGTCATGGCTCACCCTGATTCGCTGACTGGTAAATACCTGTCGGGCCGGGTCAAGATTGCGGTTCCAGCCAAGCGTACGCCGCGTAACAAAAAGCTGTCTCTGTCCTTGAAAGGCGCGCGCGGCAACAATTTGCGCAATGTCGATCTGGATATTCCGATTGGTCTGCTGACCTGCGTCACTGGCGTATCCGGCTCGGGCAAGTCGACGCTTATCAACAACACGCTGTTTCCCCTGAGCGCCACGGCACTCAATGGTGCAACGACGCTGGAGGCTGCCGCACACGACAGCATCAAAGGTCTGGAGCATCTGGACAAGGTGGTCGACATTGACCAGAGCCCGATTGGCCGTACGCCGCGCTCAAACCCGGCGACGTACACCGGCTTGTTCACGCCGATTCGCGAATTGTTCGCCGGCGTGCCGGAATCCCGTTCCCGTGGATATGGCCCGGGGCGATTCTCCTTCAACGTGAAAGGCGGTCGTTGCGAAGCGTGTCAGGGCGATGGTCTGATCAAGGTCGAAATGCACTTTCTGCCGGACATCTATGTGCCGTGCGACGTCTGCAAGAGCAAGCGCTACAACCGCGAAACCCTTGAGATCAAATACAAGGGCAAGAGCATTCACGAGACCCTCGAGATGACCATCGAGGAAGCGCGAGTGTTCTTCGACGCGGTTCCGGCGCTGGCGCGCAAGCTTCAGACGCTAATGGATGTTGGGCTGTCGTACATCAAGCTGGGGCAATCGGCGACCACGTTGTCTGGAGGTGAAGCGCAACGGGTAAAACTGTCTCGCGAGCTTTCCAAACGCGATACCGGCAAGACGTTGTACATCCTCGATGAGCCAACCACTGGCCTGCACTTCGCAGACATCCAGCAACTGCTCGATGTACTGCACAGACTGCGCGACCACGGCAATACTGTGGTGGTAATCGAGCACAACCTCGACGTGATCAAAACGGCCGACTGGCTGGTGGACCTCGGACCCGAGGGTGGTTCCAAAGGTGGGCAGATTATTGCCGTTGGTACGCCAGAAGAAGTCTCTGAGATGAAGCAATCGCACACTGGCTTCTACCTCAAGCCGCTCCTGGCTCGCGACCGGGACTGATCCGGCCCCACGAAAAAGCCCCTGTCACTTCATCAGTGGCAAGGGCTTTTTTGTAGCTGATTAGAACTGCGATTGCAGGTAGTTCTCGAGACCGATCAGCTTGATCAAACCCAGCTGTTTTTCCAGCCAGTAGGTGTGATCTTCTTCGGTATCGTTGAGCTGAATGCGCAGGATCTCGCGGCTTACGTAATCTTTGTGCAACTCGCAAAGTTCAATGCCCTTACAGAGAGCAGCGCGAACTTTGTATTCGAGGCGTAAATCGGCGGCGAGCATATCAGGCACGGTTGTGCCGACATCGAGGTCGTCAGGACGCATGCGCGGAGTGCCTTCAAGCATCAGGATCCGACGCATCAGCGCGTCAGCGTGCTGTGCTTCTTCTTCCATTTCATGGTTGATACGTTCGTAGAGCTCGGTGAAACCCCAGTCCTCGTACATCCGCGAGTGGATGAAATACTGATCACGCGCCGCCAGCTCGCCGGTCAGCAACGTGTTGAGGTAATCGATAACGTCTGGGTGGCCTTGCATCGCCCTACATCTCCCTGCTTGAAAGTCTGTAGTTTGAACCAAGGCGACTATTAGGTCACTCCGTTTACGCGATAAAAGCGAAGATATTCTGAGAAAAGTAGTTTAAATAGCGCAAAAACCGCCCAGATGAGGGCGGTTCTGCTTCTCGTTTAGACTTCGTTAATCTGTACGTTGAGTGCCTTTGCGACTGCTTCTCCATACGCCGGATCGGCCTTGTAGAAATGCTGCAACTGGCGATCAACCACGTCGCTTGAAACCCCAGCCATTGCGCCGGCAATGTTATTGATCAACAGGGTTTTCTGCTCGTCGCTCATCAGGCGGAACAGCGCACCAGCATGGCTGTAGTAATCGGTGTCTTCGCGATGGTCATAACGATCCGCGGCACCGTTCAATGCCAACGGAGGTTCAGCATAACGAGGGGCCTGTTTTGGCGCCTCGATGTAGCTGTTTGGCTCGTAATTCGGCGCACTGCCGCCGTTGCTGCCGAATGCCATCGAACCGTCACGCTGGTAGCTGTTCACTGGGCTATGTGGGGCATTCACCGGCAGCTGCTGATGGTTGGTGCCGATGCGGTAGCGGTGCGCATCTGCGTAAGCAAACACACGCCCTTGCAGCATACGATCTGGCGACAGCCCGACACCCGGCACCATGTTGCTCGGACCAAATGCGGCTTGCTCGACTTCTGCAAAATAGTTCTGCGGATTACGGTTCAGTTCAAGCTCGCCGACTTCAATCAATGGAAATTCTTTCTGCGACCAGGTCTTGGTGACGTCGAACGGGTTCTCGTAGTGTGCCGCGGCTTGAGCCTCGGTCATTATCTGAATGCAGACACGCCATTTCGGGAAATCACCGCGCTCGATCGCACCGAACAGATCCCGCTGAGCGTAATCCGGATCGGTACCCGCCAGACGTGCAGCGTCAGCAGGCGCCAGGTTCTTGATCCCCTGCTTGGTCTTGTAGTGCCATTTCACCCAGTGCCGCTCGCCGCTGGCATTGATCAGACTGTAGGTATGGCTACCGAAGCCGTGCATATGACGGTATCCGTCGGGAATGCCGCGGTCCGAGAACAGAATAGTGACCTGGTGCAACGCCTCAGGCGAGTGCGACCAGAAATCCCACATCATCTGCGCGCTTTTCAGGTTGCTTTGCGGTAGGCGCTTTTGGGTGTGGATAAAGTCAGGGAATTTGAGCGGATCACGGATGAAGAACACCGGCGTGTTGTTGCCGACAATGTCCCAATTACCTTCTTCGGTGTAGAACTTCAACGCGAATCCACGTGGATCGCGCTCTGTGTCGGCGGAACCACGCTCACCACCCACGGTAGAAAAACGCAGGAAGGTTGGGGTTTGCTTACCGACGGACTCAAACAGTTTGGCGCTGGTGTACTCGGTTATGTCACGAGTCACCGTAAATGTGCCGTAAGCACCCGAGCCTTTCGCGTGCACTCTACGCTCAGGAATATTCTCACGATTGAAGTGAGCAAGTTTCTCGATGAGATGGAAATCATCAAGCAACAGCGGTCCGCGTGAGCCGGCGGAGCGGGAATTCTGGTTATCGGCGACAGGAGCGCCACTGGCGGTGGTAAGGGTTTTATTTTGGCTCATTGAAATCTCTTCCTCTGTCAGTCTATGAACTACCGCTGATCGGCTAGAGGAGAGTATTGACCACCAACGTTACACGTACAAATTCATTAAGCTATGCATGGCGATAGATTTTTTCTAACGACCGTAGGAGTGACTGGCATTTAATAGCGAGCACAAAAAACCGGGCACTAGGCCCGGTTCTTCGTTTCAGACTGACGTCTTACTCAGCGGATACAGCTTCACCGCCAACTGGACGATCAACCAACTCAACGTACGCCATAGGCGCGTTGTCACCAGTGCGGAAGCCGCACTTGAGGATGCGCAGGTAGCCACCCTCACGGGTAGCGTAACGCTTGCCCAGGTCGTTGAAGAGCTTACCAACGATAGCTTTCGAACGAGTACGGTCGAAAGCCAAACGGCGGTTAGCCAGGCTGTCTGTCTTGGCCAAAGTGATCAGCGGCTCAGCAACGCGACGCAGTTCTTTAGCTTTCGGCAGTGTAGTTTTGATCAGCTCGTGCTCGAACAGCGACACCGCCATGTTTTGAAACATGGCCTTGCGGTGCGAGCTGGTGCGGCTCAGGTGACGACCACTTTTACGATGACGCATGGTTCATTCCTTACCAAACACAACGTTCGGTGATTACGACGATCAGGCAGTCGCCTTGTCGTCCTTCTTAAGACTTGCAGGCGGCCAGTTGTCGAGGCGCATGCCGAGGGACAGACCGCGGGAGGCCAGAACGTCCTTGATTTCAGTCAAGGATTTCTTGCCAAGGTTCGGAGTCTTCAACAGCTCTACTTCGGTGCGCTGGATCAGGTCACCGATGTAGTAGATGTTTTCCGCCTTAAGGCAGTTAGCCGAACGTACAGTCAGTTCCAGATCGTCAACCGGGCGAAGCAGGATCGGATCGATCTCGTCTTCCTGCTCGACAACCACTGGCTCACTGTCACCTTTGAGGTCGACGAACGCAGCCAACTGCTGTTGCAGAATGGTTGCAGCGCGACGGATAGCCTCTTCAGGATCCAGGGTGCCGTTGGTTTCCAGATCAATAACCAGCTTGTCCAGGTTAGTACGCTGCTCGACACGGGCGTTTTCCACCACGTATGCGATACGGCGAACCGGGCTGAACGAAGAGTCAAGCTGCAAGCGACCGATGCTGCGGCTTTCGTCTTCATCGCTCTGACGCGAGTCTGCCGGTTCATAACCACGACCACGAGCTACGGTGAGCTTCATGTTCAGGGCGCCGTTAGACGCCAGGTTAGCGATTACGTGATCGGGGTTAACGATCTCGACATCATGATCCAGCTGAATATCGGCAGCGGTAACCACCCCCGAACCCTTCTTCGACAAGGTCAGCGTAACTTCGTCACGACCGTGCAGCTTGATAGCCAGACCTTTAAGGTTCAACAGGATTTCAATTACGTCTTCCTGTACGCCTTCGATGGCGCTGTACTCATGGAGTACACCGTCAATCTCGGCCTCGACTACTGCACAGCCGGGCATTGAGGACAACAGGATGCGGCGCAGCGCGTTGCCCAGGGTGTGGCCAAAACCACGCTCGAGAGGCTCGAGAGTGATTTTGGCGCGGGTTGGACTGACAACCTGCACATCAATATGGCGGGGTGTCAGGAACTCATTTACCGAAATCTGCATGGATGCACCTATTTTCTAGCCCTTACTTGGAGTAGAGCTCGACAATCAGGCTTTCGTTGATGTCGGCGGACAGATCACTGCGAGCTGGAACGTTCTTGAAAACGCCCGACTTCTTCTCAGTGTCTACTTCTACCCATTCTACGCGGCCACGTTGGGCACACAGATCGAGAGCTTGGACAATGCGAAGTTGGTTCTTTGCTTTCTCGCGGATCGCGACCACGTCACCAGCACGAACCTGGTAAGACGGTACGTTTACGGTCTGACCGTTAACGCTGACGGATTTGTGCGATACCAGCTGACGGGATTCGGCACGAGTAGAGCCAAAACCCATACGGTATACAACGTTGTCCAGACGGCATTCGAGCAGTTGCAACAGGTTTTCGCCAGTTGCACCTTTCTTGCCAGCAGCTTCTTTGTAGTAGCCGCTGAATTGACGCTCGAGAACGCCGTAGATACGACGGACCTTCTGCTTTTCACGCAGTTGGGTGCCGTAATCGGACTGGCGACCGCGGCGTTGGCCGTGGATACCAGGTGCTGCTTCGATGTTGCACTTCGATTCGATCGCGCGCACGCCGCTCTTCAGGAAGAGATCGGTGCCTTCGCGACGAGCGAGTTTGCATTTTGGACCAATGTAACGAGCCATTCTTTACAATCTCCTGGATTACACGCGGCGCTTCTTCGGCGGACGGCACCCGTTGTGCGGGATTGGCGTCACGTCGGTGATGCTGGCGATCTTATAGCCACAGCCGTTCAAAGCACGGACAGCAGACTCACGACCTGGACCTGGACCCTTGACGTTAACGTCGAGGTTTTTCAGGCCGTATTCCAGCGCAGCTTGACCAGCACGTTCAGCAGCTACTTGAGCAGCAAACGGCGTGGACTTGCGGGAACCGCGGAAACCCGAACCACCGGAGGTAGCCCAAGAAAGCGCGTTACCTTGACGGTCGGTGATGGTCACGATTGTGTTGTTAAAAGATGCATGGATGTGGGCGATGCCATCAACCACTGTCTTTTTAACTTTTTTACGAGGACGAGCAGCAGGTTTTGCCATGATAATTTTCCTGTCGATTCGCTGGGGCGATTACTTGCGGATCGGCTTACGCGGACCTTTACGGGTACGCGCGTTAGTCTTGGTACGCTGACCGCGTACTGGAAGACCACGACGATGACGCAGACCGCGATAGCAACCGAGGTCCATCAAACGCTTGATTTTCATGTTGATTTCGCGACGCAGGTCACCTTCAGTGGTGAACTTCGCCACTTCGCCACGCAGCTGTTCAATCTGCTCGTCGCTCAGATCCTTGATCTTTGCGGCTGGGTTTACCCCAGTCACTGCGCAAATTTTCTGCGCAGTAGTGCGACCAACACCATAGATGTAGGTCAGCGAGATAACAGTGTGCTTGTTATCTGGAATGTTAACGCCTGCAATACGGGCCATTCAGTGGGACTCCAATTGACAGCTACCTACGCCCCGGAAGCCAAGAAATAGGGCGCGAGATAATATCGCTGTAATAACAAATAATCAACCCGGCAGCGCACTAGCTGCCGGGCTTCAAGCGGATCACACTCAGCCTTGGCGCTGTTTGTGACGCGGTTCCGCGCTGCAAATTACTCGAACAACACCTTCGCGGCGAATAATCTTGCAGTTACGGCACAGCTTTTTCACCGATGCACGAACTTTCATCACCAACTCCTCTCACCTTATGGGTACTTCAGCGAAGCATGCCGCTGCCGTAGCCCTTCAGGTTGGCTTTCTTCATCAGGGATTCGTACTGGTGCGAAACGAGGTGCGATTGTACTTGGGACATGAAGTCCATCACAACCACGACGACGATCAGCAACGAGGTCCCGCCAAGGTAGAACGGAACGTTTGCTGCAACCACCAGAAACTGGGGCAACAAGCACACGGCCGTCATATATAGAGCACCGAACAGGGTCAGACGAGTCAGAACGCCATCAATGTAGCGCGCAGACTGCTCACCTGGACGGATGCCCGGAATAAAGGCACCGGACTTCTTCAGGTTTTCCGCTACGTCTTTCGGATTGAACATCAACGCCGTATAGAAGAAGCAGAAGAAAATAATCCCTGCACTAAACAGCAGAATATTCAACGGCTGACCAGGAGCGATCGACTGCGAGATGTCCTGCAGCCAGCCCATACCTTCAGACTGACCAAACCAGGTACCCAACGAAGCCGGGAACAGCAAAATGCTGCTCGCGAAAATGGCCGGAATAACACCGGCCATGTTCACCTTCAGCGGCAAGTGGCTAGTCTGTGCAGCAAAAACCTTGCGGCCCTGCTGACGCTTGGCGTAGTGAACAGCTATACGACGCTGACCACGCTCAATGAACACCACAAAACCGATAATCGCTACTGCCAGCAAACCGATGGCAACCAGGGCGAAAATATTGATATCACCCTGCCGCGCAGACTCGAAAGACTGCCCGATCGCTCTCGGAAGACCGGCGACGATACCTGCGAAAATCAACATCGAGATACCGTTGCCAACACCACGCTCAGTAATCTGCTCACCCAGCCACATCATGAACATCGCACCAGCCACAAAAGTGGATACCGCGACGAAATGGAAGCCAAAGTCACCAGTGAACGAAACACCCTGCCCTGCCAGACCAATGGACATGCCAATTGCCTGAACCAGAGCGAGGACGACAGTGCCGTAGCGGGTGTACTGGGCAATCTTGCGACGCCCAGCTTCACCTTCCTTCTTCAACTGCTCGAGCTGCGGGCTGACGGCGGTCATCAACTGCATGATGATCGATGCCGAAATATACGGCATGATCCCCAGTGCAAAGATGCTCATCCGTTCCAGCGCGCCGCCAGAAAACATGTTGAACAAGCTAAGAATGGTCCCCTCATTCTGTCGAAACAGGTCCGCGAGTCGGTCCGGGTTGATACCTGGAACCGGGATGTGTGCGCCTATTCGGTAGACGATAATCGCCAGGAACAGAAAACGCAGACGAGCCCAGAGTTCAGACATACCGCCTTTGCCGAGCGCAGAGAGAGCACCTTGCTTAGCCATTTATTCCTCGAACTTGCCGCCAGCTGCTTCGATAGCCGAACGCGCACCTTTGGTGGCGCCGATTCCCTTTCCGATGGTAACAGCGCGAGTAACTTCGCCGGACAGCATGATTTTCACGCGCTGTACGTTGACGTTGATCACGTTGGCATCTTTCAGGGACTGCACGGTAACGATGTCGCCTTCCACTTTAGCCAGCTCGGATAAACGCACTTCTGCGCGATCCATGGCTTTCAGGGAAACGAAACCGAACTTCGGCAGGCGACGATGCAGCGGCTGTTGACCGCCTTCAAAGCCTGGAGCAATGGTGCCACCGGAGCGGGAGGACTGACCTTTGTGGCCACGGCCACCGGTCTTGCCCAAACCACTACCGATACCACGGCCCGGACGATGCTTTTCGCGACGGGAACCCGGCGCTGGACTCAGATCATTGAGTTTCATCGATTAACCCTCGACACGCAGCATGTAGTAAGCCTTGTTGATCATCCCGCGATTCTCGGGAGTATCAAGTACTTCTACAGTGTGACCGATGCGACGCAGACCCAGACCCTTAACGCACAGTTTGTGGTTAGGGATGCGGCCGGTCATGCTTTTGATCAGCGTAACTTTAACGGTAGCCATGATCAGAAGATCTCCTTGACGCTTTTGCCACGCTTGGCGGCAATGGATTCAGGAGACTGCATAGCTTTCAAACCTTTAAAAGTGGCGTGAACCACGTTTACCGGGTTAGTCGAGCCGTAGCACTTGGCCAGAACGTTCTGAACACCAGCAACTTCGAGGACAGCACGCATAGCGCCGCCAGCGATGATACCGGTACCTTCAGAAGCAGGCTGCATGTACACCTTCGAAGCGCCGTGACCGGACTTCATTGCGTACTGCAGGGTAGTGCCGTTCAGGTCAACTTGGATCATGTTGCGGCGAGCAGCTTCCATTGCCTTCTGGATCGCAGCAGGCACTTCACGTGACTTGCCACGGCCGAAGCCAACACGCCCTTTACCATCACCAACCACGGTCAACGCGGTGAAAGTGAAGATACGGCCGCCTTTAACGGTTTTGGCTACGCGGTTAACTTGAACCAGCTTCTCAATGTAGCCTTCGTCGCGCTTTTGGTCGTTATTTGACATAACTTAGAACTCCAGCCCAGCTTCACGAGCAGCATCAGCCAGCGCCTTGACGCGGCCGTGGTACTTGAAGCCAGAGCGGTCGAAAGCCACCTGCGAGACGCCAGCGGCTTTAGCACGCGTAGCGACCAGCTGGCCAACCTTAGTGGCCGCGTCGATGTTGCCAGTGGCGCCATCACGCAGTTCTTTATCCAAAGTCGAGGCGGATGCCAGGACTTTGTTGCCGTCGGCCGAAATGACCTGGGCGTAAATGTGCTGCGACGAGCGGAACACGCAGAGACGCACGACTTCGAGTTCGTGCATTTTCAGGCGTGCTTTGCGAGCGCGACGCAGTCGAGTAACTTTTTTGTCGGTCATTTGCTATGCCCTACTTCTTCTTGGCTTCTTTACGACGGACGACTTCGTCCGCGTAGCGCACACCTTTGCCTTTGTACGGCTCTGGTGGACGGAAGTCGCGGATCTCGGCGGCCACTTGACCTACCAGCTGCTTATCGATGCCCTTGATCAGGATATCGGTCTGGCTAGGAGTCTCAGCGGTGATGCCTTCCGGCAGTTCATAATCCACTGGGTGCGAGAAGCCAAGAGCCAGGTTCAGCACTGTGCCTTTTGCTTGCGCTTTGTAACCAACACCGACCAGCTGGAGCTTGCGCTCGAAGCCTTGGCTTACGCCTTGGACCATGTTGTTTACCAACGCACGAGTGGTACCAGCCATTGCGCGAGTCTGTTGATCGCCATTGCGAGCAGCAAAACGCAGCTCACCGGCTTCTTCAACAATCTCAACGGACGAATGGATGTTCAGTTCGAGAGTGCCCTTGGCACCCTTCACCGAAAGCTGTTGGCCTGCGAATTTGACTTCGACACCGGCTGGCAGCTTAACGGGGTTCTTAGCGACGCGTGACATGCTTATCCCCCCTTAGAACACAGTGCAAAGAACTTCGCCGCCGACACCGGCAGCGCGCGCAGCACGATCCGTCATCACACCTTTGTTGGTGGAGACGATAGACACACCGAGACCGCCACGAACTTTCGGCAGATCATCGACGGACTTGTACTGACGCAGGCCTGGACGGCTAACGCGCTTCACTTCTTCGATGACCGGACGGCCTTCGAAATATTTCAGCTCGATAGACAGCAGTGGTTTGATTTCGCTGCTGATCTGATAACCCGCAATGTAACCTTCGTCCTTCAGGACTTTGGCAACAGCTACCTTCAAAGTAGAAGATGGCATGCTTACGACGGACTTTTCAGCCATCTGGGCATTACGGATTCGAGTTAGCATGTCCGCTAACGGGTCCTGCATACTCATGGGCTAGACGCTCCTAATACACAAAAAATTAGCCTTGCGGCTACTACGTGTCGCCGAGTACATCCATGCGAAAAAAGCACGGGCTCAGGCGAGCCGGGTATTCTAGACACACCCCACAAATGAATCAAGCCCCAAAAGGGGCTTGATTCAAGTTCAAGGTCACCGGTGGTCAGGATCTTGCGATCCCAAGCACCGAGACTTTGATATTGCTTACCAGCTGGCTTTAACCAGACCAGGTACGTCACCACGCATTGCAGCTTCACGCAGCTTGTTACGGCCAAGGCCGAACTTGCGGTAAACGCCGTGTGGACGACCGGTCAGGCGGCAGCGGTTACGCATGCGCGAAGCGCTTGCGTCACGTGGCTGCTTCTGCAGAGCTACTGTAGCTTCCCAACGTGCTTCTGGACTTGCGTTCAGATCAACGATGATAGCTTTCAGTGCTGCACGCTTTTTGGCGTACTTGGCAACCGTGAGCTGACGCTTCAGCTCGCGGTTTTTCATGCTCATCTTGGCCATTTTCCTACTCCAATCAGTTGCGGAACGGGAATTTGAAAGCACGCAGCAGCGCGCGACCTTCATCATCGTTCTTGGCAGTGGTGGTCAGGGTAATGTCCAGACCGCGGAGAGCATCGATCTTGTCGTAGTCGATTTCCGGGAAGATGATCTGCTCTTTTACGCCCATGCTGTAGTTACCACGACCATCGAAGGACTTGGCATTCAGGCCGCGGAAGTCGCGAACCCGAGGCAGGGAGATCGACAGCAGACGATCCAGGAATTCGTACATACGCTCACGGCGCAGAGTCACTTTGACGCCGATCGGCCAACCTTCACGGACTTTAAAGCCAGCGATGGATTTCCGAGCGTAAGTCACAACGACTTTCTGACCGGTGATCTTTTCCAGGTCGGCAACAGCGTGCTCGATGACTTTCTTGTCACCGACCGCTTCGCCCAGACCCATGTTCAGGGTGATTTTTGTAACGCGTGGAACTTCCATCACGTTCGAAAGCTTAAGTTCTTCCTTAAGTTTCGGTGCGATTTCCTTCCAGTAAATCTCTTTTAGTCGTGCCATGGTCTTCTACCTAGCAGTGTTCAAGCATCAACCGCTTTTTGGGTCGACTTGAAGACACGAATTTTCTTGCCGTCTTCTACTTTGAAACCAACGCGATCAGCCTTGTTGGTTTCGCCGTTGAAAATGGCGACGTTAGAAGCATCCAGCGGAGCTTCTTTTTCGACGATACCGCCTTGCACGCCCGACATAGGGTTAGGCTTGGTATGACGCTTAACCAGGTTCAGACCGCCAATAACCAAACGGTTGTTAGCGAGAACCTTAAGCACCTTACCGCGCTTACCTTTGTCTTTGCCGGCGATCACGATGATCTCGTCGTCACGACGAATCTTTTGCATGTCGGATCTCCTTACAGCACTTCTGGGGCGAGCGAGACGATCTTCATGAACTTCTCAGTACGAAGTTCACGGGTCACTGGCCCAAAGATACGGGTGCCGATCGGCTCTTGCTTGTTGTTCAGAAGAACAGCAGCGTTGCCATCAAAGCGGATAATGGAGCCATCAGCACGACGTACGCCGTGACGAGTGCGGACTACAACAGCAGTCATCACTTGGCCTTTTTTCACTTTACCGCGAGGAATTGCTTCCTTCACGGTAACTTTGATGATGTCACCGATACCAGCGTAACGACGATGGGAGCCACCCAGCACCTTGATGCACATAACGCGGCGAGCGCCGCTGTTATCGGCCACATCGAGCATGGATTGAGTCTGAATCATATAATTTCTCCGACCCCTAGTCCTTAGACTTCCACAGCGCGTTCGAGAACATCAACCAGCGCCCAAGACTTGGTCTTGGCCAAAGGACGAGTTTCACGAATAGTGACTTTGTCGCCGATGTGGCACTGATTGGTTTCGTCGTGCGCGTGCAGCTTAGTCGAACGCTTAACGTATTTACCGTAGATCGGGTGCTTAACGCGACGCTCGATCAGAACGGTGATGGTCTTGTCCATTTTGTCGCTGACAACACGGCCAGTCAGCGTACGGACGGTTTTTTCGGCTTCAGCCATGATTACTTACCTGCCTGCTGTTTGAGCACAGTCTTCACGCGAGCGATGTCACGCTTAACTTGCCGGAGCAGGTGAGACTGCCCCAACTGGCCAGTTGCTTTCTGCATACGCAGATTGAACTGGTCGCGCAGCAGGCCGAGCAGTTGCTCGTTAAGCTGCGGCGCGTCTTTTTCACGAAGTTCATTCGCTTTCATCACATCACCGTCCGTTTAACAAAGGCGGTGGCGAGCGGCAGCTTTGCAGCAGCCAGGGCAAAAGCCTCACGCGCCAGCTCTTCAGTTACACCCTCGATTTCATACAGGACTTTACCTGGCTGAATCTGGGCAACCCAGTACTCCACACTACCCTTACCTTTACCCATCCGAACTTCGAGTGGCTTTTTGGAAATAGGCTTGTCCGGGAATACACGGATCCAGATCTTGCCGCCACGTTTAACGTGACGGGTCAGAGCACGACGCGCTGACTCGATCTGACGAGCGGTGAGACGACCACGAGCTACAGACTTCAGCGCGAACTCGCCGAAGCTGACTTTGCTACCGCGCTGTGCCAGACCACGGTTGTGGCCTGTCATCTGCTTGCGGAACTTCGTACGCTTTGGTTGCAACATTTGGCGTACCCCTTACTTAGCAGCTTTTTTACGAGGCGCTGGTGCTTGTGGTTTCAGCTCTTCTTGGCGACCACCAATTACTTCGCCTTTGAAGATCCAAACCTTTACACCGATCACACCATAAGTGGTGTGAGCTTCGTAGTTGGCATAGTCGATGTCGGCACGCAGGGTGTGCAGTGGCACACGACCTTCGCGATACCATTCAGTACGTGCGATTTCAGCACCGCCGAGACGACCGCTCACTTGGATTTTGATGCCTTTGGCACCAATGCGCATGGCGTTCTGTACAGCGCGCTTCATAGCGCGACGGAACATTACGCGGCGCTCCAGCTGCTGAGCTACGCTCTGCGCAACCAACATACCGTCGAGTTCCGGCTTGCGGATTTCTTCGATATTGATGTGCACAGGCACACCCATTTGCTTGGTCAGGTCCTGACGCAGTTTCTCAACATCTTCACCTTTCTTCCCGATAACGATACCTGGACGAGCGGTGTGGATGGTGATACGTGCTGTTTGAGCCGGACGATGGATATCGATACGGCTTACGGACGCGCTTTTTAGTTTGTCTTGGAGATACTCACGCACCTTCAGATCAGCGAACAAATAGTCCGCATAAGTCCGACCGTCTGCGTACCAGACGGAGGTGTGCTCCTTGACGATTCCCAGGCGAATGCCAATGGGATGTACTTTCTGACCCATCTCTTCGACTCCGTTACTTGTCAGCAACCTTGACAGTGATATGGCAAGACCGCTTGACGATGCGATCAGCACGGCCTTTGGCTCGTGGCATGATTCGCTTCAGCGAACGCCCTTCGTTGACGAAAACGGTGCTGACTTTAAGGTCATCAACGTCTGCGCCTTCGTTATGCTCGGCGTTGGCTACGGCCGACTCCAGCACTTTCTTCATGATCTCGGCGGCTTTCTTACTGCTGAAAGCCAACAGGTTGAGCGCTTCGCCCACCTTCTTCCCGCGGATCTGGTCGGCGACCAAGCGGGCTTTCTGGGCGGAGATTCGAGCGCCCGACAACTTAGCGGCTACTTCCATCGTTCCTTACCCCTTAACGCTTGGCTTTCTTGTCTGCCACGTGCCCACGATATGTGCGGGTACCGGCAAACTCGCCTAGTTTGTGGCCGACCATGTCTTCGTTCACGAGAACTGGAACATGTTGACGACCGTTATGCACTGCAATGGTCAAACCGACCATTTGTGGCAGGATCATCGAACGACGCGACCAGGTTTTAACTGGTTTGCGATCGTTCTTTTCCGCCGCCACTTCGATCTTCTTCAGTAGGTGAAGATCAATAAAAGGACCTTTTTTCAGAGAACGTGGCACTGTCGTATCCCTCTATTTACTTGCGACGACGGACGATCATTTTGTCGGTACGCTTATTACCACGAGTCTTCGCGCCCTTAGTCGGGAAGCCCCATGGCGATACCGGATGACGACCACCAGAGGTACGACCTTCACCACCACCATGTGGGTGGTCAACCGGGTTCATGGCAACACCACGAACGGTTGGGCGAACGCCACGCCAGCGTTTGGCACCAGCTTTACCCAGCGAACGCAGGCTGTGCTCGGAGTTCGAGACTTCACCCAGGGTCGCGCGGCATTCAGCCAGCACTTTACGCATCTCACCAGAACGCAGACGCAGGGTCACGTAGACACCTTCACGAGCGATCAGCTGAGCCGAAGCACCAGCGGAACGAGCGATTTGCGCGCCTTTACCTGGCTTCAATTCGATGCCGTGTACGGTGCTACCAACTGGAATGTTACGCAGTTGCAGAGCGTTGCCCGGCTTGATCGGTGCCAGAGCACCTGCGATCAGCTGGTCGCCAGCGCTCACGCCTTTAGGGGCGATGATGTAGCGACGCTCGCCATCTGCGTACAGCAGCAGAGCGATGTGAGCAGTACGGTTTGGATCGTATTCAATGCGCTCGACAGTGGCAGTGATGCCATCTTTGTCGTTGCGACGGAAATCGACCAGACGATAATGCTGCTTATGGCCACCACCGATGTGACGAGTGGTAATACGACCATTGTTGTTACGACCACCAGTCTTCGATTTTTTCTCGAGCAGCGGTGCGTGAGGAGCGCCTTTATGCAGCTCCTGGTTGACCACCTTGACCACAAAACGGCGGCCAGGGGAAGTCGGTTTGCATTTAACGATTGCCATGATGCACCCCTTCCTTACTCAGCACTGCTGCTGAAATCGAGATCTTGGCCTGGCTGAAGGGAGATAACTGCCTTCTTCCAGTCATTACGCTTGCCCAGACCGCGAGCAGTGCGCTTGCTCTTACCCAGAACATTCAGGGTAGTAACACGCTCTACTTTCACGCTGAACAGGCTTTCGACGGCCTTCTTGATTTCCAGCTTGGTTGCGTCAGTTGCAACCTTGAAAACGAACTGGCCTTTCTTGTCAGCCAGAACCGTAGCCTTCTCGGAAACGTGCGGGCCAAGCAGAACTTTAAATACGCGTTCCTGGTTCATCCCAGCAGCTCCTCGAATTTCTTCACGGCCGACACGGTGATCAACACCTTGTCGTATGCGATCAGACTAACTGGATCGGAACCTTGCACGTCACGTACATCAACGTGTGGCAGGTTACGAGCAGCCAGGTACAGGTTCT
Organism: Pseudomonas sp. MDV22-iso1; assembly: GCF_058145095.1. Taxonomy (NCBI): domain Bacteria; kingdom Pseudomonadati; phylum Pseudomonadota; class Gammaproteobacteria; order Pseudomonadales; family Pseudomonadaceae; genus Pseudomonas; species Pseudomonas sp. MDV22-iso1. Next base: position 82,119 of record NZ_JBYVMF010000024.1, read on the forward strand.
GATCAACCACTTCAGACACGATCAAGACGTCAGTCAGGCCCATGCCGGTCAGTTTGTTCAGCAGATCTTTGGTCTTCGGTGCATCAACAGCGAAGTCCTGAACCACAACCAGACGATCAGTACGCACCAGCTCAGCAAGGATGGAACGCATTGCTGCGCGATACATCTTCTTGTTCAGCTTCTGGGTGTGATCCTGAGGACGAGCTGCGAAAGTGGTACCGCCGCCACGCCAGATTGGGCTACGGATAGTACCGGCACGAGCACGGCCAGTACCTTTCTGACGCCATGGGCGCTTACCGCCACCACGAACGTCGGAACGGGTCTTTTGCTGCTTGCTACCTTGACGGCCGCCGGCCATGTAGGCCACGACTGCTTGGTGAACCAGCGTCTCGTTGAATTCGCCGCCAAATGTCAGTTCGGAAACTTCGATCGCTTGAGCGTCATTTACATTTAATTGCATGTCAGCTTCCCCTTAACCGCGAGCCTTGGCTGCTGGACGTACAACCAAGTTGCCGCCAGTAGCGCCAGGAACAGCGCCCTTGACCAACAACAGATTGCGTTCAGCGTCCACGCGCACTACTTCGAGGGACTGCACGGTCACGCGCTCAGCGCCCATATGACCGGACATTTTTTTGCCCTTGAATACACGACCAGGAGTCTGGCACTGGCCGATAGAGCCTGGAACGCGGTGGGACACGGAGTTACCGTGGGTATTATCTTGCCCGCGGAAGTTCCAACGCTTGATCGTACCCTGGAAGCCTTTACCCTTGGACTGACCGGTTACATCAACCAGTTGACCAGCAGCGAAGATTTCAGCGTTGATCAGATCGCCGGCCTGGTACTCGCCTTCTTCAAGACGGAATTCCATTACGGTACGACCAGCGGCAACGTTCGCCTTAGCGAAGTGGCCAGCCTGAGCAGCTGTAACACGCGAAGCACGACGCTCGCCTACAGTGACTTGCACTGCACGATAGCCATCGGTCTCTTCAGTTTTGAACTGGGTGACGCGATTCGGCTCGATCTCAATGACCGTGACCGGAATGGAGACACCTTCTTCGGTGAAAATACGGGTCATACCGCATTTACGACCGACTACACCAATAGTCATGTTGTAAACCTCATGAGTGTACGGGGCTTTCACCCGCTATGGCCGCCCATTTCAGAGCGTTACACGACTAAGACCGAGTCTTAGCCGAGGCTGATCTGCACTTCCACACCGGCCGCAAGATCAAGCTTCATAAGTGCATCAACGGTTTTATCCGTTGGCTGGACGATGTCCAGAACGCGCTTATGAGTACGGATCTCGTACTGGTCACGCGCGTCTTTGTTGACGTGCGGGGAGACCAGAACGGTGAACCGCTCTTTACGGGTAGGCAGTGGAATTGGACCACGCACTTGAGCACCAGTACGTTTCGCGGTTTCCACGATTTCCTGGGTGGATTGGTCGATCAGGCGATGGTCAAAAGCCTTCAACCTGATACGGATTTGCTGATTTTGCATTGGATTTCAGACTCCGGCTGCTATTCCCAGCGAGCGCAATACGCCCGTTAAAAGGAGGCGCAATTCTATAGACGGGCTACTACAGTGTCAACCCAATAAAAAAGCCCCCGCTAGGCGGGGGCTTTTTCAAGTCATCACTTATTAAGCGATGATTTTGGCTACGACGCCAGCGCCGACGGTACGACCGCCTTCACGAATAGCGAAACGCAGACCATCTTCCATTGCGATGGTTTTGATCAGGGTGACAACCATTTTGATGTTGTCGCCTGGCATTACCATTTCAACGCCTTCCGGCAGTTCGCAGTTACCGGTCACGTCAGTGGTCCGGAAGTAGAACTGTGGACGGTAGCCTTTGAAGAACGGAGTGTGGCGACCGCCTTCTTCTTTGCTCAACACGTACACTTCAGCTTCGAAGGTAGTGTGCGGCTTAACCGAACCTGGCTTGACCAGAACCTGGCCACGCTCAACGTCGTCACGCTTGGTGCCGCGCAGCAGCACGCCGCAGTTCTCGCCCGCACGACCTTCGTCGAGCAGCTTACGGAACATTTCAACACCGGTGCAGGTGGTGACAGTAGTGTCACGCAGACCAACGATTTCCAGTGGATCCTGAACCTTGACGATACCGCGCTCGATACGACCGGTCACAACAGTACCGCGACCCGAGATCGAGAATACGTCTTCGATTGGCATCAGGAACGGCTTGTCGATAACACGAACTGGATCTGGGATGTAGCTGTCCAGAGTCTCAACCAGTTTACGAACGGCAGTGGTGCCCATTTCGTTGTCATCTTGGCCGTTCAGAGCCATCAGAGCGGAACCGATGATGATCGGAGTGTCGTCGCCCGGGAAGTCGTAAGTGCTCAGCAGATCGCGCACTTCCATCTCAACCAGTTCCAGCAGCTCAGCGTCGTCTACCATGTCAGCCTTGTTCAGGAAGACAACGATGTACGGAACGCCAACCTGACGGGACAGCAGGATGTGCTCACGAGTCTGTGGCATCGGACCATCAGCGGCCGAGCAAACCAGAATAGCGCCGTCCATCTGTGCAGCACCGGTGATCATGTTCTTCACATAGTCAGCGTGACCTGGGCAGTCAACGTGAGCGTAGTGACGGATCAGCGAGTTGTATTCAACGTGCGCGGTGTTGATGGTGATACCACGAGCTTTTTCTTCCGGAGCGCTGTCGATTTTGTCGAAAGCAACAACGGCCGAACCGAAAACTTCGGAGCAAACACGAGTCAGAGCAGCGGTCAGCGTGGTTTTACCGTGGTCGACGTGACCGATGGTGCCAACGTTGACGTGCGGGAGGGTACGGTCAAATTTTTCTTTAGCCACGACAATTAACTCCTAGCCTAAAGGGGCTGAATCAGCCTTGTTTTTTGGTAACGGTTTCGACGATGTGCGACGGAGCCGTATTGTATTTTTTGAATTCCATAGAGTAGCTTGCGCGACCTTGGGACATGGAGCGAACGTCGGTTGCGTAACCAAACATCTCACCCAACGGAACCTCGGCACGAATTACTTTGCCGGAAACCGTATCTTCCATACCCAGGATCATGCCGCGACGACGGTTAAGGTCGCCCATCACGTCACCCATATAGTCTTCAGGTGTAACAACCTCTACCGCCATGATTGGCTCAAGCAACTCACCACCACCCTTCTGGGCCAGTTGCTTGGTTGCCATGGAAGCAGCCACCTTAAACGCCATCTCGTTGGAGTCGACGTCGTGGTAGGAACCATCAAACACAGTAGCCTTCAGGCCGATCAGCGGATAACCGGCAACAACGCCGTTCTTCATCTGCTCTTCAATGCCCTTCTGGATAGCCGGGATGTATTCCTTAGGAACCACACCACCCACTACTTCGTTCACGAATTGCAGACCTTCCTGACCTTCGTCAGCAGGAGCAAAACGGATCCAGCAATGGCCGAACTGACCACGACCGCCGGATTGACGAACGAACTTGCCTTCAATCTCACAGTTCTTCGTGATGCGCTCACGATAAGAAACCTGAGGCTTACCGATGTTGGCTTCGACGTTGAACTCACGGCGCATCCGGTCAACCAGGATGTCCAAGTGCAACTCGCCCATGCCAGAGATGATCGTTTGACCAGTCTCTTCATCAGTCTTGACGCGGAAAGATGGATCTTCCTGAGCAAGCTTGCCCAGAGCGATACCCATTTTTTCCTGGTCATCCTTGGTCTTAGGCTCAACGGCAACCGAAATAACCGGCTCCGGGAAGTCCATGCGAACCAGGATGATTGGCTTGTCAGCGCTGCACAAGGTTTCACCAGTGGTGACGTCCTTCATGCCGATCAAGGCCGCGATGTCACCAGCGCGCACTTCCTTGATTTCTTCACGGGCGTTTGCGTGCATTTGCACCATACGACCCACGCGCTCTTTCTTGCCCTTAACCGAGTTGATCACGCCGTCGCCGGAGGCCAACACGCCCGAGTAAACTCGAACGAAGGTCAAGGTACCCACAAATGGGTCGGTAGCGATTTTGAAAGCCAGAGCCGAGAACGGCTCGCTGTCATCTGCATGACGCTCCATTTGCTTTTCCTCGTCATCCGGGTCAGTACCCTTGATGGCAGGAATGTCAGTTGGAGCAGGCAGGTAATCGATAACGGCGTCGAGAACCAGGGGAACACCCTTGTTCTTGAAGGAAGAACCACAAACAGCCAAGACGATCTCACCAGCGATAGTACGCTGACGCAGAGCGGCTTTGATTTCCGCGTTGGTGAGTTCTTCACCTTCGAGGTACTTGTTCATCAGTTCTTCGCTGGCTTCGGCCGCAGCCTCAACCATGTTGCCGCGCCACTCGTCAGCCAATTCCTGCAGTTCAGCAGGGATAGGCTCGCGACGTGGAGTCATGCCTTTGTCAGAGTCATTCCAGTAAACAGCTTCCATGGCCATCAGATCGATCTGACCCTGGAAATTGTCTTCTGAACCGATAGCCAACTGGATTGGCACCGGAGTATGACCCAGACGCTGCTTGATCTGACCGATCACGCGCAGGAAGTTCGCACCAGCACGATCCATCTTGTTTACGTAAACAAGACGTGGAACGCCGTACTTGTTGGCTTGACGCCATACGGTTTCCGACTGAGGCTCAACACCCGAGGTGCCGCAGAACACAACAACCGCGCCGTCGAGAACACGCAGGGAACGCTCAACTTCAATAGTGAAGTCAACGTGGCCCGGGGTGTCGATGACGTTAAAGCGGTATTGGTCCTTGTGCTGCTTCTCGGAACCCTGCCAGAAGGCGGTAATGGCAGCAGAAGTAATGGTAATACCACGCTCCTGCTCCTGAACCATCCAGTCTGTGGTCGCGGCGCCGTCATGCACCTCGCCCATTTTGTGACTTTTGCCAGTGTAAAAAAGGACGCGCTCGGTGGTGGTGGTTTTACCAGCATCCACGTGAGCAACGATACCAATGTTACGGTAGCGATTAATCGGTGTTGTACGAGCCATAAAGCCCTCGCAAAATTAGTGACGCTAAAATTAGAAGCGGTAGTGCGAGAAAGCCTTGTTGGCTTCAGCCATACGGTGCACGTCTTCACGCTTCTTAACTGCAGCACCTTTACCTTCGGCAGCGTCCAACAGTTCGCCAGCCAAACGCAGAGCCATAGACTTCTCGCCGCGCTTACGGGCGAAGTCTACCAACCAGCGCATTGCCAGGGCGTTACGACGGGACGGACGAACTTCGACCGGAACCTGGTAAGTAGCACCGCCTACACGGCGCGACTTCACTTCGACCAGCGGAGCGATGGCGTCGAGAGCTTTCTCGAAGATTTCCAGGGGGTCGCTGTTCTTGCGTTCTTTAACCTTTTCCAGCGCGCCATAAACGATACGTTCGGCAACGGCTTTCTTACCGCTTTCCATAACGTGGTTCATGAACTTGGCCAGGATTTGGCTTCCGTATTTTGGATCGTCAAGCACTTCGCGCTTGGCTGCTACGCGTCTTCTTGGCATGGATAAGCCCTCAAACGGTCTTCAGGTTCGCTCGGAATCGGTGCCCTTACGGGACGCCTCCGACCTTACTCTTATCGACTCAGAAAAATAGAAAATCAGTTTTACAAAAAGCCGCTACTACTTAGGCTTCTTGGTACCGTACTTCGAACGACCCTGGTTACGACCTTTAACGCCGGAAGTATCCAAAGAACCGCGTACGGTGTGGTAACGAACACCTGGCAAGTCTTTTACACGACCGCCGCGGATCAGTACCACGCTGTGCTCTTGCAGGTTGTGGCCTTCACCGCCGATGTACGAGGAAACCTCGAAACCGTTGGTCAGACGCACACGGCATACTTTACGCAGTGCCGAGTTAGGTTTTTTCGGCGTGGTGGTATACACACGGGTGCATACGCCACGACGTTGCGGGCAGTTCTGCAGCGCAGGTACGTCGGATTTCTCGACGATACGCTTACGCGGCTGACGTACCAGCTGGTTGATAGTTGCCATCTACTAGCTCCACTGTTGTCTTGCGACGCTATTGTCTTGCAAGAAAAGCAAAATGGCAGGAACGAATTCCCGCCAAATTTAGGGGTACAAGAGTCTAAAGAGGATCTTGCCCCCAGTCAAGGCAAGGCCCCGACCTTCCCGCTCATCCAACCTCGACAAAATGTCTGGATTCGATGAACGGAACGATCAGGGCCTCACGCTCATTTATCGCAGAACTCAGTTACCGCTAGAGTTCAGCGCTTCGGTCAGTGCAGCTTCCACTTCACTGGCGCTTACGCGCAATGGTTTGTCAGCATCACGGCGACGCTTGCGCTCGCTGTGATAAGCCAGACCAGTACCTGCCGGGATCAGACGACCCACGACCACGTTTTCTTTCAGGCCGCGCAGGTAATCGCGCTTGCCGGTTACAGCCGCCTCGGTCAGTACGCGAGTGGTTTCCTGGAAGGAAGCCGCCGAGATGAACGATTCGGTGGACAACGACGCCTTGGTGATACCCAACAGTACGCGAGTGAACTTGGAAACGAATTTCTCGTCGCCAGCCAGACGCTCGTTCTCTACCAGAACGTGAGTCAACTCCATCTGGTCGCCCTTGATGAAAGTCGAGTCGCCGGATTCAGCGATTTCAACCTTACGCAACATCTGACGCAGAATGGTCTCGATGTGCTTGTCGTTGATCTTCACGCCTTGCAGACGATAAACGTCCTGGATCTCATTCACGATGTACTTGGCCAGCGCACTCACACCCAGCAGACGCAAGATGTCGTGTGGATCGCTCGGGCCGTCGGAGATAACTTCGCCGCGGTTTACCTGTTCGCCTTCGAAGACGTTCAGGTGACGCCACTTCGGAATCAGCTCTTCGTACGGATCGGTACCGTCGTTCGGGGTGATAACCAGACGGCGCTTGCCTTTGGTCTCTTTACCGAACGCGATGGTGCCGCTGACTTCAGCCAGAATCGAGGCTTCTTTCGGACGACGTGCTTCGAACAAGTCGGCAACACGTGGCAGACCACCGGTGATGTCACGGGTCTTCGAAGTCTCTTGCGGGATACGAGCGATAACATCACCGATCGCAATCTTCGCACCATCCGCAACACCGACCAGGGCGTTGGCTGGCAGGAAGTACTGAGCGATAACGTCAGTACCTGGCAGCAACAGATCCTTGCCGTTGTCATCAACCATTTTCACAGCAGGACGGATATCTTTACCGGCAGCTGGACGGTCTTTGGCGTCGAGTACTTCAATGTTGGTCATACCGGTCAATTCGTCAGTCTGACGCTTGATCGTGATGCCTTCTTCCATGCCCACGTAGGTCACGGTACCTTTCATTTCGGTAACGATTGGGTGAGTGTGCGGATCCCACTTGGCCACGATTGCGCCAGCGTCGACCTTGTCACCTTCTTTAACCGAAATCACAGCACCGTACGGCAGCTTGTAGCGCTCGCGCTCACGACCGAAGTCATCAGCGATTGCCAGCTCACCGGAACGGGATACAGCAACCAGGCAACCATCCACTCGCTCAACGTGCTTCAGGTTGTGCAGACGGACGGTACCGCCATTCTTCACCTGAACACTATCAGCTGCGGAGGTCCGGCTTGCCGCACCACCGATGTGGAACGTACGCATGGTCAGCTGGGTACCCGGCTCACCGATGGACTGGGCAGCGATAACGCCGACCGCTTCACCGATGTTCACCTGGTGACCACGAGCCAAGTCACGGCCGTAGCACTTGGCGCAAATGCCATAGCGGGTTTCGCAGCTGATCGGCGAACGCACGATCACTTCGTCGATGCTGTTCAGCTCGATGAACTCGACCCACTTCTCGTCTACCAGCGTACCGGCAGGAACGATGATTTCTTCGGTACCTGGCTTGAACACGTCACGGGCGATAACTCGACCCAATACGCGCTCACCCAACGGCTCAACAACGTCACCGCCTTCAATGTGCGGAGTCATTACCAGGCCATGTTCGGTGCCGCAATCGATCTCGGTCACAACCAGATCCTGCGCCACGTCTACCAGACGACGAGTCAGGTAACCGGAGTTCGCAGTTTTCAACGCGGTATCCGCCAAACCTTTACGAGCACCGTGAGTCGAGATGAAGTACTGAAGTACGCTCAAACCTTCACGGAAGTTCGCAGTAATCGGGGTTTCGATGATGGAACCGTCCGGCTTGGCCATCAGGCCACGCATACCGGCGAGCTGACGGATCTGCGCAGCAGAACCCCGTGCGCCCGAGTCGGCCATCATGTACATCGAGTTGAAAGACTCTTGGTCGACTTCGACGCCATGGCGGTCGATGACTTTCTCTTTCGAGAGGTTAGCCATCATTGCCTTGGAAACTTCGTCGTTCGCCTTGGACCAAAGGTCGATCACTTTGTTGTACTTCTCGCCCTGGGTTACCAGGCCGGAGGCGTACTGACTTTCGATCTCTTTCACTTCATCAGTAGCAGCATTGATGATGCGGGCTTTTTCATCCGGGATAACGAAGTCGTTAACACCGATGGAAACGCCGGAAATGGTCGAATAGGCAAAACCGGTGTACATCAACTGGTCAGCGAAGATCACGGTCTCTTTCAAACCAACCACGCGGTAGCACTGGTTGATCAGCTTCGAGATCGCTTTTTTCTTCATCGGCTGGTTGACGACGTCGTACGACAGACCAGGCGGAACAACCTGGAACAACAGCGCACGGCCGACAGTGGTGTCGACGATACGGGTGTTCTTGACGCTGCCACCATCACGATCGTTGACGGTTTCGTGGATCCGCACTTTGACTTTAGCGTGCAGTGCGGCTTCGCCGGCACGGAACACGCGGTCAACTTCTTGCAGATCCGCGAACACACGACCTTCGCCCTTGGCGTTGATCGCTTCACGCGTCATGTAGTACAGACCCAATACAACGTCCTGCGAAGGAACGATGATTGGCTCACCGTTGGCTGGCGACAGAATGTTGTTCGTCGACATCATCAACGCACGCGCTTCCAACTGGGCTTCCAGTGTCAGCGGTACGTGTACGGCCATTTGGTCGCCGTCGAAGTCGGCGTTGTACGCAGCACAGACCAGAGGGTGCAGCTGGATAGCCTTACCTTCGATCAGTACCGGTTCAAACGCCTGGATACCCAGACGGTGAAGGGTCGGTGCACGGTTGAGGAGAACCGGGTGTTCACGGATCACTTCAGCGAGAACGTCCCAAACCTCTGGCAGTTCGCGCTCAACCATTTTCTTTGCAGCTTTAATGGTGGTAGCGAGACCACGCATTTCCAGCTTGCCGAAAATGAACGGCTTGAACAGCTCGAGAGCCATCTTCTTCGGCAGACCGCACTGGTGCAGACGCAGGGTCGGGCCCACGGTAATTACCGAACGACCCGAGTAGTCAACACGCTTACCGAGCAAGTTCTGACGGAAACGACCCTGCTTACCCTTGATCATGTCAGCCAGGGATTTCAGAGGACGCTTGTTCGAACCGGTGATAGCGCGGCCACGACGGCCGTTGTCGAGCAGTGCATCGACGGCTTCCTGCAACATACGCTTTTCGTTGCGCACGATGATGTCCGGAGCGGACAGATCGAGCAGACGCTTCAAGCGGTTGTTACGGTTGATCACTCGACGATACAGATCGTTGAGGTCGGAAGTCGCGAAGCGACCGCCATCCAGCGGGACCAGTGGACGCAGATCTGGCGGCAGAACCGGCAGAACGGTCAGCACCATCCATTCTGGAAGGTTGCCGGAACCCTGGAAGGCTTCCATCAACTTCAGACGCTTGGACAGCTTCTTGATTTTGGTTTCGGAGTTGGTTTGCGGAATTTCTTCACGCAGACGACCAATCTCGTGCTCCAGGTCGATAGCGTGCAGCAGTTCGCGGACAGCTTCGGCACCCATGCGGGCATCGAAATCGTCGCCGAACTCTTCCAGCGCTTCGAAGTACTGCTCGTCGTTCAGCAGCTGACCTTTTTCAAGGGTGGTCATGCCTGGATCGATAACGACATAGCTCTCGAAGTAGAGAACGCGTTCGATATCACGCAGGGTCATGTCCATCAGCAAACCGATACGCGACGGCAGCGATTTCAGGAACCAGATGTGGGCAACTGGCGAGGCCAGTTCGATGTGCGCCATGCGCTCACGACGAACTTTAGCCAGCGCGACTTCAACGCCGCACTTCTCGCAGATCACACCACGGTGCTTCAAGCGCTTGTACTTACCGCACAGGCACTCGTAATCCTTTACCGGGCCAAAGATCTTGGCGCAGAACAGGCCGTCACGCTCAGGTTTGAACGTACGGTAGTTGATGGTTTCCGGCTTTTTAACTTCACCGAATGACCACGAACGGATCATCTCAGGCGATGCCAATCCAATACGGATGGCGTCGAACTCTTCGACTTGACCCTGGTTTTTCAGCAAATTCAGTAGGTCTTTCAAGGCCTTTCCTCCTGGCGGAGCAGAGAGCGGGCAATCCTGCCCCGCTCTCGATTCGCGTCACGTGTTATTCGGTTTCCAGATCGATATCGATGCCGAGGGAACGAATTTCTTTGATCAACACGTTGAAAGACTCGGGCATGCCCGGCTCCATACGGTGATCGCCGTCCACGATGTTTTTGTACATCTTGGTCCGGCCGTTCACATCGTCCGACTTCACTGTGAGCATTTCTTGCAGAGTGTAAGCAGCACCGTATGCTTCCAGTGCCCAGACCTCCATCTCCCCGAAACGCTGACCACCGAACTGCGCCTTACCACCCAGCGGCTGCTGGGTAACCAGGCTGTACGAACCGGTAGAACGAGCGTGCATCTTGTCGTCTACCAAGTGGTTCAGCTTCAGCATGTACATGTAGCCAACAGTAACCGGGCGCTCGAACTTGTTGCCGGTGCGGCCGTCAGTCAGCTGCATCTGGCCGCTTTCTGGCAAGTCCGCCAGTTTGAGCATGGCCTTGATTTCGCTTTCCTTGGCACCGTCGAACACTGGAGTGGCCATTGGAACGCCGCCACGCAGGTTCTTCGCCAGATCCAGGATTTCCTGGTCGGAGAAGCTGTCCAGATCTTCGTTGCGACCGCCGATCTCGTTGTAGATCTCGTGCAGGAACTTGCGCAGATCGGCAACTTTACGCTGCTCTTCGATCATGCGGTTGATCTTCTCGCCCAGACCTTTGGCCGCGAGGCCCAGGTGGGTTTCAAGGATCTGACCAACGTTCATACGCGAAGGTACGCCCAACGGGTTGAGGACGACGTCGACCGGGGTGCCATTGGCATCGTGCGGCATGTCTTCAACCGGCATGATCACGGAGACCACACCTTTGTTACCGTGACGACCGGCCATCTTGTCGCCCGGTTGGATGCGGCGACGGATAGCCAGGTAAACCTTAACGATCTTCAGCACGCCTGGAGCCAGGTCATCGCCCTGCTGCAGTTTGCGCTTCTTGTCTTCGAACTTGTCGTCCAGCAGACGGCGGCGATCAACGATGTAGGCCTGAGCCTTTTCGAGCTGCTCGTTCAGAGCATCTTCAGCCATGCGCAGCTTGAACCACTGACCATGCTCAAGACCGTCGAGAATTTCGTCGGTGATGTCCTGACCTTTCTTCAGACCGGCGCCGCCTTCGGCTTTGTGGCCGACCAGAGCGGAACGCAGACGTTCGAAAGTCGCGCCTTCAACGATACGGAACTCTTCGTTCAGGTCCTTGCGGATCTCGTCGAGTTGAGTCTTCTCGATCGACAGTGCACGAGCATCACGCTCAACGCCGTCACGAGTGAAGACCTGTACGTCGATGACGGTACCCTTGGTGCCGGTAGGCACGCGCAGGGAGGTGTCTTTAACGTCGCTGGCTTTTTCACCGAAGATGGCACGCAAGAGCTTCTCTTCCGGAGTCAGCTGGGTCTCGCCTTTCGGAGTGACCTTACCAACCAGAATGTCGCCTGCGCCAACTTCAGCACCTACGTAAACGATACCGGCTTCGTCCAGCTTGTTCAGTGCAGCTTCACCCACGTTCGGGATGTCTGCAGTGATTTCCTCTGGCCCAAGCTTGGTGTCACGCGCCACACAGGTCAGTTCCTGGATGTGGATCGTGGTAAAGCGATCTTCTTGAACAACTCGTTCCGACAGGCAGATGGAGTCTTCGAAGTTGTAACCGTTCCAGGCCATGAACGCGATGCGCATGTTCTGACCCAGCGCCAGTTCACCCATGTCGGTGGACGGACCATCAGCCATGATGTCGCTGCGCTGAACCCGATCACCTTTACGCACCAGCGGACGCTGGTTGATGCAGGTGTTCTGGTTGGAGCGGGTGTATTTGGTCAGGTTGTAGATGTCGACACCGGCTTCACCGGTTTCAACTTCGTCATCAGCAACACGAACCACAATACGGCTTGCATCAACGGAATCGATTACGCCGCCACGACGAGCCACGACGCAAACGCCGGAGTCACGAGCTACGTTACGCTCCATGCCGGTACCGACCAGCGGCTTGTCAGCGCGCAGGGTTGGTACAGCTTGACGCTGCATGTTCGAACCCATCAACGCACGGTTGGCGTCATCGTGCTCGAGGAACGGGATCAGCGACGCAGCAACCGAAACTACCTGCTTCGGCGATACGTCCATCAAGGTGACGTCTTCCGGCGCCTTGACGGTGAATTCGTTCAAGTGACGAACAGCTACCAGTTCGTCAATCAGCATTTTCTTGTCGTTCATCGTTGCCGAAGCCTGAGCGATCACGTGATCAGCTTCTTCGATGGCGGACAGGAACACGATCTCGTCGGTGACCAGAGCGTCTTTCACCACACGATACGGGCTTTCGAGGAAGCCGTACTGGTTGGTGCGCGCATAAGCGGCCAGGGAGTTGATCAGACCGATGTTCGGACCTTCCGGCGTTTCAATCGGGCATACACGACCGTAGTGAGTCGGGTGTACGTCACGAACTTCAAAGCCAGCACGCTCACGAGTCAAACCGCCAGGGCCGAGTGCAGAAACACGACGCTTGTGGGTAATCTCGGACAGCGGGTTGTTTTGGTCCATGAACTGGGAAAGCTGGCTGGAACCGAAGAACTCTTTCACCGCCGCAGCTACAGGCTTGGCGTTGATCAGGTCTTGCGGCATCAGGCCTTCGCTTTCAGCCATCGACAGACGCTCTTTGACCGCACGCTCAACACGTACCAGGCCAACGCGGAACTGGTTCTCGGCCATCTCGCCTACGCAGCGAACACGACGGTTACCCAGGTGGTCGATGTCATCGACGATGCCTTTACCGTTACGGATGTCGACCAGAGTCTTCAGAACCGCGACGATATCTTCCTTGCACAACACGCCCGAACCTTCGATCTCGGTGCGACCGATACGACGGTTGAACTTCATTCGGCCGACCGCAGACAGGTCATAGCGCTCAGGGCTGAAGAACAGGTTGTTGAACAGGGTCTCGGCAGCGTCTTTGGTTGGCGGCTCGCCTGGACGCATCATGCGATAGATCTCGACCAGCGCTTCCAATTGGTTGCTGGTGGAGTCGATCTTCAGAGTGTCGGAGACGAACGGACCGCAGTCGATATCGTTGGTGTACAGAGTCTCGACGCGAACGACCTGGGCCTTGGCGATTTTTGCCAGGATTTCGGTGTTCAGCTCGGTGTTGCACTCTGCCAGGATTTCGCCGGTTGCCGGATGCACGATGGCCTTGGCGGTAGTGCGGCCCAGGACGTAGTCCAGAGGCACTTCCAGGGTCTTGAGACCGGCTTTTTCGATCTGGTTGATGTGGCGCGCAGTAATACGGCGACCAGCCTCAACGATGACCTTGCCCTTCTCGTCCTGAATATCAAGAACAGCGATTTCACCACGCAGACGCGAAGCAATCAGTTCCAGACTGAGGGTTTCGCCGCTGAGGTGGAAAACGTTGGTGGTATAGAACGCGTCGAGCACTTCTTCAGTGGTATAGCCGAGCGCGCGCAGCAGTACCGATGCAGGCAGCTTGCGACGACGGTCGATACGCACGAATACGCAGTCTTTCGGGTCGAACTCGAAGTCCAGCCACGAACCGCGGTATGGGATGATGCGCGCGGAGTACAGCAGTTTGCCGGAGCTATGCGTCTTGCCGCGGTCGTGGTCGAAGAACACGCCCGGGGAACGGTGCAGCTGGGAAACGATTACACGCTCGGTACCGTTGATTACGAAGGTACCGTTTTCAGTCATCAGGGGGATTTCACCCATGTAGACTTCTTGCTCTTTGATGTCCTTGATCGCTTTGTTCGACGATTCTTTGTCGAAAATGATCAGGCGCACTTTTACCCGCAAAGGTACGGCGTAAGTTACACCGCGCAATACGCATTCTTTGACATCAAATGCCGGTTCGCCCAGGCGATAACCGACGTACTCCAGCGCAGCATTGCCGGAGTAGCTGATGATCGGGAAAACGGATTTGAAGGCCGCATGCAGGCCCACGTCGCGGAACTGATCTTTAGTCGCTCCCGCCTGCAAGAATTCACGATACGAATCCAGCTGGATTGCCAGGAGATACGGCACATCCATGACGTCCGGCAACTTGCTAAAGTCCTTGCGGATACGTTTTTTCTCAGTATATGAGTAAGCCATCAGCGTTCCCCAGCTTGGTCACCTGCTTGTTTGGCCCCTCCCGACGGGAGCAGCCAGAAAATCGTGCAAACCCCATGGTTTGCTCCACCGCATCGGGTGGTTACAGCTCGTTATCAGCACCGACCCAGTCGGCTGCCAATAACGGAAAAAGGCCGGTGGCAAGAGCCACCAGCCATCAGCCTTTCGCTTTACGCTCGGGCTGGAGGTGCAAAGTCGATGCTTATTTCAGCTCGACTTTAGCGCCTGCTTCTTCCAGAGTGGCTTTTGCTTTGTCAGCTGCGTCTTTCGAAACAGCTTCCAGAACGATGCCAGGAGCGCCGTCAACTACTGCCTTGGCTTCTTTCAGGCCCAGACCGGTCAGTTCACGTACTGCCTTGATCACGTTAACTTTCTTCTCGCCAGCTTCGGTCAGCATGACGTTGAATTCAGTTTGTTCTTCAACAACGGCAGCAACAGCAGCTGGACCAGCGGAAGCAGCGGCAGCGGAAACGCCGAACTTCTCTTCCATGGCCTTGATCAGCTCAACGATTTCCAGAACGGATTTTTCGCCGATTGCTTCGATGATTTGGTCGTTAGTCAGAGACATGACTATAAATTCCTGTATTGGGGTGACAGCCTACGCGGCCATCGAAATAAACAATAAACGCTGAAAGGAGTGACTCAGCCTTAGGCTGCAGCAGCTTCTTTCTGGTCGCGAAGAGCCGCCAGAGTACGAGCCAATTTGCTGGTTGCGCCTTGAATCACGCTCATCAGCTGAGAAATTGCTTCGTCACGGGTCGGCAGGCTTGCCAGTACGTCGATCTGATTAGCTGCGAGGTACTTGCCCTCGAACGCAGCTGCCTTGATCTCGAACTTGTCCTGACCTTTTGCGAACTCTTTGAAAATACGGGCAGCAGCGCCCGGATGGTCTTTAGAGAATGCAATCAAGGTCGGGCCGGTGAACACGTCGTTGAGCACGTCATATTGAGTGCCAGCAACGGCGCGCTTGAGCAGGGTGTTACGTACAACACGTACGTAAACGCCAGCTTCACGAGCCTCTTTACGGAGTCCGGTCATAGCGCCTACTGTTACGCCACGGGCATCAGCCACGACAGCGGACAGAGCAACTTGGGCAGCCTTGTTGACTTCAGCGACGATGGCCTTCTTGTCTTCAAGTTTAATTGCCACGGGAAAAACTCCTGCTTGTTACCGTTTCATCCAACCGAAGCCGGATGTCGTTTTGGTGTCTGATTCGGTAAGGAACCGGGAGCACCATCTGCGTAGGCTTGAGGTTTAAGACTTGCGTCGCCTACGGTCTTGGATAGCCCCCGCCAGGCAGGGACCCCAATCTTTCAATTGACGCAATCGCTTGCGCCAACCTCTGTCTTACGCGTCGAGCGAGCCCTGGTCGATGACCAGACCTGGACCCATGGTGGTGCTCAGGGTAACGCGTTTGACGTAAATGCCTTTCGAGGAAGCTGGCTTGATACGCTTCAGATCAGCGATCAGGGCTTCAACGTTTTCCTTCAGCTTGACGGCATCGAAGCCGATCTTGCCAACGGAGGTGTGGATGATGCCGTTTTTGTCGGTGCGATAACGAACCTGACCAGCCTTGGCGTTTTTAACCGCGGTAGCTACGTCTGGAGTCACAGTGCCGACTTTAGGGTTAGGCATCAGACCACGTGGGCCGAGGATCTGACCCAACTGACCTACAACGCGCATTGCATCCGGGGATGCGATAACTACGTCATAGTTCAGGTCGCCGCCTTTCATTTCGGCAGCCAGATCGTCCATACCTACACGGTCAGCGCCGGCAGCCAGAGCGGCCTCAGCAGCTGGACCCTGGGTGAACACAGCAACGCGAACGGTCTTGCCAGTGCCGTGTGGCAGCACAGTAGCGCTACGAACAACCTGGTCAGATTTACGCGGGTCAACGCCCAGGTTTACAGCAACGTCGAACGACTCGCTGAACTTGACAGTCGACAGTTCAGCCAGCAGCGCAGCAGCGTCTACAAAATTGTAGGACTTGCCTGCTTCGATTTTGCCGGCGATAGCCTTTTGACGCTTGGTCAACTTAGCCATTACACACCCTCCACGTTAAGGCCCATGCTACGAGCAGAACCGGCGATAGTACGCACGGCTGCTTCCATATCAGCTGCAGTCAGATCCGCGTTTTTGGTTTTCGCGATTTCTTCCAGCTGAGCACGGGTCACGGTGCCAACCTTAACGGTATTCGGACGAGCAGAGCCGCTAGTCAGACCAGCCGCCTTCTTCAGCAGAACCGAAGCAGGGGTGGATTTGGTTTCAAAAGTGAAGCTACGGTCGCTGTAGACAGTGATGATCACTGGAGTCGGCAGGCCTGGCTCAATACCCTGAGTACGGGCGTTGAAAGCTTTGCAGAATTCCATGATGTTCACGCCGTGCTGACCCAATGCAGGACCAACAGGTGGGCTTGGGTTAGCCTGAGCGGCCTTCACTTGCAGCTTGATGTAAGCGGTAATCTTCTTGGCCATGAGGCACTCCAATTACGGGTTCGAACGCCTCGAAAGGCTCCCCGGTTACTTGCGCGTTTATCCCAGTGACGACAAAACCCCACAGCCTAAGGCTGCGGGGTTGGGATGCTTGCTCAGCTAGACTTTTTCGACCTGGCTGAACTCTAGCTCTACCGGAGTAGAGCGACCGAAAATAAGCACTGCCACTTGGATCCGGCTCTTTTCGTAGTTAACTTCTTCAACCGTGCCGGTGAAATCAGCAAACGGCCCGTCATTGACCCGTACCGACTCACCCGGCTCGAACAACGTCTTCGGCTTCGGCTTGTCACTACCATCAGCAACGCGACGCAGAATCGCTTCTGCCTCTTTATCAGTGATCGGTGCAGGCTTATCGGCAGTACCGCCGATGAAACCCATCACCCGAGGAGTATCCTTGACCAAGTGCCAAGTACCCTCGTTCATGTCCATCTGGACCAGCACATAACCTGGGAAGAATTTGCGCTCGCTTTTGCGTTTCTGGCCATTACGCATTTCAACCACTTCTTCAGTGGGAACCAGAATTTCGCCAAAGCCATCTTCCATGCCAGCCAGCTTTACGCGCTCTAACAACGAGCGCATGACATGCTTCTCGTAACCGGAGTAAGCATGCACAACGTACCAACGCTTAGCCACGGGACACCCTTAGCCGACAATCAAGGAAACAAGCCAGCCGAGCAGGGAATCAAGCCCCCACAACAGCAACGCCATAACCAGAACAACAGCCACTACGATCAACGTGGTCTGCGTGGTTTCTTGGCGAGTTGGCCATACGACTTTACGAATCTCGGTGCGAGCTTCCTTAACCAGTACAAAGAAAGACTTGCCCTTAACTGTCTGCAGGCCTACAAAGGCAGCTACAGCAGCAATGGCGAGCAATGCAAGTACGCGGTACAGGATCGGCGAAGCAGAGTAATACTGATTGCCAACAACGCCAACAACCACCAAAGCGACTACTACTAGCCACTTGAGCAGATCGAAGCGAGAGCCTTGAGCTTCAGCTTTAGGAGTCATCTATGAAGATCCTGTGAAAAGAAAGCCAGACACACCAAGTGAATCTGGCAGGTCAGGAGGGAATCGAACCCCCAACCTACGGTTTTGGAGACCGTCGCTCTGCCAATTGAGCTACTGACCTAAAACAAAATCAGGCCGACCATTATGCCGGCCCGAAAAAGACATTACAACAACTTACTCGATGACTTTTGCCACGACACCCGCGCCAACGGTACGACCGCCTTCACGAATAGCGAAACGCAGACCATCTTCCATCGCAATGGTTTTGATCAGGGTAACGGTCATCTGAACGTTATCACCCGGCATCACCATCTCAACACCTTCTGGCAGCTCGCAATTACCAGTCACATCAGTCGTACGAAAGTAAAACTGCGGACGATAACCCTTGAAGAATGGCGTATGACGACCACCCTCCTCCTTGCTCAGAACATAAACTTCAGCAGTGAACTTGGTATGCGGCTTGACAGTGCCCGGCTTGACCAATACCTGACCACGCTCAACATCATCACGCTTGGTACCACGCAGCAATACGCCGCAATTCTCGCCTGCACGACCTTCGTCGAGCAGCTTGCGAAACATTTCCACACCCGTACACGTTGTCTTGACCGTATCACGCAACCCAACGATCTCGACTTCTTCCTGAATGCGAACGATGCCACGCTCAACACGGCCAGTCACAACAGTGCCACGACCGGAGATCGAGAATACATCCTCGATAGGCATCAAAAACGGCTTATCAATAGCGCGCTCAGGCTGCGGAATATAGCTATCCAGAGTCTCGACCAACTTCTTGACGGCGGTGGTGCCCATCTCGTTATCGTCTTGACCATTCAGCGCCATCAGCGCCGAACCGATGATGATCGGAGTGTCATCACCAGGAAAATCGTAAGTGCTCAACAGGTCGCGCACTTCCATCTCAACCAACTCAAGCAGCTCCGCATCATCTACCATGTCAGCCTTGTTCAGGAAGACAACGATGTATGGAACGCCGACCTGGCGCGACAGGAGAATGTGCTCACGGGTTTGAGGCATCGGACCATCAGCGGCCGAGCAAACCAGAATCGCACCATCCATCTGTGCAGCACCAGTAATCATGTTTTTTACGTAGTCGGCGTGACCAGGACAGTCAACATGTGCGTAGTGACGCACGGCCGAATCGTACTCAACGTGAGCGGTGTTGATGGTAATACCACGAGCTTTTTCTTCTGGGGCGCTATCGATCTTGTCGAAGTCAACCTTTGCCGAACCGAACACTTCGGAACAGACGCGGGTCAAGGCTGCAGTCAGAGTAGTTTTACCGTGGTCGACGTGACCAATGGTGCCTACGTTGACGTGCGGCTTATTACGTTCGAACTTTTCCTTAGCCATCGAAATCACCCTCAGGAGAAGAATTTACAAGTCAAACAAGCCATTAAAACAAAGGCAGATATTTTCATATCTGCCTTGTTATATGGAGCTCTTGAGCGGATTTGAACCGCTGACCTCACCCTTACCAAGGGTGTGCTCTACCAACTGAGCTACAAGAGCGTAACACTGCGCAAGATCTGCAAACATGGAGCGGGTAGCGGGAATCGAACCCGCATCATCAGCTTGGAAGGCTGAGGTTCTACCACTAAACTATACCCGCGAGATTGCAACTCTCGCTAAAAATGGTGGAGGGGGAAGGATTCGAACCTTCGAAGTCGTAGACGTCAGATTTACAGTCTGATCCCTTTGGCCGCTCGGGAACCCCTCCTAAGCGAGCCGGCATTCTATATTATGCCAGCCTTCTGTCAAGCATTTTCTCATTAAAAACCTGAGCTTAGCTGCGTTGACCTCGCTTCGCGCTGATCACCTCTAAAGGTCTTCACTGCGAAGCGGGCGCCATTCTATGCAAACTAAACTGCGGGCGCAACCCCCTCACAAGGCATTATTTTATGTTTTAACTCGTTGAATTCTCTGGAAAGGTTTTGAAGCTGCACATCATCAAGCCAGCGGCGGCTTTCTGGTGCCACGCGCACCCAGTAGCCAGGATTATCAGGCAGATCCTTCGGCAGCGCCTGAAACCTGATCTCCATTCCGGTCAATCGTCGCTCGATTGCCTGAGCCACCTCCTGGCGTGAGTACCCTCCTACATATAGGCACCCACTGTCCGGTTGAACCGTCTTGGCCTTATCACGTGCCGCATCCGTGGATTCGCTCAGCAAGCGAATATCCTGCTGCGAGCCCCGGTAAAGGCTCAACGGCGTCACGTCCTTGGCTCGAAGAGGAGCCTCTTGTTGATGCCAGATGTAATAGAACACATTGAGGACAAGCAGGAGCAGGAACAACCAGCGCATAAATACCTCAGATCAAGGGACACGCCATCGCCAGGCCCACGAACACAAGGTCCGGAACCACACGGGCCTCAGGCACTACTCCAGCTACTAGCTCGGCATCTCCGCCGGTCAGGAATACGCAAAAGCCGTCTCCCCAGTAGCTGCGCGCAAGCTCCAACTGGGTCAAGACAAAGCCCCTGAGCATTAACGAGCATCCACGCTCCACCGCTTCGACGGTTGTGCGACCTGGAGCGAGGCTCTCCAGCGCCCGCTCGGCGGCGAGATCTCCATATCGGATCTTTCGTGTATGAGTACGCAATTGATTGCGCATCAAAGGCATCCCTGGACAAATAAAGCCTCCGAGATGCCCGCCATCTCCACCGATGAAATCAGCAGTGACGGCTGTACCAAAATCCAGCACAAGGCAGGGGCCCGACGCGAGATGAAATCCTCCCAGCATCGCTAGCCAGCGATCAAGCCCCAACCGCTCGTATTCCTCATAACCGTTACGAACACCGGACATTTCGCGAGATGGTTTGGCGCAGGCAACAGATACGCCATAGGCGCTGACGAGCAAGACAGTCAGTGCGTCGGTTTCTTCGGCGGTCCTGACACTTACCAAACGACAAAAGGACAGGGAGAGGCGCTCTATTGCATTCAGACTCTCCAGCAACGCCAGATCCGAATCGACAACACCCTCTCCCACCGCCTCACCGGCACCGTCGCCGAGAACACGCCATTTTATAAAACTGTTTCCACAGTCGAGCTCAAGAATCATCACGCAACCTCAGGCTGAGCTCACCACCACTAAAGTTCTTTTCCACACCATCTACCTTCAAGCGCAAAGCACCTTGTTTATCGATTCCAAGCACTTCGCCATCTACCTGGTTAACACCAGCAATCAGCGATACCGC
The DNA here is from genome assembly GCF_058145095.1 of Pseudomonas sp. MDV22-iso1. Lineage (NCBI taxonomy): Bacteria > Pseudomonadati > Pseudomonadota > Gammaproteobacteria > Pseudomonadales > Pseudomonadaceae > Pseudomonas > Pseudomonas sp. MDV22-iso1. The sequence continues at coordinate 103,367 of NZ_JBYVMF010000024.1, forward strand.
TCGTCCTTGCCATAGATGATTTTGCTCCCATTCCGACTGGATAGCGGAAAATCCTTCAACCTGGTGCCGGTGCAAATAGCCCTGTAGCTTCTCACTCAACACCGCGACCATCTGATTGCGATCAAACACCTTGCCGGCCTCCAGCCGCATCGACGTCCATTGCTGATCAACCTCATCGGTCATCTGCATATTTACGTTAATGCCAACTCCTAGTACCACGTGACATACGTCGGCCGGATCGCCGATCAGCTCGAGCAGTATGCCCGCTATTTTTTTCTGCCCGACTAATACGTCGTTAGGCCACTTAAGACCTGCAGCCGATACACCAAGCTCGCGCAAGGCGTGCATCACCGCAAGGCCGACGACCAGACTAAGACCTTCCAGCTGGCGCATTCCGCCTTCAATGCGCAACACCAGGCTGTAATAGACGTTTTCAGCGAATGGGCTTACCCACTTGCGCCCGCGCCGCCCACGACCTGCCGTTTGCCTTTCAGCAAGCACCAAGAACGGGGCAGCCCGTCCTCGCTCGATAGCTCGCAAAGCCTCGGCATTTGTGGAATCGATAGAGTCGAAGACCAAGACTGACCAATCGCAGGAAGGGGTCGCCTCGCTTATGCCTACAGGGTCAAGCAGCATCAATGGCGCCGCCAGCTGATAACCACGGCCGCGCACCTTGTGTATGGACAGACCCAGCTCAGCCTCCAGGAGCTGAAGCTGTTTCCAAACTGCGCTACGACTGACACCCAAGGCAACGCCCAGAGCCTGGCCAGAGTGAAACCGGCCATCCTTAAGAAGCTTCAACAACGTCAGCATGCAAGTCTCGCCTCACAATGAGGCCCGCATGATAGCCATGCCCCGAGCCGTTGCATAGAAACCCGACGAGCGAGATTTTTTCGCGGACAAAACAAAACCCCTGTCTGCGTTAGCAAACAGGGGTTTCGGAATTTAATCTTGACGATGACCTACTCTC
>NZ_JBYVMF010000025.1:0-5105 GCF_058145095.1 Pseudomonas sp. MDV22-iso1
TCCAGGCCGACATGGGCATCCTGCTGACCTTCATGTTCCTGTGGAACATGCTCGGGGCGCTGATCCTGATTCCGGCCCTGTCGTACTTCCTGCTGCGTGAACGGGTGCCGCACACCGCGCCTGTCGTGCCAGCCGAAACCACTGAATCCACTGAACGTCCGGGCACGCCACATGCCCTGACCACTTCCGAGTAAGCCAACAATGTCTGACTACAAAGCTCCCCTGCGCGACATGCGTTTCGTCCTGAACGAGGTTTTCCAGGTGTCCCGGCTCTGGGCCAAGCTGCCTGGCCTGGCCGACGTGATCGACGAAGAAACCGCCGCCGCGATTCTTGAAGAGGCCGGCAAGATCAGCGGCGAAGTGATCGCGCCATTGAACCGCGCCAGTGACGAACAGGGCTGCACCTGGAACAACGGCGCGGTGAGTGCTCCGGACGGTTTTGCCGAGGCTTATCGGGCTTTCGCCGAGGGTGGCTGGGTCGGTGTTGGCGGTGATCCGCAGTTCGGTGGCATGGGCATGCCCAAGGCGATTTCGGCGCAGGTCGAAGAGATGGTCAACTCGGCCAGCCTGTCGTTCGGCCTGTACCCGATGCTGACGGCCGGCGCCTGCCTGTCGCTGAATGCCCACGCCAGTGAAGCGCTGAAAACCAAGTACCTGCCGAACATGTACGCCGGTATCTGGACCGGTTCGATGTGCCTGACCGAGGCCCATGCGGGCACCGATCTGGGCTTGATTCGCACCAAGGCTGAACCTCAGGCCGATGGCAGCTACAAGGTCAGCGGTAGCAAGATTTTCATCACGGGCGGCGAGCATGACCTGACGGAAAACATCATCCATCTGGTGCTCGCGCGTCTTCCCGATGCGCCCGCAGGACCCAAGGGCATCTCGCTGTTTCTGGTGCCCAAGGTGCTGGTCAACGACGACGGTTCGCTGGGTGAACGCAACGCACTGTCTTGTGGCTCCATCGAACACAAGATGGGCATCAAGGCTTCTGCCACCTGCGTGATGAACTTCGACGAGGCGACTGGCTGGATCGTCGACGTGCCGAACAAAGGTTTGGCGGCAATGTTCACCATGATGAATTACGAGCGCCTGGGCGTCGGTATTCAGGGCCTGGCCCAGGGCGAGCGTTCATACCAGAACGCCGTCGAATATGCCCGTGATCGTCTGCAAAGCCGAGCACCCACCGGCGCGCAAAACAAGGACAAGCCCGCCGACCCTATCATCGTGCATCCGGATGTGCGCCGCATGTTGCTGACCATGAAAGCCCTGAACGAAGGCGGTCGCGCGTTCTCCAGCTACGTGGCGCTGCAACTGGACATCGCCAAGTTCAGCGACGACGCGACGGCCCGTCACCGCGCACAGGAACTGGTCTCGCTGCTGACGCCGGTGGCTAAGGCGTTCCTGACCGACATGGGCCTGGAAACCACGGTGCTCGGCCAGCAGGTGTTTGGCGGCCACGGCTACATTCGTGAGTGGGGCCAGGAGCAACTGGTGCGCGACGTACGCATTACGCAGATTTACGAAGGCACCAACGGCATCCAGTCCCTTGACCTGGCCGGGCGCAAGATCGTCGGCAGCGGCGGGGCGCTTTACCGTTTGTTCGCCTCGGAAATTCGCAACTTCACCGCCAACGCCAGCGCCGACCTTGGCGAGTTTACTCAGCCGCTGAACGCCGCCGTCGACACCCTCGATGAACTGACCGCGTGGCTGCTGGATCGCGCGCAGAACAACCCGAATGAAATCGGCGCGGCCTCCGTCGAGTACCTGCACGTGTTCGGCTATACCGCCTACGCCTACCTGTGGGCGCGGATGGCCAAGGCGGCCATGAGCACCCATTCCAAGGATGATTTCTACGCCAGCAAACTGGCCACTGCGCGCTTCTACTTCGCTCGCTTGCTGCCGCGCATTCATTCGTTAAGTGCCTCGGCCAAGGCCGGCAGCGAATGCCTGTATGCCTTGCAAACCGAGCAATTCTGAAAGGACAAGGAACCCTGTTCATGATGGCGACAAAAATAATTCCGCCCGCCGAAGGCGCCTATGCCTATCCGTTGCTGATCAAGCAATTGCTGTTGTCCGGCGTGCGCTACGAGCCGGGTCGGGAAATCGTCTACGCCGACAAACTGCGCTACAGCTACCAGACCCTCAATCAGCGTATTCGGCGTTTGGCCAATGCGCTGACCGCTGCCGGGGTCAAGGCCGGGGACACCGTGGCCCTGCTCGACTGGGACAGTCATCGCTACCTGGAATGTTTTTTCGCCGTGCCAATGATTGGCGCGGTACTGCACACGGTGAACATTCGTCTGTCGCCGGAGCAGGTGCTCTACACCATGAACCACGCCGAGGATGACCTGGTGCTGGTGCATGATGATTTCCTGCCGCTGGTGGAGCAGATTCAGGGACGGCTGACCACGGTCAAAGGCTTCTTGCGGCTGACCGACGACGTGCCTGTGGATACGTGTCTGCCGATGGTGGGCGAGTACGAAAGCGCGCTGGAGAAAGCATCCGACCAGTACGCGTTTCCTGACTTCGATGAGCATTCGGTGGCGACGCTGTTCTATACCACCGGCACCACGGGCGACCCGAAAGGCGTGTATTTCACTCATCGCCAACTGGTGCTGCATACCCTGAATGCCGTCGGCACCCTGGGCGTCTATCAAGGCCAGCCGTTGCTGCGGTCCGACGATGTGTACATGCCCATCACGCCGATGTTTCACGTGCATGCCTGGGGCGTGCCGTATGTCGCGACACTCATGGGGATCAAGCAGGTGTATCCCGGTCGTTATGAGCCCAACAGCCTGGTCCGGCTTTATCGCGAAGAGAAGGTCACCTTTTCTCACTGCGTGCCGACCATTTTGCAGATGATCCTTAATTGTGAAGAAGGCAAGGCGACTCGTTTCGACGGCTGGAAAATGCTCCTGGGCGGCAGCGCGCTGACCCTCGGTATCGCCAGCGAAGCCAGCGCCAAAGGCATGGTGGTGCATGCCGGCTATGGCATGTCGGAAACCTGCCCGTTGTTGTGCCTGACCTATTTGCGCGATGAAGACCTGGCGCTCCCCGGCGAAGCTCAGCTGCCCATCCGCATCAAGACCGGCACGCCGGTGCCGATGGTCGACCTGAAAATCATCGGCGCCGACGGTGACGACGTTGCCCATGACGGTGAGTCCCTCGGGGAAATCGTGGTGCGCGCACCGTGGCTGACCCAGGGCTATTTGAAGGATAAAGAGAAGGGTGCCGAACTCTGGCACAACGGCTGGCTGCACACCGGTGACATGGCGTCCATTGACGCATCGGGTTGCGTGGAAATCAAAGACAGGATCAAAGACGTGATCAAGACCGGCGGCGAGTGGATCAGCTCTCTGGAGCTGGAAAGCCTGATCAGCGAGCATCCGGCCGTGATGTCGGTCGCGGTGGTGGGCATCGTCGATGAGCAATGGGGCGAACGGCCCATGGCGATGGTGGTGTGCGAACCGGGGCAATACCTTGATCGCAAGCTGCTGGAAGTCCACCTGCAAGCCTTTGTTGACGGCGGGCGCATCAACAAATGGGCCATCCCCAAGCAGTTCAAGTTCGTGGCGGAAATTCCCAAGACCAGCGTCGGCAAGATCAACAAGAAGCTGATTCGCGAGAGCGAGGCGGGCTGACGGAAACAGCTGCCGGGTCAATTTATGGGCCCGGCCGTCAATTTTCCAAACTTGTGCCAAGCTGATGGAGTACTGAAAACCCGGGACGACCTGCCAATGAAACGCACCCAAGCATCGCAAATGCGTCGAGAGTTCTATAAAGCCATATGGCTCTACTTTCATGTGGTCTGGCCGATTATTTCCATGCTTCTTGTGATGATCGTGCTGTTCGGCTTGATCATCAGCTACCTGGAAGGATGGGGCCCGTTCGATGGCATTTACTTTGGTTTCGTCACGGGCTTGACCATCGGGTATGGGGAGCTGGTGCCGAAACTGGCCATCTCGCGGGTGCTGGCGATTTTGCTGGGGTTTAACGGCATCCTGATGACGGCGATTTTTGCAGCACTGTGCATTCGGGGGATTGAAATTGCGGTGCGCGTGACGGGGGCGGATCGACAGGAGGAGCCCAAAGGTTAATTGGCATGGTTAGATACCAGTTTTGAACAACAGGGAATGGCCATGATCGACTTCAACAACAAGGGTTTCTTCAAGCTCAAGCAGAACGACGAATACGCCGAACGCGTCACGGCCTTGCTGCTGGACGGGGAGACGGTTATCGACTCCTACAAATCCATGCGCGATGGCGTGGTGTTTACCAACAAACGGATCATCGCGGTCAACGTCCAGGGTTTGACCGGCAGCAAAAAAGACTTCACCTCGTTGCCGTACAAAAACATCGTGGCGTATTCGGTGGAAACCTCAGGCACCTTCGACCTGGACTCCGAGCTGGAAATCTATTTCTCGTCGTTGGGCAAAGTGAAGTTTGAATTCACCGGCAGGACGTCGATGGTTGAAGTGTCGAAACTGATTTCCCAGCATTTGCTGTGAATTGATTGCCTTTGTGAACGCCACGGACCCCTGTAGGAGTGAGCCTGCTCGCGATGGCGGTGGGTCAGGCGATGATGATGTTGGCTGAACGGACGCCATCGCGAGCAGGCTCACTCCTACAGTTGATTTGTGTTGGCTGTGATAGTTGGGAGCGCCACAAACCCTGTGGGAGCTGGCTTGCCAGCGATGGCGGTGGGTCAGGCGATGATGATGTTGGCTGAACGGACGCCATCGCTAGCAGGCTAGCTCCTACAGTTGATTTGGGTTGGCTGAGATAGTTGGGAGCGCCACAAACCCTGTGGGAGCTGGCTTGCCAGCGATGACGGTGGGTCAGGCGATGATGATGTTGGCTGAACGGACGCGATCGCTGGCAAGCCAGCTCCCACAGTTGTTTTGGGTTGGCTGTGATAGTTGAGAACACCATGGACCCTGTAGGAGTGAGCCTGCTCGCGATGACGGTGGGTCAGGCGATGATGATGTTGGCTGACTGGACGCCATCGCTAGCAGGCTAGCTCCTACAGTTGATTTGGGTTGGCTGTGATAGTTGGGAGCGCCACAAACCCTGTGGGAGCTGGCTTGCCAGCGATGGCGGTG
>NZ_JBYVMF010000025.1:5205-85399 GCF_058145095.1 Pseudomonas sp. MDV22-iso1
GGTCAGGCGATGATGATGTTGGCTGAACGGACGCCATCGCTAGCAGGCTAGCTCCCACAGTTGTTTTGGGTTGGCTGTGATAGTTGGGAGCGCCACAAACCCTGTGGGAGCTGGCTTGCCAGCGATGGCGGTGGGTCAGGCGATGATGATGTTGGCTGAACGGACGCTATCGCTAGCAGGCTAGCTCCTACAGTTGATTTGTGTTGGCTGTGATAGTTGGGAGCGCCACAAACCCTGTGGGAGCTGGCTTGCCAGCTCCCACAGGGTTTCACTGTTTTTTGGACGGTGTTTATGGCCCCCAACCTGCGCCACTGACCGCTTCTTGCGCCAGTGGGTGCATGTCTGCCCCGTGGTGCTCTGTTTGCCAGGCCAGCAATTCCTTGCGCATGCCCGGCGTCCAGAACATTTGCAGATGATTGCGCACGCCGAGTACGGCCGCGTGCTGGTCCGGTTCGCTGGAGAAGTACTGGGCGATCTGGTTGACCATCTTGATCAGGTTGTCCGTGCTCATCGGCGTACCTCCGCTTTCGCGCCACGGGCCTGACGGCGATCCTTGAGCAGGCGGGCCTGTTCTTCGCTGAAGGCCTGGAAGCGTTTTTGCCACTCGGAAGGGTGGTACACGCGGCTGACTTCCACGGCGGTGACCTTGTATTCCGGACAGTTGGTCGCCCAGTCGGAGTTGTCGGTGGTGATGACGTTGGCCCCCGATTCCGGGAAGTGGAAGGTGGTGTACACCACACCCGGCGCGACCCGTTCAGTGACCCGCGCCCGCAACACGGTCTGCCCGGCGCGGCTGCCGATACCGACCCAGTCACCTTCATTGATGCCACGGCTTTCGGCATCGGTCGGGTGGATTTCCAGGCGGTCTTCGTCATGCCAGGCGACGTTGTCGGTGCGCCGTGTCTGGGCGCCGACGTTGTACTGGCTGAGGATGCGCCCGGTGGTCAGCAGCAACGGATAACGGCCGTTGACCTTCTCCTCGGTGGGCACATACCCGGTGAGCATGAAGCGCCCCTTGCCGCGCACGAACTGCTCGATGTGCATGGTCGGCGTGCCGTCCGGTGCCGCGGCGTTGCACGGCCATTGCAAGCTGCCGTGACGATCCAGTTCGGCGTAGCTGACGTTGGTGAAGGTCGGCGTCAGGCTGGCGATTTCATCCATGATGTCCGATGGATGTGAGTAGTTCATCGGATAGCCCAAGGCGTTGGCCAACGCCACGGTGCCTTCCCAGTCGGCCTTGCCGCCCAGCGGTTCCATGACCTTGCGCACTCGCGAAATGCGTCGCTCGGCGTTGGTGAAGGTGCCGTCCTTTTCCAGGAACGAACAGCCCGGCAGGAACACGTGGGCGAACTTGGCGGTTTCGTTGAGGAAGATGTCCTGCACCACGATGCACTCCATCGCCGACAGCGCTGCCGTCACGTGCTGTGTATTCGGATCACTCTGGGCGATGTCTTCACCCTGGCAATACAAGCCCTTGAACGTGCCGCCCAGCGCAGCCTCAAACATGTTGGGAATACGCAGGCCCGGGTCAGGTTGCAGGGTGACGTTCCACGCCTGTTCAAACTCCGCGCGTACCACCTCGTTGGAGATGTGCCGGTAACCGGGCAACTCGTGGGGGAACGAGCCCATGTCGCAGGAGCCCTGAACGTTGTTCTGCCCCCGCAGCGGGTTCACGCCCACGCCTTCACGACCGATGTTGCCGGTGGCCATGGCCAGGTTGGCAATGCCCATGACCGCAGTGCTGCCCTGGCTGTGTTCGGTAACGCCAAGGCCGTAGTAGATCGCCGCGTTGCCGGCGCTGGCAAACAGGCGGGCGGCGGCGCGGATGTCGGCAGGCGCCACGCCGCAAATCTCGCCAAGGACTTCAGGCGAGTTTTCAGCACGACTGACGAACTCGCTCCAGCGAGCAAAATCGCTGCCCTCGCAACGGGCGTCGATAAACGCCTGATCGAGCAAACCTTCAGTGACGATCACATGGGCCAGGGCGTTGAGCATGGCCACGTTAGTGCCCGGACGCAGGGCCAGGTGCAGTTCGGCACGGGCATGAACCGAGTCCACCAGATCGATACGCCGCGGGTCGATGACGATCAGCCGTGCGCCTTCACGCAGGCGGCGTTTGAGTTGCGATGCGAACACCGGGTGGGCATCGCTGGGGTTGGCGCCCATCACCAGGATCACGTCGGCCTTCATCACCGAATCGAAACTCTGAGTGCCGGCGGACTCGCCCAGGGTTTGCTTCAGGCCATAGCCGGTTGGCGAGTGGCAGACCCGCGCACAGGTGTCGACGTTGTTATTGCCGAACGCCGCGCGAACCAGTTTCTGCACCAGGTAGGTTTCTTCGTTGGTGCAGCGACTGGAGGTGATACCACCAATGGAATCGCGGCCGTATTTCTGCTGCAACCGACGGAATTCGCTGGCGGCATAGGTCACCGCTTCCTCCCAGCTGACTTCCTGCCACGGGTCGTTGATGTGCTGGCGGATCATCGGTTTGGTGATGCGATCCGGGTGGGTGGCGTAACCCCAGGCGAAGCGCCCTTTGACGCAAGAGTGGCCGTGGTTGGCCTGGCCGTTTTTATCCGGAACCATGCGCACCAGCTTGTCGCCTTTCATCTCGGCACGGAACGAGCAGCCCACGCCGCAATAGGCACAGGTGGTGATCACGCTGCGTTCGGGTTGACCCAGTTCGACCACGCTTTTTTCCATCAGGGTCGCGGTCGGGCAGGCTTGCACACAGGCGCCGCAGGACACGCATTCGGAGTCGAGGAAGTTGTCACCCCCAGCGGCGGCCACCCGGGATTCAAAACCGCGCCCGGTGATGGTCAGGGCAAAGGTGCCCTGGGTTTCTTCGCACGCGCGCACGCAGCGGTTGCAGACGATGCACTTGCTCGGGTCGAAATCGAAATAGGGGTTGGAGGTGTCCTTCACATCGTCCAGATGGTTATCACCTTCATAGCCGTAACGCACTTCCCGCAGACCGACCTGGCCGGCCACGGTTTGCAATTCGCAGTTGCCGTTGGCCGAGCAGGTCAGGCAGTCCAGCGGGTGATCGGAGATGTACAACTCCATGACGTTGCGCCGCAGGGTTGCGAGCTTCGGCGTCTGGGTGTGCACGCTCATGCCTTCGGTGACCGGCGTGGTGCAGGAGGCCGGATAGCCGCGCATCCCGTCGATTTCCACCAGGCACATGCGGCAGGAACCAAAGGCTTCCAGGCTGTCGGTGGCACAGAGTTTTGGAATGGTGGTGCCCAGCAGTGCAGCGGCGCGCATTACCGAGGTGCCTTCGGGCACGCTGATGCTGCGACCGTCGATGTTCAGGGTGATTTGCACCTGGCTGTCGCGGGCAGGCGTGCCCAGATCGATGTCGGTTTTCGGGTCGAAGAGAGTGATCATTGCTCGGCCTCCGAAGGCTGCAGACCGAAGTCGGCGGGGAAGTACTTGAGAGCGCTGGCCACCGGAAACGGGGCCATGCCGCCCAACGCACAAAGCGAACCGTATTGCATCGTGTCGCACAGGTCCTTGAGGATAATGGCCTGCGCATCTCGACCGTTCTGGTCCGGTGCGGCCAGCAGGCGGTCGATCACCTCCACGCCACGGGTCGACCCGATTCGGCAGGGCGTGCATTTGCCACAGGATTCCTCGGCGCAGAACTGCATCGCAAAACGCGCCATTTGGGACATGTCCAGCGTGTCATCCGCCACCACCACACCACCGTGCCCGAGCATCGCGCCCATGGCGGCAAACGCTTCGTAATCCAGCGGCGTATCGAACTGCGACGGCGGCACCCACGTTCCGAGCGGACCGCCCACTTGCACAGCCTTCAATGGTCGGCCACTGGCGGTACCCCCGCCGTAGCCTTCCACCAGTTCGCGCAAGGTCAGGCCAAACGCCCGTTCCACCAGACCGCCGTGACGAACATTGCCCGCCAATTGGAAAGGCATGGTGCCCAGGGAACGGCCCATGCCGTAATCACGATAAAACTGCGCGCCCTTGGCCAGAATCAGCGGCACCGAGGCCAGGGTCAGCACGTTGTGCACCAGGGTCGGTTCGCCGAACAAACCTTTCAAGGCGGGGATGGGCGGCTTGGCGCGAACGATCCCGCGCTTGCCTTCGAGGGAGTCCAGCAGCGCGGTTTCCTCACCGCAGATGTAGGCACCGGCACCGACGCGCACTTCCATGTCGAAGGCCTGACCGCTGCCGCCGACATTCGCGCCCAGGTAGCCGGCGGAACGGGCGATGTTCAGCGCTGCACGTAACGTGGCCACGGCGTCGGGGTATTCCGAGCGCACATAGATGTAGCCATAAGTGGCGCCGACGCAAAGACCGGCAATGGCCATGCCTTCGATCAGCAGGAAAGGGTCGCCTTCCATCAGCATACGGTCGGCAAAGGTGCCGGAGTCGCCTTCGTCGGCGTTGCACACAATGTACTTTTGCGCCGCCTCGGTAGCGCGCACCGTGCGCCATTTGATCCCGGCTGGAAACGCTGCGCCGCCACGGCCACGCAGGCCTGAATCGAACACTTCAGTCGCAGTGTGCTCGCCGCCTATTTTGACGGCCCTGTGCAAACCCTCGAATCCGCCGTGGGCCCGGTAATTGTCCAGGGACAGCGGCCGAGTGATGCCGGCGCGGGCGAACAGCAGGCGTTGTTGCGTCTTCAGATACGGTAATTCTTCTACCAGCCCCAAGGCCAGTGGATGCGCGGATGGTTCGCCTTGCAGCGCGTCGAGCACGGACGGCACATCGGCAGCGGTCAGTGGGCCGAAACCGATCCGGCCTTGCGGGCTGTCCACTTCCAGCAGCGGTTCCAGCCAGTACAAGCCGCGCGAACTGGTGCGCTGCAACTCCAGCGGCAGATTGCGTTCCCGGGCCTGGGTAATCAGAGCGACGGACACCTCATCAGCGCCCACGGCACGGGCCAGCGAATCAGCAGGCAAATAAAGAGGCATCACGCGTCCTCCCGGCAAGCATCGAGCAAGGCATCCAGACGCTCGGCACTCAGTCGCGCATGCACCCGGCCATCCAGCTCCAGAGCAGGCGAACAGGCGCAGGCGCCGAGGCAATACACCGGACGCAAACTGATGCTGCCGTCGGCGCTGCTGCCGTGGTCATCGAGCTGCAGACGATCGCGCAACTGCGCCGCCAACTGCTCGGCGCCGCGACTCTTGCAGGACTCGGCGCGGCACAGACGCAGGATATGCCGCGCTGGAGGTGCAGTACGGAAGTCATGGTAGAAGCTGATCACGCCACGAATCTCGGCCTGACTCTGGTTCAGGGCGTGGGCAATCTCGGGGACGGCGGCGTCGGGGATGTAGCCGATGCGTTCCTGAATATCATGAAGAATGGGCAACAGCGCACCCGGGGAGCCCTTATGGCGCTCCAGCAGACTGTTGACCACTGGCAGGTGCAGCATCTCATCAGGCATTCAGCAATCCTCACGGTCACGGACGAACCAGAAGGTCGTCGGTCGTCCGAAAGTGTCGGCTGCGGCATTCACACCACGTCACGGTATCGTGGATTTTCAGGCCGTTGGCCAGGGCACCCTGAACGGGCATCTTGTTGTGCCCGGTACGGTCTTCGCCGTACCTCTACTGGGCATAAAGAGCAGCTTGCCACGCGGCTATTGATCGAACGGCACCAAAGCGACGTGTTCGGTTCTGCCTACGACTCTCCATTGAGTCTAGATGACTGCCGCAACAGGCGTTTACTCACCGGCCTGATTCCCTCAGGGCCGGTCGATGGTGCATGTATAGCAAGCATTGTGGGTAGGAAACAGCGTCAGATCCGTGGGTATTTCGAGGAGCAGATGCATTGAGCCACTCCACAAAACCCCCGTGAGAGCCAGCCTGCTGGCGATAGCGCCAGCCCAGCCCTGCTGCAAACTTATCCAGATGAGTCCACCTTCCCAAACGCCAGAAACACAAAAGCCCGGCGAACCGGGCTTTTTCGAGCCGAGCGCTGCTTAGTTAGCCGTTTTCAGCTTGATCACATCGCCGGAGACGGTGGTGGTGTAGCCGTTCAGGACCCAGGCCCAGAACCACTTTTCCTGCACTTGAGTATTGATCAGTGCATCGCCACCCTTGGCCTGGATTGCAGCATCCTGCGCGCGAACAAAACGGGAGTTCTGACGAATCGGGATCAGACCGAACAGCATCAGGCCTGTAGCGCTGGCCTCACTGTGGCCAACCACGGTGTACTGATTGCTTTCGTAATGCGGGGACTTCATAGCGGTGCCGGTGCAGCCCGCAAGAACCAAACCACATACTGCAGAAGCGATGATTTTACCGAAGGACTTCAAGGTGTTACTCCATGGAAAAGCGCCCGGATCCAATTACCGGGGAGCGGCACTGTACCGGAAGAGCTCGCGCTTTAGGCATTTTCGACACCTATGCCCCCTCTTGTTAGCGCTGACGTCTATTGATCGTGATGACCCAAGGCGAAACATCAGGGGTTTGTTTTCAAAGCGTCGGCATGCGCCAGTAACCAGTGCTGGAAACTGCGAACGGCAGGCAGCGGGTTGCGGTGGTGCGGTTGCATCAGGTACAGGCGGCCACGGCTGCGCATGCTGTGGGGTAATGCCATCTGCAGGCGGCCCGACGCCAGCTCGCCTTCAAGCAGGCTTTTCCAGCCCAGGGAAACCCCTTGGCCCATGACCGCCGACTGCATCAGCAATTGGTAGCTGTTGGTGCGCAAGGCGTGCCTCGGGCTGTGGTAGCTGGCGCCGGCATCGGAGAACCAGTCGGCCCAGGTCAGCCAGTCGTGGTAATGGTCTTCCACGATCAGCAGGGTGTGGCCTTCGAGCAGATGCGTCGCGTCCCGAATCTCGCCGCGGCGCTGCAGATAACCGGGGCTGCAGACGGCGATCACCTCCTCGGTTTCAAACACCGGTGACAGCTCCAGACCATGGGGCGCGGGCAATTCATCGAGGTGATAGAACAAGCCCAGGTCGTATTCGCTGACGTCCAGATGGCTCGGACTTTCGCTGCACAGAATGCGGATGTCCAGGTCCGGGTGCTGGCTCTGGAAGTGCGGCAACAGCGCTGCCAGCCAGATCGAACTGATGGTCGGCGTGCTGGCCAGGGTGAGTTGCCGATCCGCGCCACGGCGGCGCAGTTCGGCGGATTCGCGGTCCAGCTCGCGCAACAGCCGCTGGATGGTGCGGAAGTAACGCTCACCGGCCGGCGTCAGGCTGATGCCCAGCGTCAGACGGTGGAACAGCGGGCGCGCCAGGTCTTCTTCCAGACGCTTGATCTGTCGGCTGACCGCGCTTTGGGTCAGGTTCAACTCGTGGGCCGCCTGGGTAAAACTCAAATGACGGGCGGCGGCCTCAAAGGTCTGCAGACAGTTGAGCGGTGGGAGATCGACGTTTCGGCGCGACATGAAGTATCCACTGGCAAGAGGTAACCCCAGCGAACTGGGGTCGACCGGTAATCAGATTCCGGAACATCCTGCCATTCCCGGACTCACAGTGCGACTCGGGCGACGCGTTTGCTCCATTGGCGGTGATGCACCTGCTTGCCGTTCTCCCGGGCCACCTGCTCGGCGTCCACGTAGAACCATTGATCATCCGCGCGCAAATGCAGGCTGCTGTCGACCTCGACTGACCACTGCTCGCGCCCGACGCGGTACTGCCATTGAATATCGGCACGCGTCGACAACGGGTCCCACGGCAAGGTGCGGTATTCCTCGGTGCAACGCTGATCGACCCACAAGCCATGGTCGAGAAAGCGCACCGCACCCAGGTCGTCTTCGATGCGTACGCACACTTCACCGCTGCTGACATCTTCGATCAAGGTACGCTTGGGCGCGGCGGCGCGCAGGACTTCCAGGGCCACCGGTGGCGCACTTTGCGGCGCTTCGAACGGGCATTCCACTGCCTCGCCGGTGAACACCGGGAGTTGCACGCTTTGCAGGCCGGGCAACAACGTCAGGGTGGTCAGTTCGCGGCTCGGCCACAGCAGCGGGAAACTGGCGGTACTGAGCGCCAGGCGCAAACGATAACCGGTCGGCAGTCGGACACCCACCTGATCCAGGCTCAACGTGACGTCCATTGGCTCGCCCGGCACAGGCGGCGTCAGCTGGGCGAAGTCGTCGCGCAGGTTGAGGTTCAGCACGCCATAGGTGAGCTGGCTGACCTGACCATCCGGTGCGACGGCGTTGAGTCGGGCGACCAGTTGCCCACAGGCGGTGTCGCTGCTCAGGCGCAACTTCAGGCGCACATCCCCCAGCAACGCCAGCGGCTCGGTCAGCGGTTGGGAGTCGAAGCACAGGGACTGCGCATCGTCGCGGCGCTGGTCGGTTGGGCCATCGGGGCCGAACCAGATCGCGCAGTATTCGCCCTGATGCAGGCCGGTGGTCAGCGGTGAACAGATGCTGCGTGAAGCGCTCAACGACTGTTGGCCCTGGCTCAAACCTTGTTCGTCGAGGCTGAAGTCCGTCCATTGAACCTGCGGGTCCGGCCAGCCGGTGGTCTGGACCCAGATGCCCGGGCGCTCGGCGTAGCTGCCCTTAGGAGGCAGTACATCTTGCAGATAGAAGGTGCACGTGGCCTCGTCCATCACGCCATTGTCGATACCCTTGAGCCAGTGATCCCACCAGCGCTTGGCTTCCTGCAGGAAACCGATGGCCGGGTTGGGCACCGCAAAGTGCGGGTACTTGTGAATCCACGGCCCGATCATGGCTTTTTTCGGGCACTGGAGATTTTCCATCAGGCGCGGTACGGCATTCTTGTACGCATCGCCCCAACCGCCCACGGCGTAGACCGCCGCCTTGATCGCCGAATAATCCTCACACACCGAACCATGGCGCCAGTAGTCGTCGCGCGTCTGGTGTTGCAGCCAGGTCTCGGCCAGCAACGGCATGGCGTCCAGACGCTCCTGCCACAGGCCTTTCCAGCTATCGCCCACCAGCAATGGATCGGGCACCGCTGCGCTGAAGTTGAGCATGGTCGCCGCCCAGCCGAAGTTCTCCATCAGCAAGTTGCCGCCCTTGTAATGGATGTCATCGGCATAACGGTCATCGGTGGAGCACAACGTGATGATCGCCTTCAAGGCTTCAGGTTGACGCGCCGCCACCTGCAAGCCGTTGAAGCCGCCCCACGAGATGCCCATCATGCCGACGTTGCCGTCGCACCAGGATTGCTGGCACAGCCACTCGATCACTTCCAGCGCGTCATTCTGTTCCTGGAGCAAGTACTCGTCGGCCATCAAGCCTTGGGACTCGCCGTTGCCGCGCATGTCCACACGAATGCACACGTACCCCTGACCGGCCATCCACGGGTGGGTCAGCGCATCACGTACGGCCGTGCCGTCACGCTTGCGATAAGGCAGGTACTCGAGGATCGCCGGGAACGCCTGCTCACCCGCCGTTTCGGGCAGCCAGATGCGCGCCGCCAGTTGAGTGCCATCGCGCAACGGGATCAGGCAATGCTCGATTTCACGAACCGTGTGGGCAAACTCGGTGATGATGTCCATCGGAGACTCCAAAGCAATATTCAAATGTTGATCGCGAGCCAATGCCTCCCCCAAACATCGGGGAGGCAGGCGCTTGCTGAAACGGGAAGGGGTCAGGCCAGAGGCGGTTTTATCGCGAGAGCTCCGGTGTTGGGGTGGCGCCGACGGGCATCTCCCGGGCTCGGGTGGCCTGGTTGACTGGAACGGTTTTCACGTCCAGCAGCGCCGGATTCCTCAGCCAGTAAATCAGCGAGGTACTGGCCAGCAGCACCAGAATCATTCCCGGCAGCCCGCCCAGGTTGGACAGCATCTTCACCCCGTCGATGCCGACGAAGGCCACCATCACCCACGACACCGTCCCGATGATCACGCCCCACACCACTTTGAGCATCGGGTTACCGTCCAGATCCGAATCCGCGGTGACGCCCTTGCTGCACAGGTTGGAGATCACGTCGGTGCTGGAGTCCGCTGCCGTGACGAAAGAAATGAACGCAATGAACAACAGGAAGGCGACCATCAGGCCACTGGCCGGCAACTGCTGGAACATCTGGTACAGCACGTGCTCGACGCCTTGCTCGTTGAGCACACGGTTCAAGCTGCCATCGCCCAGCGCGTCGAAGTACAGGCTGCAACCGGAGAAAATACAGATCCACAGCGCGGTGAACAGCGCCGGGTAGAGCATGTTGATATGGATGAACTCGCGGACGGTATAGCCACGACCGATCTTGCCGAGAAACAAGGCACTGACCGGGGCCCAGGCGAACCAGACCGACCAGTAGAAAATCGTCCAGCTTTGCGGCCAGCTGTCACCACTGGCGGCGCCGGTGAAGAGGCTGCGGCTGAAGAAAGTGTCCAGGTAAACGCCCAGGGACTCGACGCCCAGGCTGATCATGAACAGCGTCGGGCCGCACAGCAGCACGAACAACCCCAGCGCCAGCATGATCCAGGTATTGAATGACGACAGCATCACGATGCCACGCTGCAAACCGCTGGCAGCCGAGGCGACGAAAGTGATGACGATCACGCCAATGATGATCGCCAAGCGCAGCGGCGTGGTGTCTCCGCCGATGTACTGACTCAGACCGCCGGCCAGGGTCAACGCGCCGGTGCCCAGAGAGGACGCCATACCCGCAACCAGTGCAAACATCGCCAGGGTGTCGATCAGCCCCGCATAGCGTTTGACCCGTGCGGCACCCAGCAACGGTTGCAGCATCGAGCCAATGGAAAAGTTGGCGCGCAGGTTGTAGAACACCAGCGCAAACACCAGCGAAGGCACCAGATAAATCGCGTAAGGGGTGATGGTCCAGTGCAGGAACATCGTCGACATCGCGAATGTCTTCGCCGCCGCCGAACCCGCCTCGATCGCCATGCTGGAAGGTGGGGAATACAGGTGATACAGCGGCTCGGCCGTGGTCCAGAACAGCACACCGACGGCAAGCGTGGTGCACAACGCGACCATGAACCAGCGCCACTTGCTGAGCAACGGCTGGGCCTGCTCACCGCCGATGCGCACCTTGCCCAACGGCGAGAAGTACACGATTGCCGTGAGGACCACCATCGCGAAAGAGCCCGCGCTGAACAGCCAGGAGAAATTCCTGAGGATCATCGTGTTGAGCTGTTTGCTCACCGCGAGGAACGCATTCAGGTCGACGTAACTTGCAATCACCGCTGCCAGCAAGATCAGAAACGTTGGCCAAAAAACCAACGGCCGCAATGGATACTTCATATCGTGCGATTCCCCAGACTGATTATTCTTATCGCCTTTAAAGGCATTTTTTAGGTGCGAACCGGGCAGGGTGTTGCTGCGGGTGGTTCGCTTTGCGTCTTCGCTGGGGCTTAGATAACCGTTTATTCGATAGCGGGTGCAATCGATGAATGGGTATGGGGGTATTCCCGGAAGTCATGGGGTAGCGGGGTCAGGTCATGGGGGATGGCGTGCGGTTCAAATGTCATATCGCTCGGACAGGGAGATCAAGCGTTGCGAGTTTTGGATGCTGCTACATCCATGTTATCCACAGGCGAAAAAAAGGCCCTGCAATGCAAGGCCTTCTAAATTTTGGCGGGCAATTCGAACCCCCAGTGCTTCAGAAAAACGGGATCAAGGTAAAGGGGCGCGAGTAGTTATCAGCTTCAAACCGAAAGCCAAATCACCCAAAGCCGAACAGTAAAAAATACCCGAAAAATCGAGGCCGACCCCGAATGCCAGCCCCACACACACAACCCCTGTAGGAGCCAGCCTGCTGGCGATAGCGCCCACCCAAACAACAAAAATCCCAAAGCTGAACCAAAAACCCACTCACATCAAACAGCCCAACAATGCCCGCCAGCCCACCAAAATCCTGTGGTAGCCAGCCTGCTGGCAATAGCGCCAACCCAAACTACAAAAATACCAAAGCTGAACCTAAAACCCACTCACATCAAATAGCCAAACACTACCCGCCAACCCACCACAATCCCTGTGGGAGCCAGCCTGCTGGCGATAGCGCCAGCCCAAACAACAAAAATCCCAAAGCTGAACCTAAAACCCACTCACATCAAACAGCCAAACAATGCCCGCCAGCCCACCACAATCCCTGTGGGAGCCGGGCTTGCCCGCGATAGCGCCAGCCCAGCCAACATCAATGCTGAACCAGCTACCACCATCACAAGCAATCCACACCAAACAGGCCTCAGCGCAACCAAATGTCAGCCGTCACCCTCAGTCCGCTTAGAGGCCGGCCCGCAAGCCTGATCCCGCTCCAGCACCTTCCGCACATCATCAACCACCGCCATACCCATCGCCGTCAGGTAATGCGCAGCGCACGCGTGGTAGTTCGTGTCGCTTGGGTACGCCGCATCCTTGGTGAGTGCTTTCGCGAGGAAGAGGAAATCGGAAGCCATGATTAATGCATCGCCGAGGGGGACGTTGCAGGTGACGTGGAACAGGGCTTGATCGCCGCAGTAGATGGCGGGGGTCAGGCCGATGGTAGTTAGCGTTGGTTGGTCGGTCATTGGGCATCTCCGGGGATGGAGAGGCAATGGGGGAGGGCGGTATGCGATTGGTAACTGCGTAAAGGGGGAAGCCAAATTTCGTACGGTTTGATTCTGCGCATTGTGAAGCTCCTTAATTTGAAGAGCTGCCGCATTCGTTACCAAGCGAATGGGTGGCAGCTGTGCGCAGGTTGGTAAACCGGGAAATCAAGGAAACCGGCACGTCCGAAGACGTCCCACGCACAGCCGCCATAACGCAGATCGCAGGCGAAAAAAAAGCGCCTGCGGACGCATAGCACTGTTGCGCAGTGATTTTCCTCGGGTTACCAAGCCCGGTCGCTGAATTGGCAGCGACGGTGAGAGGGTATCGCCCAGATACTTTTCCTGCAACCTTCGAAGGCGTCGAACCCAAGCCAACCGAGAAGAAAAATGCGTCGTACAGCTTTTCCGGAATGGTCAACCACGACGATCAAAGTTGGTTATCGGCCAAGAGCGGAATGTCGCAATTGGTCGAAAAGCAGTCCCTCCGCCCATTTTCGTGTCATTCGTCTTCCGAACTACAACACCAAGGACGGTGCTGGGCGGAGAGATGGCCCATCTCAGCGACATCGGCGGGCATCGAAATAGAAAGCTTCCATCGTGAAGCGGTCAAGGTTACTAGCGTTGGCGCTTCGGCAATCTTGGGGTTATTCAGTCCTAGAGCTGAGCCTTCGTTAAGCTGGACAACTATGCACCTTCGCGCTTCTAATCGATGATGGCATTTTAATTTTAGAACACTGACCAAACCAGGGAGGATAGAAAGTTGCCGACAAAAACCGCCGAAGATTTTCTCGCCGCGCTAGCGGACGAGCTTGCAATCAGTGAATCACGATACGAGCAGGCGCGCCGTAGCTATGCGTCACTTGGTGAATGGCTCCACCGCTCGGAATCCACCGTCGTCAAGTACGATCCGCAGGTTTACGTGCAGGGGTCCTTTCGGCTGGGTACTGCAATTCGTCCTTTGAATGATAAGGAGGAGTACGACGTCGATTCTGTTTGTTTGCTTCGCAATCTTGGTACGACGGATCTTACTCAGAGCAAACTGAAAGCGTTAGTCGGCGATGAGATAGAGGCCTATCGTAATGCTCAGAGCATGATTAAGCCCATGCGCGAAGGGCGCCGTTGCTGGGTCCTGGACTATGCGGATGGTGCTCAGTTCCATATGGATATCGTTCCCTCTGTCCCCAGCGCAGCCCGTCAGCGCTTGTTGCTTGAAACTCGCGGATTGGACTTGAAATGGTCTGAGACAGCAATGGTTATCACCGACATCGAGTCGCCTGTTTATAACGTGATCTCGGAAGACTGGCAGCGTTCGAACCCTAAAGGATATGCCGAGTGGTTCAGACAACGGATGGGAGAACTATTCGAACGGCGTAGGCGGGCGCTGGCTGAATCTATCAAAGCTAGCGTGGAGGATATTCCGGACTATAGAGTTCGGACGCCTCTCCAGTCTGCCATTATGATTTTGAAGCGTCACCGTGACGGTATGTTTGAAGGACGGTATGAGGAGCGTCCCATTTCGATCATCATCACCACGCTTGCCGCTCATGCTTACGACAATGAAGAACAGATTGCAGACGCTCTATATTCGATCCTTTCGCGAATGGACCAGTTCATCGAGCATGATGGGCAGCATTGCATCATTCGCAACCCTTCCGACCCTCTCGAAAATTTTGCAGATAAGTGGCCTGAGCATCCTGAACGGGAAGCAGCGTTCTTTGAATGGTTGCGGCAGGCCCGTCAGGACTTCGAAACACTTGCGGGCCAGGTCGAGAAGCGTCGCTTGATCGAAAGCATCCAGCCTCGGATGGGAGCAGTGGCTGACAGGGCTGCCATGCGTCTCGAACCACCTCCCGGAACCATGCTACGTCCCGCCACAGCCGCGGCCGGAGTCGGTGCTGCCGCAGCTAGTGCTCCGGTTTTTCCGAACACTCGACGGGAGCCAACTTTGCCTAGGGGGTTCGCTTGATTTGGTGGGCGGAGGAACCCGGTCGTGCACAGTCCGAGCGTGCTGCTGTCTCGGACTTGGCAGATCAGAACTCCTGGATCAGGACCGTAACGTGGCGGCTAGCGCCTGACTTGCGGATTGCTGCTGACTTCGATTTGCAAGTGGGTGAGCGGATTATTCCGCTGACACTTATTTATCCTGAATTTTTTCCAGATACAGCACCTTCGGTTGTTCCGCGGGATGGGATTCGGTTGTCGGGGCATCAATACGGTGCAGCCGGTGAGCTCTGTTTGCAGTACCGTCCCGACAATTGGACGCCAGAAATCACGGGCTCCATGATGATTGATAGTGCTTATCGCTTGCTGTCATCTGAACAGATAACTGGTGAACCCGCACTATCAGAGCACCGAACCCTTCCGGCTCAGCGAGCGAGAAATGCAGTGTTTCGCTTCCTTTACTCGCGGAACGTATGGGCCGGCTTGTTAATGGTCGAAGAGGGGAATGCGGTAGACGCTGAAGTTCAGGAGCACTCTTATTCCGGCGTTTATGCGGCGCAGCTTGCACGTATCGGTTCTGCGGACGTTACTATCTGGAGCGAGCCTAAGAGGCGCGGTTACGGGGCTAGCTCGTTAGCGGGTAAGGTGGTCCGTTTGCCTGAGGGCGGGGCTGTCGGATGTCGGACGCTTGATGATGTGATTGTGATCCTAGAGCGCCATGGCTTCCAATCTTTGGTCGCCGAGCTACTGCAAGCGTCTGGACTCATGATGGTAATTATCTTCGACGGCGCTACCATTTTGGTCTCAATGGTCTTCGGCGACGTTGGATCCCGGAAGCTTATCAACTACGACCAAGTCTTTGCCGAGCTTGATGGCGTGCGCCTCGATCCTGAGTACTTTCGGCTCAAAGCTTCGAAAGTCGCAGTAGTCGGCTGCGGTTCCGTAGGATCTAAAGTAGCTATGCACCTTGCCCGATCAGGAGTTGAACGGTTTGTACTCGTAGATGGGGATGTGCTTGCTTCGGGCAACCTGGTTCGAAACGAGCTCGACTGGCGGGCGGTTGGAATGCATAAGTCCCAAGCCCTGTCAGCCCGGCTTCGGGAAGTCAGTACTGATTGCGAAGTTCTTAGTCGCACTACAGTCTTGGGTGGGCAGGAAAGTGGTGAGGCAACTTCTGCGACGATGGAGTGCATCGCAGACTGTGATTTGATTATTGATGCCAGTGCCGATCCGGGGGTCTTTAATCTATGCGCGTCCATTGCACGTAGAGCAAAGAAACAAATGTGCTGGGCGCAAGTATTCGGTGGCGGCGTTGGTGGCATTGTCGTTCGCCTACGCCCAGGGATAGATCCAACTCCTCTCGTTGCTCGACAACGGATAGAGGCCTGGTACGCGGAGCAGGGGGTCGAGTGGCCTGAAGACGGCGCTTCACTGCCTTACTCGGTGGTTGACGGCGCAGGGGAGCCTTTGATTGCTGATGACGCAGATGTTTCCGTTGTTGCAGCACATTTGTCTCGTTACGCCATTGATCTTCTTGCCCGCCCCAACTCGACGATTTTCCCTTATTCCGCCTACCTGATCGGAATGGCGGAGAGGTGGATATTCACCGCGCCCTTCGACGTACGACCAATTGACCTCGGTGCAAGCGATGGGTGGGACCCAGTAAAGCAGGCAGGTGATTCCGAGGCTCTTAAGCAATTGCTAGCAGACCTGCTGCCGGGAGCAGGCGATGCAAGTTGAGATAGCGAAACACGTCAAGGACAAGTTGCGAAGAGCGCTCAGGGCCGCTGGTAGCCGGGAAATTGGTGGTGTACTGATGGGAGAACAGATCGCACCAGGTCATTTTCGGGTCGTCGATTTGTCAATTGATAGTCAGACTGGTGGAAGGGCTCATTTTGTACGTGGTTCAGAGGCCCATGCCGCAGCTTTGTGCGCTTTCTTTCGCGAAACGGGACATCAATATGATCGATATAACTACTTGGGAGAGTGGCACTCCCATCCTCGGTTTTTGGTGACGCCGAGTACTCAGGACGTTGCCTCAATGATCGATTTGGTTAAGGGGGAACGGGGAATCGAGTTCGCTATATTATTGATCGTCAGATTGCACTGGTGGCACAGAGTCTCCTGCTCCTGCACCCTGTTTTGCCGAAACGCCAACCCTTCACAAGTCAATATATTGGAGTAGTACCATAGATGAACTACTTTGTGCGGTCATTTATTGACTGGATCTTCAGGCGACGATCAGCGGGTGTAACACTGATTAAGTTTGGGGTGCCACTCTTTGCTGTTGTACTTGTAGGACTTACGGTTGGTGTAACGATACCTACAGCCCAAGGGCCCTTTATTTTCAGATGGGACTCGGCTGGCAACGCTGATGCACTAAGTTGGGGTGTTTTCGTTATAGCGATCTTGATCGTCTTGTTGGGGGCATTCTTGATCATTCGCGACATCCGTCAGGAGAGTTGCAAGAAAGTCATCGTTATTGAGGCGAGAGGTTTGCGAGATTGGCAGGGGCAGCCATTGACATCAGCAGTTCCCTCATCAATACCGGGACGGCGCGAACAGGTGATAGTCGATCTAAGGCAAGGGATAGTAGATGGTCAAATCGTCAGCCCTGATGCGGCAGTACGTCGCCTTGCTAGTCTGCCCGATGACATCGCTCGACGTTGTGATGGGTTGGACAGGTCGGATATCTCTTTCGTACTCGGTGGGCTCGCACCTGTACCATTTCTTTTTCTACTCGGTGTGATTGTCGACGACGAATCTCGATCGTTCATCATGGACTGGGATCGGACACAGCATGCGTGGCGCGCGCTTACTGATGAAGATGATGGGAATGGTTTCATTGTTACAGGGCTAGATGTCGCCAACTCGGCTACGAAGCGAGTGGCACTTTGCGTGTCCGCTTCATACGATGTCCTTGAGGCTGATGTATGTATTGTTGAAGCTGGCGTTCCAATCATCAAAATGGAGTTAAAGGGGCGAAACATCAGTTCGCACTGGTCCGAGACGAAGCAGCAGCAGCTCGCGCAGCAGTTTCTAGATGTCGTGATGTCTCTGGCTCGACAAGGTGTCACCGAAATCTCTCTATTTCTGGCGGCACCTGCGAGTCTCACCCTGCGTTTGGGTACGCTCTACGATAAACGTAATCTTCCTCGTATTGAGGTTAACCAGTATGAGCAGAGCGATCCCAAACGATTCCCTTGGGCTATTCGGATGCCGGTGGGGGGCTTGTCCCATGCTGAGTTGACGCAACGATAAGTTATAGGAGCGCCCAGCGATACTAACAGCGCAAGCGTGCGGTGGTGACTTGCGGGTTTTGGCTAGCTCCCGAGTCGTAACTGACGGGATCGGCCAAAACCAGCAGGTCAGATTCGTCTGGTAAATAAAGGGCGATCTTCTCCGGCGGATGTTGAATGTGAGACGAGGTTTGGACTGTCACCCATGAGCATCATTTCGTGGGCTAAGGCGATTAGGATTGGGGGTAAGGTGAAAACGGTTAGCATTTCTGAGTATAGTGATTCTTGGGTCGAACATTTTTCAAAAGAGTCGAAGTTAATTGAGTCGGCTGTGAGTTCCACAAAAATTTATATTGATCATGTTGGTTCAACGTCTGTTAAAGGCCTGTCCAGCAAGCCTATAGTGGACATGCTCATATCGATCAGTGACTGGTCCATAGTCGATGGTCTTGTGAAAGAGCTGGAGGCGGTAGGGTATTATGTAAGTGAAAGATTCGATGATGTTCCAAGATGTTTTCTTAAGAAATATACTTTTGATGGCTCAGGCTCTTATCATGTTCATATTTGTAAACCGCATAGTCGCTGGGCAAGGGATATGCTCCTTTTTAGGAATGAGTTAACTTCAGATAAAGCACTAGCTAATGCATATGCTAGTTTAAAAAAGCAGCTGGCAAGCATTTATCATGATGACGTTAAGTCTTATGGGGCTGGGAAAAAGGATTTTATCGAGGGTAGGCTGCGAGAAGTTGATGGCGAATTTAGAGTCAATCGCCTGCTAAGCCATCAGCGCGCTGAATCTAATAGGGCTGAAAACTTACAGATGAGCATGATGCTTATTCAGCTTTGCGTAGCCGTAGTTGCTGGGATTTCGGTATATTCGAATAACAATATAAATCTATATCTTTATGCTGTTGCAGGTTTTTGTTTGATGTTCGTGTGGCTATTTTTAGGCCAGAAACAATTGTCGCATAGATCCGCTGGGGACCAAGCGCGGCGAGCTGTGCTCTTAATGAGTGGTCTGGAATTGGAGCCGTCGGCTGGGCAACAGCTCAGAATAAGTGATGGATTCAGAGTACCTATCTCCACTCACAATGTTCGGCGTGAAGAAGATCATTTTGCGACTCGAGAAGCTCCAGGTAATAAGCGTTTGGCCGAGATGATTGAAGAATCATCTTATTGGACTCGTGATCTCCACCATTTAAGCTTCAAAGCAATGGCTGCTTTGCTTTTTCTATTTGTAGTTGCGGTCTCAGTCATAAGCGGTGCTGCTGTAGCCTCATTTGAATCAGATAACCTGATATCCCTGTATAGAGTTATGATAGCGATTATGATTTTTGGCATTTCATCTGATGCGTTAGGTTTGCTGCTTGCATACAGAAGCTCTGCTTCTGCGATTGATGAAATATTTAAGCGGGTTGAGGCGGTCGCTGGAAGAGGGTATCGACAGTCTGATGTTTTGCTTTTGATGTCAGATTACAATGCAGCTATTGAAAGAGCTCCTATAACCTTGCCGGGAGTCTATAAGTTTGGTCGGGCTGGTCTAAATCGACGATGGCAGGCCTATATCGAGGCAAAGTTGGTCGGAGGAGAGGAAGAGTCGTCTAAATGATTTTTGTCACTTGATGGCATACGGTCATTTAAACTGTGAGTCGGACAACTGTGTCCTCACGCTGGCTTATTGTCTTGTTCGAAGGTATAAGAATAGACTTAATAGTCGTTTGGCAAATCAAAGGAATCCCATGCCCCTAGAAAAAGAAACGAGGACTCTAATTCATGACTATTGCGTCAGAGATCTACCTGGAGACATTTCATGGCACGTAGGCAGTTTTTCATTCATTCGCGACAGTGAATTACAGCTTCGTTTAGGTCGGGCTTTTTATGCCGCACGCTACACTTATAAACTAATGGAAGCTACGTTTGTTCAAGGTGACGAACAACATCCATTTATAAAGTTTCAAATTATGCAATATGCATCAATATACGAGGCGGTTATAACAAATCTACTGTGGGGTACATTCAAGTGTCACAGTGAAGTTATTCAGCTTCAAACCCATAAGGCATACAAGCCTGTACAAGCTTTAGGGAGCCTTACAAAGGTAAAGTACGGCGAAGAGGAGGTGTTCACTTGCGTATATCGAGATGCCAAGACCCCGAAAAACTCAATTCCATTCAAAGATAAAGTCGATTGCGCTATTCGCATAGGTTTTGTCCAAGCTGCCTACGCAGAAGATATAAAGCGGACATACGAACTGCGCAATCTTGCTCATATAGAAACTGAAGCAAGTAAGCAGTTAGACGTAGAAATTGCCCAATCAAAAACAGCATATTGGCGGCTCGGTCCGTTTTTAGAGCATGTAACCACTTTTCTGAGCACCTACCATGCCTAACAAGTGGCCCAAACCGCTCGCTTGACTTAAAGAAGGGGGGGGCGAAAGGCCGCACCTTAATCAAACGTTTTGCGCTAAAGGAAACTTCTTACAACTCAAGGAAAAGCTTGAGTATCTCCAGCACCGACTCGTAGGAATTGATTTACTCGCAAGACCATCCTCCAGACCTAACAGTGGATTTACTCCGGCCGCGGACCTCCATCACAAGCAGCAACCGGCCGGAAGCAGACTTGTCTAGGCCTGGAAGATAGTAAAAAGCTGAGAATAGGGCGTGGAGAAGGGGAAAATTTTATGAATGGAATAGCCGTGGAAACCAGCGGCCAATGTGGCAAATGGGCGCTCTCGCTTTTGCTGCAGGCTTTCGCTCATTTAATATCTTTCAGATAACCCTTTAGCGCGGTGAGCGGGGCATAAAGCTGCTCCATTGTGCTCACAGCACTGAAATCCTCCGCCAACCTATGCAGTTCGCGCCCCATTACTGTATCTACCCCGCCGAGCGCGGTCAGCGCCAAGCTTGCGCATTCAGCTACTTTCCCTTGAATCCCCTGAACATCCCCTCGCCGGACCAGCAACCCAAAAACCTCCCGCTCATATTCACTCATCAGCAAATCATCCCGCAGAATCGGACTCGAATCCTCCGTCTCATATGCAAGCTTCATGCAGAACAAAGCAACAGTTTCCAGCAGCAGTTCCATGGGGGAATCCTTGTGAATGGGTCCATCACGGCGGGCGGCGGGAAAGAGCAGCAGGATCAAAAGATCGCAGCCTTCGGCAGCTCCTACACGAGACGGTGGGGTGTCAGCCACTTTATCGCAGGCGAAAAAAAAGGCCTTGCAAAGCAAGACCTTTCTTAATTTTGGTGCCCCGAGGGAGACTCGAACTCCCACTTCTTGCGAAAACGGATTTTGAATCCGCCGCGTCTACCAATTCCGCCATCAGGGCTCAATGGCGGCGAAGTATAGAGATGAGATTACCGTTGGTCAATCATGTACATAGAGAATTTTCACTATTTCGGCTAGACTTCCGGCCCCTGCTAGACGAACCCCATCATGCGCGTTGCTGACTTTACTTTCGAACTCCCTGATTCGCTGATTGCTCGCCACCCTTTGGCCGAGCGTCGCAACAGTCGCCTGTTGACCCTTGATGGGGTCAGCGGCGCCCTGGCACACCGTCAATTCACTGATTTGCTCGAGCATTTGCGCCCGGGCGATTTGATGGTGTTCAACAATACCCGGGTGATTCCGGCACGGCTGTTTGGCCAGAAAGCGTCCGGCGGCAAGCTGGAAATTCTGGTGGAGCGGGTGCTCGACAGTCATCGCGTGCTGGCCCATGTGCGCTCCAGCAAGTCGCCAAAGCCGGGGTCGAAGATCCTGATTGATGGCGGTGGCGAAGCCGAGATGCTGGCACGTCACGATGCGTTGTTCGAGCTGGGCTTCACTGAGGAGGTGTTGCCGCTGCTCGATCGCGTCGGGCACATGCCGCTGCCTCCTTATATAGACCGCCCGGATGAAGGCTCGGACCGCGAGCGTTATCAGACGGTTTACGCCGAGCGCCTGGGCGCGGTGGCGGCGCCGACGGCGGGGCTGCATTTCGATCAGCCGCTGATGGAGGCGATTGCCGCCAAGGGCGTCGAGACGGCGTTCGTGACCTTGCACGTGGGTGCGGGCACGTTCCAGCCGGTGCGCGTCGAGAAGCTTGAAGATCACCACATGCACACTGAATGGCTGGAAGTCGGCCAGGATGTGGTGGATGCGGTGGCTGCGTGCCGTGCTCGCGGTGGTCGCGTGGTGGCGGTGGGGACCACCAGCGTGCGTTCCCTGGAGAGTGCCGCGCGCGATGGCGTGCTCAAACCGTTCAGTGGCGACACCGATATTTTTATTTACCCTGGCCGACCGTTTCATGTGGTCGATGCCTTGGTCACCAACTTCCATTTGCCTGAATCCACGCTGTTGATGCTGGTTTCGGCATTCGCCGGTTATCCCGAAGCCATGGCTGCCTATAAAGCAGCGGTGGAGCATGGTTACCGCTTTTTCAGCTACGGTGATGCGATGTTTATCACCCGTAATCCTGCGCCGACTGCCCCTAAAGAATCGGGCCCTGAGGAAACTGTATGAGTCGTATGTCGTTTGAATTGCTGGCCACCGACGGCAAGGCGCGTCGCGGTCGTTTGACCTTCCCGCGCGGTACCGTCGAGACCCCGGCTTTCATGCCGGTGGGCACGTACGGCACCGTCAAGGGCATGCTGCCGCGGGATATCACCGCCACGGGCGCGGAAATCATTCTGGGCAACACGTTCCACTTGTGGCTGCGTCCTGGCACTGAAGTGATCAAGAAGCACGGCGACCTGCATGATTTCATGCAGTGGAAAGGCCCGATCCTGACCGACTCCGGTGGTTTCCAGGTGTTCAGCCTGGGCGCGATGCGCAAGATCAAGGAGGAGGGCGTGACCTTCGCCTCTCCGGTGGATGGCGCCAAGGTGTTCATGGGCCCGGAAGAGTCGATGCAGGTTCAGCGCGACCTGGGTTCGGACATCGTGATGATTTTCGACGAGTGCACGCCTTACCCGGCTGACGAAGACGTGGCTCGCGTTTCCATGGAGCTGTCGTTGCGCTGGGCTCAGCGCTCGAAAAATGCGCACGGCGACAATACGGCGGCGCTGTTCGGTATCGTTCAGGGCGGCATGCACCAGGACCTGCGCATGCGTTCCCTGGAAGGCTTGGACAAGATCGGCTTCGACGGCCTGGCCATCGGCGGTCTGTCGGTGGGCGAGCCCAAGCATGAAATGATCAAGGTGCTGGATTACCTGCCGGGCCTGATGCCGGCTGACAAACCTCGTTACCTTATGGGCGTTGGCAAACCTGAAGATCTCGTGGAGGGTGTGCGCCGCGGTGTGGACATGTTCGATTGCGTGATGCCAACCCGTAATGCCCGCAATGGGCATCTGTTCATTGATACAGGCGTGCTGAAGATCCGGAATGCGTTCCATCGCCATGATGATTCGCCACTGGATCCGACCTGCGATTGCTATACCTGCCAGAACTTCTCCCGCGCTTATCTGCATCACCTGGACAAGTGCGGCGAAATGCTGGGGAGCATGCTCAATACCATCCATAACTTGCGTCATTATCAAGTGCTTATGGCTGGTTTGCGCGAGGCTATTCAACAGGGTACATTGGCCGCCTTTGTCGATGCCTTCTACGCCAAACGCGGGCTTCCTGTTCCGCCTTTGGACTGAGTTTTCTGACCCCAAGATTCAACATTTGCAACTGGAGTGCTAAATGAGCTTTTTTATCTCTAATGCCATGGCTGACGCTGCTGCACCGGCAGCTGCCGGCCCTATGGGCGGCGGCTTTGAGTGGATTTTCCTGGTCGGCTTCCTGGTCATCTT
Organism: Pseudomonas sp. MDV22-iso1; assembly: GCF_058145095.1. Lineage (NCBI taxonomy): Bacteria > Pseudomonadati > Pseudomonadota > Gammaproteobacteria > Pseudomonadales > Pseudomonadaceae > Pseudomonas > Pseudomonas sp. MDV22-iso1. The sequence goes on from NZ_JBYVMF010000025.1 coordinate 28,619, forward strand.
CTACCTGATGATCTGGCGTCCACAGGCCAAGCGCGCCAAAGAGCAGAAGAACCTGCTGAGCAGCCTGCAGAAAGGCGACGAAGTTGTGACCACCGGTGGTATCGCCGGCAAGATCACTAAAGTGGCTGACGATTTCGTGGTTCTGGAAGTTTCCGACACCGTCGAAATGAAGTTCCAGAAAGGCGCCATTGCCGCCACGCTGCCAAAAGGCACGCTGAAAGCGATCTAAGTTTCAACTTCTACTCAATCGACGGGGCGCGCAAGGCGCCCCGCGTCATAAGCGGGCGGCGTGATGCTGAACAAATACCCTCTGTGGAAATACATTCTGATCCTGGCGGTGCTGGCGGTCGGTCTGATTTATTCCGCTCCCAATCTATATCCTGATGACCCGGCCATTCAGGTCAGCGGTGCAAGCACTGCGCTGCAGGTCAATCAGGCTGATCTGGACCGTGTGAGCGTTGCGCTCAAGGAATCCGGGATCAACGTCAAGGCTGCCACGCTGGCTGCCAATGGCAAGGGTGGTCTGATTCGTCTGACCAAGGCTGAAGACCAGCTGCCTGCCAAAGACGTCGTGCGCAAGGCGTTGGGTGATGACTATGTCGTTGCACTGAACCTGGCACAAACCACTCCACAATGGCTGCGCAGCCTGGGCGCGCACCCGATGAAGCTGGGTCTGGACTTGTCCGGTGGTGTGCACTTCCTGCTCGAAGTGGACATGGACAAAGCCCTCGACGCACGCCTGAAAGTCTACGAAGGCGACGTCAAGAGCCTCCTGCGTAAAGAGAAGCTGCGCTATCGCAGCCTGCCGCAACTCAACGGCGCCATTCAGCTGGGTTTCAGTGATGAAGCTTCCCGCGAACAGGCCCGTGCGCTGATCCGCAAGAACTTCAACGATTTCGACATTGTTCCGGCCGACCTCAATGGTCAGGCGGTACTGCGTCTGGCGATGACCCCGGCCAAGCTGGCGGAAATCCGCGAATACTCCATCAAGCAGAACTTGACCACGGTACGTAACCGCGTCAACGAGCTGGGTGTTGCCGAACCGATCGTTCAGCGTCAGGGCGCCAACCGCATCGTGGTTGAGCTGCCAGGCGTGCAGGACACCGCAGAAGCCAAACGTATCCTCGGCAAGACGGCCAACCTTGAGTTCCGTCTGGCTGCAGAGCCGGGTGCTTCGAAAGCGACCTCCGAAAGCTTCGAGTTCCGTGAAGGCAATCGTCCGCCGGCACAGATCGAGCGTGGCCTGATCATCACCGGTGACCAGGTGACGGACGCCAAGGCTGGCTTCGGCGAGCAGGGCACACCAGAAGTGAACATCCGTCTGGATGGTCATGGTGGCGAACTGATGAGCCGCGCGACGCGCAGCAACGTCGGTCGCAGCATGGCGGTGATCTTCATCGAGCAGCGCCCAGTCACCACTTACGTCAAGCAAGTGGTTAACGGCGTCGAGAAAGACGTACCGGTCCAGACGTTTAAAGAAGAGAAGAAGATCATCAGCCTGGCGACCATTCAGTCGCCACTGGGTGCTCAATTCCGCATCACTGGCCTGAACGGTCAGGGCGAGTCGTCCGAACTGGCGCTGCTGTTGCGTGCCGGTGGTCTGGCTGCACCGATGTACTTCGCTGAAGAGCGCACCATTGGCCCGAGCCTGGGTGCCGACAACATCACCAAAGGTATCGATGCATCGCTGTGGGGCATGCTGTTTGTCTCGCTGTTCATCATCGCCATCTACCGCTTCTTCGGCATCATCGCCACCGTCGCACTGTCGGTGAACATGGTGCTGCTGCTGGCCTTGATGTCGCTGCTGGGTGCAACGCTGACCCTGCCGGGTATCGCCGGTATCGTGTTGACCATGGGTATGGCGGTCGACGCCAACGTACTGATCTTCTCGCGGATACGTGAAGAGATCGCGGCGGGCATGACGGTACAGCGGGCAATCAACGAAGGCTTCGGCCGGGCGTTTACTGCGATTCTCGACGCCAACCTGACCACATTGCTGGTCGGCGGGATTCTCTTTGCAATGGGCACCGGCCCGGTCAAAGGTTTCGCAGTGACCATGTCCCTCGGGATCTTTACCTCGATGTTCACGGCCATCATGGTGACCCGCGCGATGGTCAACCTGATCTTCGGCGGTCGTGACTTCAAGAAGTTGTGGATTTAAGGGGCTGCCATGTTACGTACAATCAACTTCATGGGCGTTCGCAACTTCGCGTTCGGCGTCACATTGTTTCTTACCGTACTGGCGTTGTTCAGTGTTGCCACCAAGGGCATGAACTGGGGTCTGGACTTCACCGGCGGTACGCTCATCGAGCTGACCTACGAGCGTCCGGCCGATGTCACCAAGGTGCGTGAACAGCTGGTCACCTCGGGCTATCACGAGGCAATCGTGCAGAGCTTTGGTGCGACCACTGATCTGCTGGTGCGTATGCCAGGTGAGGACCCTCAGCTGGGTCACCAGGTGGCAGAAGCGCTGCTGAAGGTCGGCGGTGACAACCCGGCGACGGTCAAGCGCGTTGAGTTCGTCGGTCCACAGGTCGGTGAAGAGCTGCGCGACCAGGGCGGCCTCGGCATGCTGATGGCGCTGGGTGGCATCCTGATCTACCTGGCTTTCCGCTTTCAGTGGAAGTTCGCGGTCGGCGCTATCGTTTCGCTGATCCACGACGTGATCGTGACCATCGGTATCCTGTCGTTCTTCCAGATCACCTTCGACCTGACGGTGCTGGCGGCGGTACTGGCGATCATCGGTTACTCGCTCAACGACACCATTGTGGTATTCGACCGGGTTCGAGAGAACTTCCGTGTACTGCGCAAGGCCAGCCTGATCGAGAACATCAACATCTCGACCACGCAAACCTTGCTGCGAACCATGGCGACGTCGATCTCCACCTTGCTGGCGATCGCTGCACTGCTGTTCTTCGGTGGTGACAACCTGTTCGGCTTCTCCATTGCCCTGTTTATCGGTGTACTGGCGGGTACCTACTCGTCGATCTACATCGCGAACGTGGTGCTGATCTGGCTGAACCTGAGCAGCGAGGATCTGATTCCTCCTGCGGCAACCGAGAAGGAAGTCGACGACCGTCCATAACGGTAATCGCTTCCAGTGGTCTGCCAAAAAAGGCGCGAGTTGAACTCGCGCCTTTTTTTATGCTCCAAGGCTGGGAGAAGCGCGGGCATTGTCCCGCATGTGATGGTCAGGAGGTTCATGTGAACAAGTCGTTGCTGGTTGGTGCGGTATTGGGTGCTGTCGGTGTAACTGCCGGGGGTGCTGTTGCCACCTACAGCCTGGTTAAAAGCGGCCCTGAGTATGCGCAAGTGCTAGCCGTTGAACCGGTCAAGACACAAATCAAGACGCCACGTGAAGTGTGCAAGGATGTCGCTGTAACCCGGCAAGCGCCGGTGAAAGATCAACATCAGATCGCCGGTACCGTAGTCGGTGCATTGGCTGGTGGTCTGCTAGGTAACCAGATCGGCGGCGGCACGGGCAAGAAGATTGCTACGGTTGCAGGCGCGGTCGGCGGTGGTTACGCCGGTAACAAGGTTCAGGAGGGTATGCAGAATCGCGATACCTACACCACGACCCAGACTCGCTGTAATACAGTGAATGACATCAGCGACAAAGTGGTCGGCTATGACGTTCGTTATTCGCTGGATGGCAAGGAAGGCAAAGTGCGGATGGACCGTGATCCGGGCAACCAGATTCCTGTCGACAAGGAAGGTAAGCTGGTTTTGTCGCAGAATGAGCCTGGTCAGTAAATAGCTGATATTCAGATTCAAAAAGAAGCACCCTGCGGGGTGCTTTTTTTGTGCTCACGACTTATAGATCACCCTGTAGGAGCGAGCTTGCTCGCGAAAAACCTGAGGGCGTCGCGATCATTCAGAAAGTCCGTGCAATCGTTGACGACCATCGCGAGCGAGCTCGCTCCTACAGTGGGTTGTGGTGTTTTTCAGGTCGAATTCCAGGCATAAAAAAGCACCCCGTAGGGTGCTTTTCGGTCGCTGGAACTTAGCGTTTCAGCGAGGCTGGCAGGTGCGGCTGGATCGCCGTCAGTACTGCCTTGAAGCATTTGGTGTTGCCGGCAACGATGTGGCCTTTTTCAAGGAAGTCGTGACCGCCGGTGAAGTCGCTCACCAAGCCGCCTGCTTCCTGAATCAGCAGGGCGCCTGCAGCCATGTCCCACTCGGACAGGCCCGACTCCCAGAATGCGTCGAAACGACCGGCCGCTACGTAAGCCAGGTCCAGGCTCGCCGAGCCGGCGCGGCGGATGCCGGCGGTCTGGCCAACGAGGGCGCGGAACATGCCCAGGTAGTTGTCGAGGTTGTCCATCTGGTCGTCACGGAACGGGAAGCCGGTACCCAGCAGGGCGCCGTCGAGGCTGGTGCGACCGCTAACGCGCAGACGACGACCGTTCAACTGGGCGCCACGGCCACGGCTGGCGGTGAATTCTTCCTGGCGAACCGGGTCCAGAACAACGGCGTGTTCCAGGCGACCACGATATTTGCAGGCGATGCTGACTGCAAAGTGAGGGATGCCGCGCAGGAAGTTGGTGGTGCCGTCCAGCGGATCGATGATCCACAGGTATTCTTCGCCTTCGATACCGCTACCGGCGTGCATACCGGTTTCTTCACCCCTGATCGAGTGATTCGGGTAGGCCTTGCGCAGTGCGTCGATGATTTTCTGTTCGGCGGCGCGATCCACCTCGGATACGTAATCCTTGGCGTCTTTTTCGTCGACCTTGATGGTATCCAGGCGCTCGATGGAGCGGAAGATCAATTCACTGGCGCTGCGGGCGGCGCGCAGCGCGATATTCAGCATGGGCTGCATGGATGTGTCACCTAAGGTTGTTAAAGAAAGCCGGGCATTCTATCAGAAACTTTCTTCAGGTGAAGGACGACGTTCGCTTTCGTAGCTTAACGGTAGGTCTCGCTGTAAGATTCGGCTCCCCTTTATTGTGTTCGAGAGCGCCTCCCTTGCTGCAAAACATTCGTGTCGTCCTGGTCAATACCAGCCATCCCGGGAATATCGGCGGGGCTGCGCGTGCCATGAAGAACATGGGCCTGACGCGGCTGGTGCTGGTCGAACCGCGGTTATTCCCGCACCACGAGGCTGATGCCCGGGCCTCTGGCGCCGGTGACATCCTTGAAAACGCGCAAGTCGTCGCCACCCTGGAAGATGCCTTGGTCGGCTGCAATCTGGTACTGGGTACCAGTGCTCGCGACCGGCGTATCCCCTGGCCGTTGCTCGATCCCCGTGAATGCGGTGTGAAAGTGGTCGAGGAAGCCGGGCAGGGCGCTGAAATTGCCTTGGTGTTCGGTCGTGAAGATTCCGGCCTGACCAATGAAGAGCTGCAGCGATGTCATTATCACGTGCACATCCCATCAGACCCTGAGTTCAGTTCGCTGAACCTCGGGGCAGCGGTGCAGGTGTTGAGCTATGAAGTGCGCATGTCCTGGCTCGCGGCCCAAGGCCAGCCGAGCAAGGTCGAGAAGGAAGAAGTGGCCTCCGTCAAAAGCGCTGAGCTGGCGACCATGGATGAGCTGGAGCGATTCTATGAGCACCTGGAGCAGACCCTGGTGGCCATCGAATTCCTTGATCCGGAAAAACCGCGGCACTTGATGGCGCGCCTGCGCCGGTTGTACGGACGAAGCTCGGTCAGCCGGGCGGAGATGAATATATTGCGTGGCATCCTCACGGAAACCCAGAAAGCGGCCCGTGGTGAGCTTCTAAAGCGGAAGGATTAATGATGTTCGAGCGTTTGCGTGAAGATATCCAGAGTGTTTTCCATCGTGATCCGGCGGCGCGTAACGCATTTGAAGTCCTGACCTGCTATCCCGGCATGCACGCCATCTGGATCCACCGCCTGTCATCGGCGCTGTGGGGGATGGGCTGGAAGTGGTTGGCGCGCCTGGTATCGAACTTCGGTCGCTGGTTGACCGGGATCGAGATCCATCCGGGGGCGAAGGTCGGGCGTCGCTTCTTTATTGACCATGGCATGGGCATTGTCATCGGTGAAACGGCCGAGATCGGCAACGATGTCACGCTTTATCAAGGCGTAACCCTGGGGGGCACCAGCTGGAACAAGGGCAAGCGGCACCCGACACTGGAAGATGGTGTTGTGGTCGGGGCAGGCGCCAAGGTGCTCGGGCCTTTCACTGTCGGTGCGGGTGCCAAGGTGGGCTCGAACGCGGTGGTGACCAAGGCTGTGCCGCCCGGAGCGACGGTTGTCGGCATTCCGGGGCGGATCATCGTCAAGTCCGATGAAGAGCAGGATGCCAAGCGCAAGGCCATGGCCGAGAAGATCGGTTTTGATGCCTATGGCGTTGGCGAAGACATGCCGGATCCGGTGGCGCGGGCCATCAATCAGTTGCTTGATCACTTGCAGGCGGTTGATGGCCGTCTGGAGGGGATGTGCGGGGCGTTGAAGGATCTGGGCAGTAATTACTGTGCCAAGGATCTGCCTGAGCTGCGTGAAGAAGACTTTGCGTGTGTGAAGGACAAGGATCAGCAGGCAGGCTGACACCTGTGTAGGAGCTGCCGCAGGCTGCGATCTTTTGATCTTGAATAGCAAAATCAAAAGATCGCAGCCTGCGGCAGCTCCTACACAGGTCGTATTCAGGAAGCTGCGGTGCGCCAGCCGGTGTGCCATTAGGCTGCAGACCCTGCTATGATGCGCGCGCTCTTTTGCGGGTAATCCTGACTAAAGTACTAGGTCTTATAGTTGACTTAAATACTCGGGAATTGCATACTCGCCCCATTCCGAACTCCGTGGTAATTGTCCATGAGACTGACTACAAAAGGCCGATACGCCGTGACCGCCATGCTCGACCTGGCGTTGCACGCGCAGCACGGGCCGGTGTCCCTGGCCGATATCTCCGAGCGCCAAGGCATCTCCCTGTCCTACCTTGAACAGCTTTTCGCCAAGTTGCGTCGCAGCAATCTGGTCTCCAGCGTTCGTGGTCCTGGCGGGGGCTACCAACTGTCCCGCGACATGCAGGGCATCCAGGTCGCCCAGGTGATCGATGCAGTAAACGAATCGGTCGATGCCACCAAATGCCAGGGCCAGGGTGATTGCCATCAAGGCGACACCTGTCTGACCCACCACTTGTGGTGCGATCTGAGCTTGCAGATTCACGAATTTCTGAGCGGTATCAGCTTGGCTGATCTTGTCACTCGCCGTGAGGTACAAGAAGTAGCCCAGCGTCAGGACCAGCGCCGTTGCAACAGCAAGGCGCCACGCCTGGACAAGATTGAAGCGTCCGCCGTCGAATGACAGCCAAAGAGCTAGCGGCACGCCAGCCAGCCTGATTTAGGAGATAGTCCATGAAATTGCCGATTTACCTTGATTACTCTGCAACTACCCCGGTTGATCCGCGTGTTGCGCAAAAAATGAGTGAATGCCTGCTGGTCGACGGAAACTTCGGTAACCCGGCGTCCCGTTCCCACGTGTTTGGCTGGAAAGCTGAAGAGTCCGTCGAAAACGCTCGTCGTCAGGTCGCTGACCTGGTCAACGCCGATCCGCGTGAAATCGTCTGGACCTCCGGTGCCACCGAATCCGACAACCTGGCAATCAAGGGTGCGGCGCATTTCTACGCCACCAAAGGCAAGCACCTGATCACCACCAAGATTGAGCACAAGGCTGTCCTCGACACCATGCGCCAACTGGAGCGTGAAGGTTTCGAAGTCACCTACATTGAGCCTCGCGATGATGGCCTGGTGACGCCTGAGATGGTTGAAGCGGCCCTGCGTGACGACACCATCCTGGTTTCGATCATGCACGTGAACAACGAAATCGGCACCGTCAACGACATCGCCGCTATCGGCGAGCTGACTCGCTCGAAAGGCATCCTGTTTCACGTCGACGCTGCTCAGTCCACCGGCAAGGTCGATATCGACCTGTCGAAGCTGAAAGTCGACATGATGTCGTTCTCTGCCCACAAAACTTATGGCCCTAAGGGCATCGGCGCGCTGTACGTGAGCCGCAAGCCGCGTGTTCGCATCGAAGCGACCATGCACGGTGGCGGTCATGAGCGCGGCATGCGTTCCGGCACGCTGGCGACCCACCAGATCGTTGGCATGGGTGAAGCCTTCCGTGTAGCCAAAGAAGACATGGCTGCGGAAAACATTCGTATCAAGGCCTTGAGTGACCGCTTCTTCAAACAGGTCGAAGGCCTGGAAGAGCTGTACATCAACGGCAGCATGACCGCCCGCGTACCGCACAACCTGAACCTGAGCTTCAACTACGTTGAAGGCGAGTCGCTGATCATGGCGCTCAAGGATCTGGCGGTTTCGTCCGGTTCGGCCTGCACCTCGGCTTCCCTTGAGCCTTCGTACGTACTGCGCGCCCTGGGCCGCAACGACGAACTGGCGCACAGCTCGATTCGCTTCACCTTCGGCCGTTTCACCACCGAAGAAGAAATCGATTACGCCGCGCAGAAAGTCTGCGAGGCCGTCACCAAGCTGCGCACTTTGTCGCCGCTGTGGGACATGTACAAAGACGGTGTCGACATTTCGAAAATCGAGTGGGCGGCACACTGATTTCAAGTCGCCGCAAACCAGCCCTGCGCATCTTTGGATGGCAGGGTTCAAGAGCGACTCTCTGATGAGTGAGGATTAAGAATCATGGCTTACAGCGAAAAGGTCATCGACCACTACGAGAACCCGCGCAACGTCGGCAAGATGGACGCGGAAGACCCAGACGTCGGCACCGGCATGGTCGGCGCACCGGCATGCGGTGACGTGATGCGTCTGCAGATCAAGGTCAACGAGCAAGGCATCATCGAAGACGCCAAGTTCAAGACCTACGGCTGCGGTTCCGCAATCGCTTCCAGCTCCCTGGCGACCGAGTGGATGAAAGGCAAGACTCTGGATGAAGCAGAGACCATCAAGAACACTCAGCTGGCTGAAGAACTGGCCCTGCCGCCAGTAAAAATTCACTGCTCCGTACTCGCCGAAGACGCTATCAAAGCGGCTGTTCGCGACTACAAGCAGAAGAAAGGCTTGATCTAAGCATTGGGCGACGAGTAAGGAGTCAACGATGGCTATCAGCATGACAGAAGCGGCTGCTCGGCACGTGCGACGCTCCCTTGACGGGCGCGGCAAAGGTGAGGGGATTCGTCTGGGTGTTCGCACCACGGGCTGTTCCGGCCTTGCCTACGTGCTGGAGTTTGTCGACGAGGTGGTTGCAGAGGATCAGGTGTTCGAAAGTCACGGCGAGAAAGTGATCATCGACCCTAAGAGCCTGTCCTACCTGGACGGCACCGAACTCGATTTCGTCAAGGAAGGGTTGAACGAAGGCTTCAAGTTCAACAATCCCAACGTACGCGGTGAATGTGGCTGCGGCGAAAGCTTCAACATCTGAGGCTGCTCGTGGGTACTCCTTGTCATTTCGCTTTATTTGAACTGCAGCCGAGTTTCCGTCTGGATCTCGAGCAGTTGGCTACGCGCTACCGAGAGTTGGCGCGCGGCGTTCATCCGGACCGCTTCGCAGACGCTTCCGAGCGCGAGCAGCGGCTGGCGCTAGAGCAATCCGCGAGCCTCAACGAGGCCTACCAGACGCTCAAAAGTCCCCCAAAGCGCGCGCGATACCTGCTCGCCATGGGTGGTCGCGAGTTGCCGCTGGAGGTCACGGTGCATGATCCGGATTTTCTTCTGCAGCAAATGGAGCTGCGTGAAGAGCTCGAAGACCTGCAAGACAGTGCCGACGTGGCAGGTGTTGCAGTGTTCAAGCGTCGCCTGAAGTCCGCCCAGGATGAGCTGAACGACAGCTTCGCAGCCTGTTGGGATGATGCAGCGCAACGTGAGCAGGCCGAACGCCTGATGCGGCGCATGCAGTTCCTCGACAAGCTCACCTACGAAGTGCGCCAGTTAGAAGAGCGCCTCGACGATTAACCCAGTGCCGCTCCGGTCGCACGCCTGATATACAGATAAGTCCTGATAACGATGGCCCTACTGCAGATCGCCGAACCCGGCCAAAGTCCTCAACCGCACCAGCGTCGTCTGGCTGTGGGGATCGACTTGGGCACTACCAATTCGCTGGTCGCTGCGTTGCGCAGTGGTCTTTCCGAGCCTCTGGCTGACGCTGACGGGCAGGTCATTCTGCCGTCTGCCGTGCGCTACCACGCCGATCGCATCGAGGTCGGCGAGTCAGCCAAGCTGGCTGCCGCCTCTGATCCCTTGAACACTGTGCTGTCGGTCAAGCGCCTGATGGGGCGTGGTCTGTCCGACGTCAAGCAGCTGGGCGATCAACTGCCGTACCGCTTTGTCGGCGGCGAATCGCACATGCCGTTCATCGACACCATTCAGGGCCCGAAAAGCCCGGTCGAGGTCTCTGCCGACATTCTCAAGGTGCTGCGTCAGCGCGCTGAAGAGGCGTTGGGTGGGGAGCTGGTTGGCGCGGTGATCACTGTTCCGGCCTATTTCGATGATGCCCAGCGTCAAGCCACCAAGGATGCGGCCAAACTGGCCGGTCTGAACGTGCTGCGCTTGCTCAACGAGCCTACGGCGGCGGCGGTGGCTTACGGTCTGGATCAGCATGCTGAAGGCCTGGTCGCGATTTACGACCTGGGCGGCGGTACCTTCGATATTTCGATTTTGCGCCTGACAGGCGGCGTGTTTGAGGTTCTGGCAACCGGTGGCGACAGTGCTCTCGGTGGCGATGACTTCGATCACGCAATTGCTGGCTGGATCATCGAGAGTGCCGGCTTGTCGGCCGATCTGGATCCGGGCGCGCAACGCAACCTGCTGCAAACCGCTTGTGCGGCAAAAGAAGCGCTGACCAATGCGGCGTCTGTTGAAGTCGCTTACGGCGAGTGGAAAGCCGAGCTGACCCGTGAGGCGTTCAATGCGCTGATCGAGCCAATGGTTGCCCGCAGCCTGAAAGCCTGTCGTCGTGCGGTACGTGATTCGGGTGTCGAACTCGAGGAAGTGCACGCCGTGGTCATGGTGGGTGGATCGACTCGCGTTCCTCGTGTTCGTGAAGCGGTAGCCGAAGCCTTTGGTCGCGAGCCGCTGACTGAAATCGATCCGGATCAAGTGGTGGCCATCGGTGCCGCGATCCAGGCCGATACGCTGGCGGGCAACAAGCGCGATGGCGGCGAACTGCTGTTGCTTGATGTGATTCCATTGTCCTTGGGGCTGGAGACCATGGGTGGCCTGATGGAGAAGGTGATTCCGCGGAACACCACCATCCCCGTCGCCCGCGCCCAGGACTTCACGACGTACAAAGATGGCCAGTCGGCCATGGCAATCCACGTATTGCAGGGCGAGCGCGAGCTCATCAGCGATTGCCGCTCCCTCGCACGCTTCGAATTGCGCGGTATTCCGGCGATGGTGGCTGGTGCGGCGAAGATTCGCGTGACCTTCCAGGTCGATGCCGACGGTCTGCTCAGCGTTTCCGCTCGTGAGCTGGGTTCGGGCGTAGAAGCCAGCATCCAGGTCAAGCCGTCCTATGGCCTGACTGATGGCGAAATCGCGAAGATGCTCAAGGATTCATTCCAGCACGCCAACGACGACAAGGTCGCCCGTGTCCTGCGTGAGCAGCAAGTCGATGCCCAGCGCCTGATCGAGGCGGTGCAGGCTGCGCTTGATGTCGATGGCGAGCGTCTGCTGGATGCCGAAGAGCGCATGGTCATCGAGCTGCAGATGCAGGAGCTGACTGAATTGATGAAAGGGTCTGATGGTTATGCCATCGAGCAACAGACCAAGCGTCTGTCGCAAGTGACCGATGCTTTTGCTGCCCGCCGTATGGATTTGACGGTGAAAGCCGCTCTGTCGGGGCGCAACCTGAATGAAATCGAGGATATCTGATGCCGCAGGTCATTTTTCTGCCACACGAGAAGTTTTGCCCGGATGGCATGGTTGTGGAGGCTGAGCCGGGGACTTCCATTCTCGAGTTGGCCCACGAACACCATATCGAGATGGAAAGCGCGTGTGGCGGCGTCTGCGCTTGCACCACCTGTCACTGCATCATTCGTGAAGGCTTTGACTCGCTGGCAGAAGCGGACGAACTGGAAGAAGATTTTCTTGATCGGGCCTGGGGTCTGGAAGCGCAATCGCGTCTAGGCTGTCAGGCGATCGTCGGGACTGAAGACCTGACCGTTGAAATTCCGAAATACTCGCTCAACCATGCTGCCGAAGCGCCGCACTGATTCAAGGAAGCTGACATGAGTCTGAAATGGGTTGATGTGCAGGAAATCGCTATCCAGCTTGCAGAAAGCAAGCCGGATGTTGATCCAAGATCGCTTAACTTCGTCGATCTGCGCAAATGGGTGATGGAATTGCCCGAGTTCGATGATGCGCCGGATCGCAGCGGCGAAAAAGTTCTGGAGGCCATTCAGGCCTACTGGATCGAAGAGCTCGACTGAGCCCACGCTGCAGGTTAGGCAATACCAAAGAACCCGCGTATAATTCGCGGGTTTAATTTTTCACAAATTACCGTTTCTGGAGTTACACCATGGCTGTTCAACGTACTTTCTCCATCATCAAGCCTGACGCTGTTGCAAAAAACGTTATCGGCGAGATCACCACTCGTTTTGAAAAAGCTGGCCTGCGCGTTGTAGCTTCGAAACTGAAGCAACTGTCCAAAGCAGAAGCTGAAGGCTTCTACGCTGAGCACAGCGCTCGTGGTTTCTTCGGCGACCTGGTTGCTTTCATGATCTCCGGTCCGGTTGTCGTTCAGGTTCTGGAAGGCGAAAACGCTATCGCTCTGAACCGTGAGCTGATGGGCGCTACCAACCCTAAAGAAGCTGCTGCCGGCACCATCCGCGCTGACTTCGCTGACTCCATCGATGCCAACGCTGTACACGGTTCGGACTCCGAAGCCGCTGCTGCTCGCGAAATCTCGTACTTCTTCGCAGCTACTGAAGTAACCACTCGCTAAGCATTGGCTTAAGAGTGAAGGTGAATCCATGACTACATCGACTGTTAAAACCAACCTGCTGGGTCTGACTCAGCTGGAAATGGAAAAATTCTTCGACTCAATCGGGGAGAAGCGTTTCCGTGCCGGTCAGGTAATGAAATGGATTCACCACCTTGGCGTCGATGATTTCGACGCCATGACGAACGTCAGCAAGGCCCTGCGCGACAAGCTCAAGGTCATTGCCGAAGTTCGTGGTCCCGAAGTCGTCAGCGAGGACATTTCCACCGACGGCACCCGTAAGTGGGTGGTGCGCGTGGCGTCCGGCAGCTGCGTCGAGACCGTCTACATTCCCCAGGGCAAACGCGGCACTCTGTGCGTTTCGTCCCAGGCAGGCTGTGCCCTGGATTGCAGTTTCTGCTCCACCGGCAAGCAAGGATTCAACAGCAACCTCACCGCCGCCGAAGTAATTGGGCAGGTGTGGATTGCCAATAAATCGTTTGGCAGCATCCCGGCGACCGCCGACCGTGCCATCACCAACGTGGTGATGATGGGCATGGGCGAGCCGCTGCTGAACTTCGACAACGTCGTGGCCGCCATGCATCTGATGATGGATGACCTCGGCTACGGGATTTCCAAGCGCCGCGTGACCCTGTCCACTTCGGGCGTGGTGCCGATGATCGATGAGCTGTCCAAGCACATCGACGTCTCCCTGGCGTTGTCCCTGCACGCACCCAATGACGCATTGCGTAATCAATTGGTGCCGATCAACAAGAAGTATCCGCTTAAGATGCTCCTCGAGTCGTGCCAGCGCTACATGTCGTCCCTGGGCGAAAAGCGCGTGCTGACCATCGAGTACACCTTGCTCAAGGACATCAATGACAAGGTCGAGCATGCGGTCGAGATGATCGAGTTGCTTAAGAACATCCCGTGCAAGATCAACCTGATTCCGTTTAACCCGTTCCCGCATTCCGGTTACGAGCGTCCGAGCAACAATGCGATTCGCCGTTTCCAGGATCAGCTTCATCATGCAGGCTTCAATGTCACTGTACGCACCACCCGTGGTGAAGACATCGACGCGGCCTGTGGACAATTGGTAGGGCAGGTGCTGGATCGCACCCGTCGCAGCGAACGTTATATCGCCGTGCGCGAGTTGAGCGCCGAAAACGATATCGCAACAAACGCCGCGAAATAATTAAGAGAGGATCTCTATGTCCCTGCGCTTTGCGCTGCTTGTGCTGTTGGCCAGCCTGTGTGCTGGTTGTGTCCTGTCGGGCGATTTCAATCCGATGAAGACCAGCAAGGGCCGTGATGAAGCGCGTGCTGCTTACGTGCAGCTGGGGCTGGGGTACTTGCAGCAAGGTATGACCGAGCGTGCCAAGGTCCCGCTGAAGAAGGCGCTGGACCTGGACAGCTCGGACCCTGACGCCAACGCGGCGCTGGGGCTGGTGTTCCAGGCCGAGATGGAGCCGGAGTTGGCCGACGAGCACTTTCGCAAGGCGCTGTCTTCCCGCCCCAAGGATGCTCGAATCCTGAACAATTACGGCAGTTTTCTTTTCGAAGAGAAACGCTACAAAGAGGCTTACGAACGTTTCGAACAAGCCGCTGCCGACACCCTGTATCCCGAACGCTCACGGGTGTTTGAAAACCTGGGAATGACCGCTTCGAAGCTGGGTGAACGTGATCTGGCTCAGCAGCAACTGGAAAAAGCCCTGAGATTGAATCGTCAGCAGCCACGCGCATTGCTGGAAATGGCTGAGTTGTCGTTCGAAGACAGGCATTATGTGCCCTCGCGTGACTACTACGACCGTTTTAGCCTGCTCGCCGAACAAAATGCACGTAGTCTATTGCTCGGCGTTCGGCTGGCAAAAGTGTTTGAAGATCGCGACAAGGCTGCCAGTTATGGCCTGCAACTAAAACGACTCTATCCCGGTACGCCGGAATATCAGCAATACCTGTCGGAGCAATGATGAAAGCGGCGCATCCCGAAGTTGTAGCAGCGAATCGCGTTAATCCCGGTGAGACTTTGCGCCAGGCCCGCGAAAGCAAAGGCTGGTCGCTGGCCGAAGTGGCCCTCAAGCTCAACCTCACCGTCAGCTCCCTGAGCAATCTTGAAGCCGGTGCTTTCGATAAGCTGCCTGGGCATACGTTCGCTCGCGGCTACATCCGTGCATACGCCAAATTGCTGGGCATGGATCAAACCGTCCTAGTTCAGCAGTTCGACCAATCCACCGGTACCGACTCCCAGGGCAGTAATGTCCACAGCCTGGGACGCATCGAAGAGCCGGTTCGGGTTTCCCACACTATCTTGCGAATTGTCAGCCTGCTGTTGCTGGTTGCCGTAATCGGTGGTGGTTTTGTCTGGTGGCAGGATCAAACTTCACAGCGCGCCAAGGACCTGACCACGTTGAGCCCGGAGCACGTTGAAGTCGAAGGCGCCGACGGCACCACCCAGATTCATCCGCTGGATGAGCCTGAAGATCAGGCCATCGTGGAAAATCAGACCGAAGCCGGGGCCCCTTTGGTGTTGCCGCAGACCAGTACATCGGCTGAGCCTGAAGTGGCTGCGTCGGCGACAACACCGACTGCACCTGCTCAAAATTCCGCGCCTGTTCCTGCGACGCCTGCCACTCCAGCGACCGCGGCCCCGGCCGTTCCCGCTGTGCCTGCTCCAGTCGCGACTGCGCCCGTTGCGCCGACTGTTCCTGCCCCGGCAGCAGCGGCGCCGACCGCCGGACAAGGCCAGGTTTCGCTGCAGTTCACTGCAGACTGCTGGACACAAGTGACCGATGGCACCGGCAAGGTGCTGTTAAGCGGTCTCAAGCGTAAAGGCGAAAACGTTTCCGTTACCGGCAAACCACCCTTTGCCGTGCGTCTGGGCTTTGCCCGTGGCGCACAGGTCAGCTACAACGGGCAGGTGGTTGATGTCGCTCCGTTCACCAGTGGCGAGACTGCTCGCCTGAAGTTGGGTCAATAAGTCATGCACGGCGAATCTCCAATCAAACGTCGCGAATCTCGCAAGATCTGGGTCGGTAACGTGCCTGTTGGCGGCGATGCGCCTATCGCTGTGCAGAGCATGACCAACAGCGATACCAATGACGTGGCCGCCACCGTGGCCCAGATCAATCGCCTGGAAGCCGCTGGCGTCGATATCGTACGGATTTCCGTGCCGGATATGGACGCCGCCGAAGCCTTTGGCAAGATCAAGAAACTGGTCAAGGTTCCGCTGGTTGCCGACATCCACTTCGACTACAAGATCGCATTGCGAGTGGCCGAGCTGGGCGTTGATTGTCTGCGGATCAATCCGGGTAATATCGGTCGCGAAGACCGCGTGCGCGCAGTCGTCGATGCCGCCCGTGATCGCGGGATTCCGATTCGAATCGGCGTGAATGCCGGCTCCCTGGAAAAAGACCTGCAAAAGAAATATGGCGAGCCGACACCCGCTGCACTCGTCGAATCCGCCTTGCGCCACGTAGAGCACCTTGAGCGCCTTAATTTCCAGGACTTCAAGGTCAGCGTGAAAGCCTCCGACGTGTTCATGGCCGTCGCGGCCTACCGTTTGCTGGCCAAGGAAATCGTCCAGCCACTGCACCTGGGCATCACCGAAGCCGGTGGTTTGCGTTCAGGCACGGTGAAATCCGCCGTGGGCCTCGGTATGCTGCTCGCCGAAGGGATTGGCGATACTATCCGCATCTCGCTGGCGGCCGACCCGGTCGAGGAAGTGAAGGTCGGCTACGACATTCTCAAGTCCTTGCACCTGCGTTCCCGTGGCATCAACTTCATCGCCTGCCCGAGCTGCTCGCGGCAGAACTTCGATGTGGTCAAAACCATGAACGAGCTGGAAGGGCGCCTCGAAGATCTGCTGGTGCCGCTGGATGTTGCAGTGATCGGTTGCGTGGTAAACGGACCGGGCGAAGCCAAGGAAGCCCATATCGGCTTGACCGGCGGCACGCCAAACCTGATCTACATCGACGGCAAGCCGGCGCAGAAACTGACGAATGACAATCTGGTGGATGAGCTTGAACGCTTGATCCGCCAGAAAGCGGCCGAGAAGGTCGAAGCTGACGCTGCTGTAATCGCTCGCGGCTAAGCCCTAATTAAGAGTCGAACGGCTGAAGAGCCGAACGAATAAGGATTTATAGTGAGCAAGTCTCTGCAAGCCATTCGTGGCATGAACGATATCCTGCCCGAGCAGACTCCCCTGTGGCGTCACTTCGAGGGCACCGTCTCGCGCCTGCTGGATAACTACGGTTACAAGCAGATCCGCATGCCGATCGTCGAGTTCACCGAGCTGTTCAAGCGCTCCATCGGTGAAGTGACCGACATCGTCGAAAAAGAGATGTACACCTTCGACGACCGCAATGGCGACTCCCTGACCCTGCGCCCTGAAGGCACAGCGGCCTGCGTGCGTGCGGTGCTCGAGCACGGCATCACCGGCGGTGGCCAGGTGCAGAAACTCTGGTACATCGGTCCGATGTTCCGCCACGAACGTCCACAGAAAGGCCGTTATCGTCAGTTCCACCAGATTGGTTGCGAAGTCTTCAACCTGGATGGTCCGGACATCGATGCCGAACTGATCGTGCTGACCTGGCGCCTGTGGGGCGAGCTGGGTATCCGTGATGCGGTCAAGCTTGAGCTCAACAGCCTGGGCACCGCCGAGTCTCGTGGTCGTTATCGCGAAGCCCTGGTCGAGTTCCTGTCGGCTCGTCTGGACAAGCTGGACGAAGACAGCCAGCGTCGCCTGAAAACCAACCCTCTGCGGGTTCTGGACACCAAAAACGCTGATACACAAGCGGTTCTGGTCGACGCGCCGAAAATGGCCGATTACCTGGACGAAGAGTCCCGCGTGCACTTCGAGGGCCTCAAGGCTCGCCTGGACACTGCCGGCATTCCTTATGTCATCAACCCGAAGCTGGTTCGCGGGCTGGATTACTACAGCAAGACCGTTTTCGAATGGGTCACCGACAAGTTGGGCGCTCAGGGCACCGTTTGTGCCGGTGGTCGCTACGACGGTCTGGTGGAACAGATGGGCGGCAAGCCAACGCCGGGTGTCGGTTTCGCCATGGGCATCGAGCGCCTGGTGTTGCTGCTGGAAACCCTGGAACAGATCCCGGAAGAGATCTCCCGCCAGGTTGACGTTTACCTCTGTGCCTTCGGGGAAGCCGCCGAGCTTGCCGGGTTGGCCTTGAGTGAACGTGTTCGTGATCAATTACCCAACCTGCGCTTGCAAGTAAATGCCGGCGCCGGCAGCTTCAAAAGCCAGTTCAAGAAGGCCGACAAGAGCGGTGCATTGTATGCGCTGATCCTCGGTGACGACGAAATGGCCCAGCAAGTGGTAGGTTTCAAACCCCTGCGTGGCCAGGGCGAACAACAAAGCATTGCCTGGGATGCGCTTGCTGCACACCTGGCCACCTGCATCGTGCAGGGTTGAAGCTGTCAAACAGCCGATTTAGCGATTAAGGAGTATTGGGGTGTCGAATAGCGAAGACGAACAGCTGGCGGATTTGAAGGACTGGTGGACACGCAACGGCAAGCCCCTGGTCACTGGCGGCCTGTTGGCGCTGGTCATCGTGTTCGGCTGGCAGGCCTTTCAAAAGTATCAGAGCAATCAGTCGCAAGGCGCCTCGATTCTCTATCAGCAATTGCTTGAAACCACGCTGACGCCTGATGGCAAGCCTGATGCGGCACGTGTTTCGGACCTGGCCGGCAAGCTCAACAGCGAGTACGGCGGCAGCGCCTATGCGCAGTACGGCAGTCTGTTTGTGGCGAAAGTAGCAGTCGACAGCGGCAAGCTGGATGACGCAGCCAGCGAGCTGAAAGCCATTGCCGACAAGCCGGCGAACCCGGCGTTGGGCGAAATTGCCCGTCAGCGCCTGGCTCAGGTACTGGCCGCGCAGAACAAGGCCGATGAAGCCCTGAAACTGCTCGAAGGCGATGCTGATACTGCATTCCTGGCCACTCGCGAAGAACTCAAGGGCGACCTGCTGGTGCAGCTGGGTCGTACCGACGAAGCAAACGCGGCGTACCAAAAAGCCAAGGCGGCACTGTCGGACGAAGCGGCGGTCGGTGGCTTACAAATCAAGCTGGACGACCTGGCCAAAGGGGATGCGTGACGTGATTCGTTGGAAACATGCAGCATTGCTGGCTCTGGCCATTTTGGCCGCGGGTTGCAGCAGCAACAGCAAAAAGGAATTGCCACCGGCTGAGTTGACCGACTTCAAAGAAGAAGTGGTTCTGCAAAAGCAGTGGAGTCGTTCGATCGGTGACGGTCAGGGCGAGACGTACAACATGCTGGTTCCGGCGATCGAAGGCGATACCATCTATGCCGCCGACGTCACCGGTGTGGTGATGTCGATGGATCGCAGCAACGGCGACGTCAAATGGGAGAAAGATCTCGACGTGCCTGTGTCCGGCGCCGTTGGCGTGGGTTACGGTCTGGTCATGATCGGTACGCTCAAGGGTGAAATCGTTGCCCTCGACGCCAGCAGCGGTGAAGAGAAATGGCGCGCTCGCGTGTCCAGTGAAGTCCTCGCTCCGCCGGCCAACAACGGCGACGTGGTTGTGGTTCAAACCCAGGATGATCGTCTGATCGGTCTGGATGCCTCCACCGGCAACCAGCGCTGGTTGTATGACAGCACTCCGGCAGTCCTGACGCTGCGCGGCACCAGTGCTCCTATCGTCACCAACCGCTTTGCGGTGGCTGGCCTGTCGACCGGTAAAGTGGTTGCTCTCGATATTTCCAACGGCGTGCCGGTATGGGAACAACGGGTAGCGATTCCGCAAGGCCGTTCGGAGTTGGAGCGTGTCGTCGATATCGACGGCGGCTTGCTGCTGTCCGGCGGTACGCTTTACGTCGCCAGCTACCAGGGTCGCGTCGCGGCACTGGACCTGGAAAGTGGTCGTCAGCTCTGGCAGCGTGATGCTTCCAGCTATGCCGGCGTCGCTCAGGGTTTCGGCAGCGTCTACGTGAGCCTGTCTTCGGGCACCGTTGAAGGCGTCGATGAGCGTTCCACCACCGCTTTGTGGAGCAACGATTCGCTGGCGCGCCGTCAGCTGTCGGCTCCTGAAGTGTTCTCCAGCTATGTTGCAGTCGGTGATATGGAAGGCTACCTGCACCTGCTGAGTCAGGTTGACGGTCGTTTCGTCGGCCGCGAGCGCATCGACAGCGACGGCCTGCGTGCCCGTCCGCTGGTGGTGGGTGACACGATTTATCTGTATGGCAACAGCGGCAAACTGGAAGCCCTGACCATCAAGTAATGTTTGACTATGCTTGGGGTTTAACCCCCAGGCTGCTTCACTTGTAGGAGCGAGCTTGCTCGCGATGGACGTCAACGATTCCGTTTGCTTTCTGAATAAACGCGGTGTTTTGCGTTTTTCGCGAGCAAGCTCGCTCCTACAGTGATTGCCCCGAGCACCAGCCGCTGCCTCGCAGCGGCTTTTGTATTTTCTGAAATAACGAAGTGGAGAGCCGCATGGTTCCCGTAATCGCCCTGGTGGGCCGACCGAACGTCGGCAAGTCCACCTTGTTCAACCGCCTGACCAGGACTCGTGACGCCATCGTTGGCGACTTGTCCGGTCTGACCCGTGATCGCCAATACGGTGAGGCCAAGTGGCAAGGGCGTTCCTACATTCTGGTCGACACCGGTGGTATCTCCGGTGACGAGCATGGTATGGACGAAAAAATGGCCGAGCAGTCCCTGCTGGCCATCGAAGAAGCCGATGTCGTGCTGTTCCTGGTAGATGCCAAGGCTGGTTTCACCGCCGCCGACCAGATGATCGCCGAGCATTTGCGCAAACGTAACAAGCGCTCTTATGTGGTTGCCAACAAAGTCGACAACATCGACCCGGAAATGGCCCGCGCTGAATTCGCCCCGTTGGGTATGGGCCACGCGATTCCGATCGCCGGTGCTCATGGCCGTGGCATCACCCAGATGCTGGAAATCGCACTGAGCGAATTCCCGAAAGACGAAGAAGAGCCGGAAGACGGCGAAGAAGAGATCGTTGCCGAAGGTGAGGAAGCCAAGCGCATTCCTGGCCCAAGCGAAAAAGACGGTATCAAGATCGCGATCATCGGCCGCCCGAACGTAGGCAAGTCGACACTGGTCAACCGCATGCTGGGTGAAGACCGGGTAATCGTCTATGACGAACCCGGCACCACTCGCGACAGTATCTACATCCCGTTCGAGCGTAACGACGAGAAGTACACGCTGATCGACACCGCCGGTGTGCGCAAACGCGGCAAGATCCACGAAGAAGTTGAAAAATTCTCCGTGGTCAAAACCTTGCAAGCGATCAAAGACGCCAACGTGGTGATCTTCGTGATGGACGCCCGCGAAGGTGTGGTCGATCACGATCTCAACCTGCTGGGCTTCGCCATCGAGGCGGGTCGTGCGCTGGTTATCGCGATCAACAAGTGGGACGGCATGACGCCGGGCGAGCGCGATTTCGTCAAGGTTGAGCTGCAACGTCGACTGTTCTTCGTTGATTACGCCGACATCCACTTCATCTCGGCCCTGCACGGCACGGGCGTGGGCAACCTCTACGCTTCCGTACAGAACTCGTTCAAGTCTGCGGTTACCCGCTGGCCAACCAACCGTCTGACCACGATTCTGGAAGATGCGGTTGGCGAACACGCGCCACCGATGGTCAACAATCGCCGGATCAAGCTGCGTTATGCCCACTTGGGTGGCGCGAACCCGCCGATCATCGTGATTCACGGTAACCAGATCGAGAAGGTGCCGAAGTCTTACGTTCGTTACCTGGAAAACACTTACCGTCGTGTTCTGAAGCTGGTCGGTACGCCGATTCGCATCGAATTCAAAGGCGGCGAGAACCCGTACGAAGGCAACAAGAATTCGCTCACCGACCGCCAGGTCAACAAGAAGCGTCGCATGATGTCGCACCACAAAAAGGCCGACAAAAAGCGCCGCGACAAGAAATAGAAGCAGCTTTAAGTTTCAAGCTGCAAACTTCGAGTCAAAGCAAGAAAGGGTCCTGTCAGGGGCCCTTTTTTGTGCCTGAAGGTTTGAGACTAGACCGCTTGCCGCTTACAGCTTGAAACTTGCAGCTCACCTGCAAGGGGCTACCGATGATCACCAGTAAGCTGCCGAATGTCGGCATCACTATCTTCACTCAGATGTCTCAGCTCGCGGCGCAAACCGGGGCGCTCAATCTGTCCCAGGGTTTTCCGGATTTCGATGCCCCGCAGGCCCTGTGTGATGCGGTCGGCCGGCATATTGCCCAAGGCCACAATCAGTATTCTCCAATGACCGGCCTGCCCGCATTGCGCGAGCAGATTGCGACGAAGATTGCCCGCAGCTATGGCGTCAATGTGGATGCCGATCACGAAGTGACCGTCACACCCGGCGCCACCCAGGCGATCTTCTGCGCGATCCAGGCGGTGATCAATCGTGGCGACGAAGTCATCGTGTTCGACCCGTGCTACGACGCCTACGAGCCCTCGGTGGAATTGGCTGGCGGCCGTTGCGTGCACGTCCAGTTGGGCCTGGATGACTTCGCCATCGATTTCGAAAAACTCGCCCAGGCGCTGAGCCCGCGCACGAAGATGATCGTCCTCAATGCCCCGCACAATCCCAGCGGCGCGCTGATCAGTCGTGCCGAACTGGATCAGTTGGCTGATCTGATTCGTGATCGCGACATCTACCTGATCAGCGATGAAGTCTACGAGCACCTGGTGTTCGACGGCCTACCTCACGTCAGCGTGCTTAACCACCCGGAATTGTACAAGCGCGCTTTCGTCGTCAGTTCCTTCGGCAAGACCTATCACGTCACCGGCTGGAAAACCGGCTATGTGGTCGCACCACCGGCTCTGACGGCGGAGCTGCGCAAGGTTCACCAGTACGTCAGTTTCTGCGGTGTGACCCCGCTGCAATACGCGCTCGCTGACTTCATGGCCGAGCACCCTGAACACGTCGAAGAGTTACCAGCCTTTTATCAGGCCAAGCGCGATCTGTTTTGCGATTTGCTGGCACCGTCGCGTTTCACTTTCAATCGCGTAGCGGGCACGTATTTCCAGCTGGTCGATTACTCGCAGATCCGCCCGGACCTTACTGACGTCGAGATGGCACTGTGGATGACCCGCGAACATGGCGTGGCGAGCATCCCGATCTCGGTGTTCTACCAGACACCCCCCGAAGGCCAGCGCCTTGTGCGCCTGTGCTTCGCCAAACGCGAGGAGACCCTGCGTGAAGCAGCGGCAAAACTATGCGTGATCTGAGTGCTCTGCCGAATCTGAACATCGCGCTGATTCAGACCACCCTGGCCTGGCACGATCGCCAGGCCAACCTGGAGCATTTCGAGCAATTGCTGGAGCAGGCTCGCGGCGCTGACCTGATCATCCTGCCGGAGATGTTCACCACCGGTTTTTCGATGGAATCCGAGACCCTGGCCGAGGCGGAGAACGGTCCCACCAGCAAATGGTTGCGGGTTCAGGCGGCGAAGTTCGAGGCGGTGATCACCGGCAGTGTGATCGTCCAGGCGGCCGACGGCAGTCATCGTAATCGCCTGCTGTGGGCGCGACCGGACGGTGAGGTGCTGCATTACGACAAGCGCCACCTGTTCCGCATGGCCGGCGAGCACAACCACTACACCCCCGGCGAGCGCCAGGTGCAGTTCGAGCTCAAGGGCTGGCGTGTGCGTCCGCTTATTTGCTACGACCTGCGATTCCCGGTGTGGAGTCGTGACGCACAGGACACCGACCTGCTGCTCTATACGGCCAACTGGCCAGGTGCACGGCGCCAGCACTGGAACCGTTTGCTGCCGGCTCGGGCGATTGAAAACCTGTGTTACGTGGCGGCTGTGAATCGCATCGGTACGGACGGGAAAGGCTTCGCCTATACCGGCGACAGTCAGGTTCTGGATTTTCAGGGTGAGACGTTGCTCAGTGCGGGGGAGGCGGATGGGGTATTCACGGTAGTGCTGGATGCGGCGGAATTGGCGGCGTATCGCACCAGATTTCCGGCCAATCTGGATGCTGATACCTTCGAGTTCACCTGATATTTGGTGGCCCCCAAAAAGACACAGCCTTTTCGGCAGCTCCTACACCGACCGAGTACGCCCCGCGACATTTTGGCTTACTCATAACCAGTAGGAGCTGCCGAAGGCTGCGATCTTTTGATCTTCCAATACAAAAAGGCCCCAAGGTTCTCACCAAGGGGCCTTTTGCATTTCGGCAGACGCTTACGCCGCTTTCGCTTCCGGCTGGCTCAACGAGCGATTCAGTGCGCTGAACAGCGCCTTGAAGCTCGCCGTGGTGATGTTCTCGTCGATACCGACGCCGTGCACCGCACGCTCACCGTTAACACGCAGCTCGATGTAAGCCGCCGCTTTGGCATTGGTACCCGCGCCGATTGCATGTTCGTTGTAGTCCATGATTTCGACAGGGATCGGCAAACCCGCCACCAGCGCTTCCAGGGCGCCGTTACCCTTGCCACGCCAGTTCAGGTTGGTTTCGCCCTGGCCCTTGCTGGACACTTCCACTTCAACAGCGCTGTGGCCGTTTTCTTCCTGCAGGCGATGGCTCACCAACGCATACGGAGTGTTGGCTTGCAGATACTCGCTGTGAAGCAACGCGTGGATCTGCTGTGCAGTCATCTCCAGGCCCAGGCGATCGGTTTCACGCTGCACGACCTGGCTGAACTCGATCTGCATGCGACGCGGCAAGTTGATGCCATATTCCTGTTCCAACAGGTAAGCGATACCGCCTTTGCCCGACTGGCTGTTGACGCGGATCACCGCCTCGTAGCTGCGACCGATGTCGGCCGGGTCGATCGGCAAGTACGGCACTTCCCAGAGGGCGTCCGGTTTCTGCTGGGCGAAACCCTTGCGAATGGCATCCTGGTGGGAGCCGGAGAACGCGGTGTGAACCAGGTCGCCGACGTACGGATGACGAGGGTGCACCGGAAGCTGGTTGCATTCCTCAACGACTTTACGCACGCCGTCGATATCGGAGAAGTCCAGCTCAGGGTTCACGCCCTGGGTGTAGAGGTTCAATGCCACGGTCACGAGGTCGACGTTACCGGTGCGTTCACCGTTACCGAACAGGCAGCCTTCGACGCGATCAGCGCCGGCCATCAGGCCAAGTTCGGTAGCCGCAACGCCAGTACCGCGGTCGTTGTGGGTGTGCAGGCTGATGATCACGCTGTCACGACGGTTGATGTTACGACCGAACCATTCGATCTGGTCGGCGTAGATGTTTGGTGTGGCGCATTCGACGGTGGCAGGCAAGTTGAGGATCATCTTGTGCTCAGGCGTCGGGTTCCAGACTTCAATTACCGCATCGCAGACTTCCTTGGCGAAATCCAGTTCGGTGGCGCTGAAGGTTTCCGGCGAGTATTCGAAGGTCCACTGAGTGTCCGGCTGTTGGGCAGCGTATTTGACGAACAACTTGGCCGCGCTCACGGCGATTTCCTTGATTCCGTCCTTGTCCTGGTTGAAGACAATGCGGCGGAACGAAGGGGAGGTCGCGTTGTAGAGGTGAACGATGGCTTTCTTCGCCCCACGCAGTGATTCGAAGGTGCGCTCAATGAGGTCTTCACGGCCCTGGGTCAGCACCTGAATGGTGGTGTCGTCCGGGATGTGGTTGCCTTCGATCAGGGTACGCACGAAGTCGAAGTCGGTTTGCGATGCGGCCGGGAACGACGCCTCGATTTCTTTCACGCCGACCGACACCAGGGTTTTCCAGAAGCGCAGTTTCTTTACCGCATCCATCGGCTCGATCAGCGACTGGTTACCGTCGCGAAGGTCCGAGCTGCACCAGATCGGCGCGGCAGTGATGGTCTTCGACGGCCAGGTACGATCCGGAATGTCGATAGTCGGGAACGCGCGGTATTTCGAAGACGGGTCTTTGAGCATGCTCATCGGGAAATCCTTATTGTGTCGGCCGAAAAAAGGCGGCCTGCCGGTGTATCAAAAGTTCTGGGGATAGAGCGTAGGGCGAGGCACCGCGATTCAGCCCGGCAGTCGTGCACTGACGAGGCACAGACTGCGGTGCTGGCGAAGCTGAATGAGGGTGTGAGATGTTTTCATGCCTTCAACCCTAACCGCGAGGATGAGGGTTGGCAAGCAGTCGAAAAAAATTGAGAGGAATACTCTTAAAGAAGGCTTTTTTGAGATTTTATTGCTCGAAAGTGCCTCGATAGTTTCAATGATTGCTGCAGGTTTCAGCGTTGCGCAATTGAAAGTGGTTTGCTCGAGTGTTTCAAGATCGACTGGCTCCAAGGGTTACGGACGTATCTCGATCATCGTGCCATCCGGCACCAGACCCCATACCTCGCGCATGTCCATGTTGCGCATGGCAATGCAGCCGTCGGTCCAGTCCAGCGTGTGGAACAGGTTTTCCGGGTAGTCGTAGGTGTCGGGTGTGCCATGGATCATGATCATCCCGCCCGGATCGACCCCTTCGCGTCGGGAGCGGGCGGAGTCAGCAACGTTGGGATAGGAGATATGCATCGCCAGATTGAAGCGGTCGCTGACCTTGCGCCAGTCGACCCAGTAAAAACCTTCAGGCGTGCGCTTGTCGCCCTCCATCAGCTTGGCGCCTTTGGGCTGCTTGCCCAGGGAAATACGGTAGGTCCGCAGAGGCTTGCCATCGGCGATCAATTGCAATTGATGAGCGGACTTGAGCACCAACACCTTTTCGATCGGTTTGCCATCCAGGGTCACCACGGTGGAAGCCTGGGACACAGCGATGAACGACATGCAAAGCAGGGCAAGCAACCAGCGCATTGAAACGATATCCCTAAAAGGTGTCGCGACTATGTATTTATAGGTGATTTTGCAGGAGCTGCCGCAGTCGACGATCTTTTTAGCGTCGGCAGGATTCCAAAATTCAAATCAGGTAATGACCGGCTGAGCAAGCGGCGGGATCGATTCGGACCGTACGGGGTAGACCTCGGTCCGCCGGTCAGCGAAGAAGCATTCTAGAGTACGACCCACTGTGCGGAAAGCCAGGTCGGACCAAGGGATGTCGGCCTCTTCAAATAGTTGAACTTCGAGGCTTTCGATGCCTGCTGCAAAGTTCAGGTCAACCAGTTCCGCGCGAAAGAACACATGCACCTGACTGATGTGCGGCACATCGATCAACGTATAGATGCTCAAGTCGCGGACCCGGGCGCAGGCTTCTTCGGCGGTCTCGCGAATGGCCGCTTGCTCGATGGTCTCACCGTTCTCCATGAAACCGGCGGGCAGGGTCCAATAGCCGAGCCGTGGCTCGATGGCGCGGCGGCACAACAGTACTTTGGAGCCCCAGGTGGCCACGCAACCGGCGACGATATTGGGGTTCTGATAATGAATCGTATGACAGCTGTCGCAGACAAACCGCAGGCGTGCATCGCCTTCGGGAATGCGTTGGGTCACTGGGTTACCGCACTGACTGCAAAATTTCATGCTTGGGTTCCTGAATGCTGCGCCTATCTTGGCGTGCGGCGGTGTCAGTCGGCAAGTTGTCGTTTAGCGACACACGGCTGTTCGGGGCTTGGGCGGTCGGTGTGATTGGTGCATGATGCATAGGGTCTGTTGACGTTTGCTCGCGAACTGCGGTGGCGCCCAACGCGGTCGTCAGCAAACGTCAACAGACCCTACAGGCACAGATCGAGATCACTCATGCTGGATGAGCTACTGCATCGGGTAAGCAACCACACGCCGCGAACCCTGGAAACCGACAAACGCTTTCCCGAGGCCGCCGTACTGGTGCCCATCACCCGCAGTGACGAACCGGAACTGGTTCTGACCCTGCGCGCCAGCGGGCTCTCGACCCATGGCGGTGAAGTGGCCTTCCCGGGTGGTCGACGCGACCCTGAAGACCCTGACCTGATTTTTACCGCCCTGCGTGAGGCTGAAGAAGAAATCGGCCTGCCGCCAGGACTCGTCGAGGTGATCGGCCCACTCAGCCCGCTGATTTCTCTGCACGGCATCAAGGTCACCCCTTATGTTGGCGTGATTCCGGATTTCGTCGAGTACCGCGCCAACGATGCCGAGATCGCTGCGGTCTTCAGCGTGCCGCTGGAATTTTTCCGCGAAGATCCCCGCGAACATACCCATCGCATCGACTATCAAGGTCGCAGTTGGTATGTGCCCAGTTATCGTTACGGCGAATATAAAATCTGGGGGCTGACGGCGATCATGATCGTCGAGTTGATCAACTTGCTGTATGACGCGAAAATCAGCCTGCATCAGCCACCCAAGAGTTTTATCAATACCTGAGCCATCGTTCGTATGGCGAACCCCCCGGCTTTTTAAGTGCGCCTGCCTGGCCCTGAGGACAATAAGATGAAATACCGCCTGGGCGACGCCCGCGTCGAAACCCACCCACAAAGCTGGGTCGCTCCCAATGCCGTGCTGGTGGGCAAGGTCAAACTGGAAGAGGGCGCCAACGTCTGGTTCAACGCCGTGCTGCGCGGCGACAACGAGCTGATCCTGATTGGCAAGAACAGCAACGTTCAGGACGGCACCGTGATGCACACCGACATGGGCTATCCGCTGACCATCGGCACCGGCGTGACCATCGGCCACAACGCCATGCTGCACGGTTGCACGGTGGGCGATTACAGCCTGATCGGTATCAATGCGGTGATTCTCAATGGGGCGAAGATCGGCAAGAACTGCATCATTGGCGCTAATTCTTTAATCGGCGAGGGCAAGGAAATCCCTGATGGCTCGCTGGTCATGGGGTCGCCGGGCAAGGTCGTGCGCGAGTTGACCGAGCCGCAGAAGAAGATGCTGGAGGCCAGCGCTGCCCATTACGTACATAACTCCCAGCGTTACGCCCGGGATCTGGCCGAGCAGGAAGAATGAACACCCCTGAACGGCCGGTCCGATCGCCCTGCGTGAATGTATGTGCGCTGGACGATGATGATATTTGCACCGGGTGTCAGCGCACAGTGGATGAGATCACTCGCTGGAGCCGGATGGACAACGACGAACGACGCCAGGTCCTGGGGTTATGTCATGAGCGGGCCAAGTCCAGTGGTTTGCTCTGGATGATCGGCAAAACACCAAACCTGTAGCAGCTGGCGCAGCCTGCGTCCGACTGCGCCAGCAGTCGTAAATCCTGAGTTCACGATTAACCTATCAGACCGCAGTGTCTGTTTTTACGACTGCTACGCAGCCGGACGCAGGCTGCGCCAGCTGCTACAGGTTCGTTGTCGTGTCGTGTCCGTGCTCGGGTTTGGTGCTTGTGTGCGGGTGAAGTATTCTGCGCACCAAATTGACAGGTATCCCCCATCTCCATGCTTTTCCTGATCGCCTACATCAGCAGCGTCGTGCTGATCAACTACGCCTTTTCCACTGCCCCGCACCTGGACATCATCTGGTCTGCCTGGGGTGGGTTGGTGTTTGTCCTTCGGGACATGGTGCAAATCCGGTTCGGCCACGGCGCCATCGCCGCAATGCTGGCTGCGCTGGTGCTTTCCTACGTCACTTCCGACCCTTCCATCGCGCTGGCCAGTGCCACGGCTTTCGCGGTGTCGGAATGCATCGACTGGCTGGTATTCACCATTACCCGACGCCCGTTGCATGACCGCCTGTGGATAAGTTCTGCGCTGAGCATTCCCCTCGATACTTTCATCTTTTTCGGCATGATCGACGCGTTCACACCGGGCGTGATCCTCACGGCGATGGGCTCAAAGTTCGCGGGTGTGACGGCGGTGTGGCTGATCATGGCGTGGCGTCTGCGCAAACAGGCCGTCGCCAGCTGAAGCCAAAGCCTCAGGTTCATGTAAAATGCCGCGCTTTCGCCCCATGGGAAGCGCGCCAGGTGCTCGCGACCCTCGATGATCCGCTTCTTTGAGGACCTGAGATGACCCGTATCGGAACTCCATTGTCGCCAACCGCGACCCGCGTATTGCTGTGTGGCTGTGGCGAGTTGGGCAAGGAAGTGGTGATCGAGCTGCAGCGCCTGGGCGTTGAAGTGATTGCCGTGGATCGCTATGCCGACGCGCCGGCCATGCAAGTGGCGCATCGCAGCCACGTGATCAACATGCTCGACGGCGCCGCTTTGCGCGCGGTCATCGAAGCCGAGAAGCCGCACTTCATCGTGCCGGAAATCGAAGCCATCGCCACCGCCACGCTGGTTGAGCTGGAAGCTGAAGGCTTCACCGTGATCCCGACGGCGCGCGCAACGCAGCTGACCATGAACCGAGAAGGCATTCGTCGTCTGGCGGCTGAAGAGCTGGACCTGCCGACGTCGCCGTATCATTTCGCCGATACCTTCGAGGACTACAGCAAAGCCGTCGAAGACCTCGGTTTTCCGTGCGTAGTGAAACCGGTAATGAGCTCGTCGGGCAAAGGCCAGAGCCTGCTGCGCAGTGCCGATGACGTGAAAACCGCCTGGGATTACGCCCAGGAAGGCGGTCGTGCCGGTAAAGGCCGTGTAATTGTTGAAGGCTTCATCGACTTCGACTACGAAATCACCTTGCTGACCGTGCGCCACATTGGTGGCACCACGTTCTGTGCACCGGTGGGTCACCGTCAGGAGAAGGGCGATTACCAGGAATCCTGGCAGCCGCAAGCCATGAGCCCGATTGCCTTGGCTGAATCCGAGCGCGTGGCGAAAGCTGTCACCGAAGCCTTGGGTGGCCGCGGTCTGTTCGGTGTCGAGCTGTTCATCAAAGGCGATCAGGTGTGGTTCAGCGAAGTCTCACCACGTCCGCATGACACCGGTCTGGTGACCCTGATTTCCCAGGACCTGTCGCAGTTCGCACTGCATGCACGGGCGATTCTGGGCTTGCCGATTCCGCTGATTCGTCAGTTCGGCCCTTCGGCTTCCGCTGTGATACTGGTGGAAGGTCAATCGACCCAGACGGCGTTCGCCAACCTGGGCGCGGCGTTAAGCGAGCCGGACACGGCGCTGCGTCTGTTCGGTAAGCCTGAAGTGAATGGTCAGCGCCGGATGGGCGTGGCGTTGGCGCGGGATGAGTCGATTCAAGCAGCACGTGCCAAAGCGACCCGCGCTGCTCAGTCGGTTGTTGTAGAGCTGTAAAAGCATCGCGAGCACGCTTTGCTCCACAGGTCAGTGCCTTTCACATAATTGTGCATGAACACTGACCTGTGGGAGCAAGGCTTGCCCGCGATGGCGTCTTGTCAGGCGACCCGATTCAAATCGTTGTGACGGGTTTCCTTCAAGCACAACACCGCAATCAGACTCAACACCGCCGCCCCCGATACATACCCCCCGACATAACTCAAACCACCCATCGCCACCAGCTTCTGCGCGAAGAACGGTGCCGCGGAGGCGCCGACGATGCCGCCCAGGTTGTAAGCGGCTGATGCGCCGGTGTAGCGCACGTGCGTTGGAAACAATTCAGGCAGCAGCGCGCCCATTGGCGCAAACGTTACGCCCATCAGAAACAGCTCGATGCACAGAAACAGCGCCACGCCCCAGGTTGAGCCTTGAGTCAGCAACGGCTCCATCAGGAACCCCGACAGAATTGCCAGCACGCCACCGATGATCAGTACCGGTTTGCGCCCGTAACGGTCGCTGGCCCAGGCCGATAATGGCGTCGCAGCGGCCATGAACAGAACCGCAAAGCACAGCAATGCAAGGAAGGTCTCGCGGGTGTAGCCCAGTGTCGAGACGCCATAGCTCAGCGAAAACACGGTCGAGATATAGAACAGGGCATAGCACACGACCATCGAACCGGCGCCCAGCAACATGGGCGCCCAGTACTGGCTGAACAGCTCGACCACAGGCATTTTTACCCGTTCCTGGCGCGCCATTGCGCTAGCGAACACTGGGGTTTCGTGGAGCTTGAGGCGGACATACAGACCGACCATCACCAGTGCGGCACTCAGCAGAAACGGAATGCGCCAGCCCCACGAGCGGAACTGCTCATCGGTCAGCGTCATGGCCAGGGTCAGGAACAGACCATTGGCGGCGAGGAAGCCTATGGAGGGGCCAAGCTGCGGAAACATGCCAAACCAGGCGCGTTTTCCTTTGGGCGCATTTTCCGTAGCCAATAGTGCCGCACCGCCCCATTCACCTCCCAGTCCCAGGCCTTGGCCAAAGCGCAGCACGCACAGCAGGATCGGCGCCCAGGCCCCGATGCTGTCGTAGCCCGGCAGCACGCCGATCAGCGTGGTGCACACGCCCATTAGCAGCAGCGAGGCGACCAGTGTCGATTTGCGGCCAATGCGGTCGCCGAAGTGGCCAAACAGCGCGGAACCCAGCGGTCTGGCGATGAAAGCGATACCGAAAGTGAGAAACGCCGACAGCATCTGAGCCGTGCCGGAGGTTTGCGGAAAGAACACCGGGCCGATCACCAGCGCGGCGGCCGTGGCGTAAACGTAGAAATCGTAGAATTCGATGGCGGTGCCGATGAAGCTCGCCGTGGCCACACGTGTGGCGGAATTCGTCGGCTGCGCAGGCGCGGTATCTGAGTAGGTCGTGCTGGTCGTCATGCGGTTATCCCTGACAGTCATGTGCCCCAGTGGAGCGAATTTTATTATGGTTGAACACCCAGGGATGTGGGTTTAACGCAGAGTGCGGGTAGCACAAGGATGACACGAGGCTTGGGTAAGCGCCCCGATTATAGGAAGGAGCCTAACGATCAAACAAGCGCAAATCCTTGTAGCCGCTGGCGAAGCCTGCGTTCAGCTGCGCCAGCTGCTACAAGGGGCGATTGTGAGACTTAGAGAATGGCTGGCACTGAACTGGTATGCCAAATCAACACCCGAGTAACTCGATTGTCTTCCGTCTCCAGGATTTCCAGCCGATACCGTCCGATCTTCAGGCAGACCGCGCTTTCCGGAATCGTCTCCAGTGCCTCAGTGACCAGCCCGTTGAGGGTTTTCGGGCCATCGCTGGGCAGGTGCCATCCCAGGCTCTTGTTCAGCTCGCGAATTGACGCTGCGCCCTCGATCATCAGCCTGCCGTCGGCTTGAGGGTGAATATGAGGGTTGTCCAGGCTGTGCTGGCTTTCGAATTCACCAACGATTTCTTCAAGAATGTCTTCCAGCGTGACGATGCCGAGCACTTCGCCGTACTCGTCGACCACCATGCCCAGGCGCCGTTGTTGCTTGTGGAAATTCAATAGTTGCAGCTGCAGCGGCGTGCTTTCCGGAACGAAGTACGGTTCGTGGCTGGCCGCCAGTAACGCGTCGAGGGTCAACGTGCCGTCGGGCAGCAAATGGCGGATCTGCCGGGTATTAAGGACGGCTTCAACCTGATTGATGTCGCTGTGGAACACTGGCAATCGCGTGCGCTTGTTGTTGCGCAGCTGCTCGATAATCTCTTCGAGGGAGTCATCGAGGTTGATCCCGTCGACGTCACTGCGCGGTACCAGAATGTCGTTGACCGTGATGTTGTCCAGCGCATGGATACCCGACAGCGGATGCGGGCGGCAAACCGCCTGATCATGATCGTCATGCCGATCATTCGGTGTCTCGTCTTCACTCTGCTGAACCACTTTGGCTGTACGGGCAAACGGTCGCGTCAGTAATTGCGCGATGCCATTGAGCAGCCAGGCGGCGGGGTAGATGATTTTCAGGGGGGCGCGCAGCAAAGAGTTGCCGAGGGCCAGGATCGCATCCGGGTAGCGGATCGCCAGGGTGCGCGGCAGGTAATCGGCGAACACCAGCAGAACGGCGCCAGCCCCAAGGCAGGCAGCCCATGGACCGTTTTCGGCCCAGGTGAAAATCGCCAGCAAGGTGCTGATGACCACCACCAGCGCACGGCACAGGGTGTTGCAGAGGATCAGGCTGTTGAGGGGGAAACTCAGCTTCGCCACCGGTTTGTCGCTGGCACGCGAGGCGGTGCGCTGAGCCAGCAGATGCTGTTGCGCTACTTCGATGGCTGTAAACAGCCCCGACCATAAAATCAGCAGGGCCAAAACCGCGAGCATCGGCCCTATGGGCAAGTCGTCCATTAATGCCGCCCGTCAGATGTGCAGAATGTATTCACGAACCAGCTTGCTGCCAAAGTACGCCAGCATCAACAGGCAGAAACCGGCGAGGGTCCAGCGAATGGCCTTGTGTCCGCGCCATCCGAGACGATTACGGCCCCACAGCAGCACGCTGAACACTATCCAGGCCAGGCAGGCCAGCAAGGTCTTGTGCACCAGGTGTTGGGCGAACAGATTGTCGACAAACAGCCAGCCAGAAATCAGCGACAT
Source organism: Pseudomonas sp. MDV22-iso1 (assembly GCF_058145095.1). Taxonomy (NCBI): domain Bacteria; kingdom Pseudomonadati; phylum Pseudomonadota; class Gammaproteobacteria; order Pseudomonadales; family Pseudomonadaceae; genus Pseudomonas; species Pseudomonas sp. MDV22-iso1. The sequence continues at coordinate 62,598 of NZ_JBYVMF010000025.1, forward strand.
CGACAGCAGGGTCCAGCCGGCCCAGAGGAAGCCGAACAACAGGCTTTCCATTGTTTGCAGCGGCGGGAAGTTCTTGATCAGGCCGGACGGGTGCTTGTGCTTGAGCTGATGGTCCTGGACCAGCAGCAGCAAGGCCTGGAACACGGCGATAGTGAACATGCCGTAGGCAAGGATCGACAAGAGGATGTGGGCAAGAATGCCGGGCTCTTCGTCGATGATCTGTACGGTTCCCGCCGGGGCGAACTGGGCGAGCAGCACGGTAGCGGCGCCGAGCGGGAACAGCAACACAAGCAGGTTCTGCACTGGAATACGCGAGCAGGCCAACAGGGTCAGGGCAATGACCGCCACCGCAATCAGGCTGGCGGCGTTGAAAAAATCCAGGCCCAGGCCGATCGGCGTCAACAGATGGGTTAAAAGGCTGGCGCTGTGGGCCAGCACGGCCAGTACGCCAAGCGTGACCAGCAGGCGTTTGTTCGCCTTGGCGCCGGAGGCCAGGCGAGTGCCTTGATAGATGGTCGCAGCGGCGTATAAGCAGGCGGCGGCGAGGGTCGTTAGCAAGCTGGGTGACAAGGGGAGCATAAATCCTGTTAGGCAAGCCCGAAAGGCGCTGAGTTTGGCATAGAACCTTAGTTGCACGAAAGACCATGCAACCTGACAGCGAGGTGTCCGCCAGCCGCAGTCTTCGCTATAATCCGCGACCTGCCCACGCCGCAGGCTCGCCGAGCACATGTTTATTCCGGTCTGGGCCGCCATTATCCCGGTCTACACAGGGCCTGAAAGGATCGCGCAATGTTTGAAAACTTAACCGACCGTCTCTCGCAGACGCTGCGCCATGTCACCGGCAAAGCCAAGCTGACCGAGGACAACATCAAAGACACCCTGCGTGAAGTGCGCATGGCGTTGCTCGAAGCTGACGTCGCCTTGCCGGTGGTCAAAGACTTCGTCAATTCGGTCAAGGAGCGCGCCGTCGGCACCGAGGTGTCGCGCAGCCTGACGCCGGGCCAGGCCTTCGTGAAGATCGTTCAGGCAGAGCTCGAAAGCCTGATGGGCGCTGCCAACGAAGACCTGAACCTGAGTGCCGTGCCACCCGCCGTCGTGCTGATGGCCGGTTTGCAGGGCGCTGGTAAAACCACCACCGCCGGTAAACTTGCGCGCTTTCTTAAAGAGCGTAAAAAGAAATCCGTCATGGTCGTGTCTGCGGACGTTTACCGTCCTGCGGCGATCAAGCAGCTGGAAATGCTCGCGGGCGAAGTGGGCGTTACGTTCTTCCCGTCCGACCTGAGCCAGAAGCCGGTCGACATCGCGCAAGCGGCTATTAAAGAAGCCAAGCTCAAGTTTATCGATGTGGTCATCGTCGATACCGCCGGTCGCCTGCACATCGATGAAGAGATGATGGGCGAGATCAAGGCGTTGCACGCTGCGATCAATCCGGTCGAAACCCTGTTTGTGGTCGACGCCATGACTGGCCAGGATGCCGCCAACACGGCCAAGGCCTTCGGTGATGCACTGCCGCTGACCGGTGTGATCCTGACCAAGGTCGACGGCGACGCCCGTGGTGGTGCCGCGCTTTCGGTCCGCGCCATCACTGGCAAGCCGATCAAGTTCATCGGTATGGGCGAAAAGAGCGATGCGCTCGAACCGTTCCACCCTGAGCGTATTGCTTCGCGCATCCTCGGCATGGGGGACGTGCTCAGTCTGATCGAACAGGCGGAAGCGACGCTCGACAAGGATAAAGCCGACAAACTTGCCAAGAAACTGAAGAAGGGCAAGGGCTTCGACCTCGAAGACTTCCGCGATCAGCTGCAACAGATGAAGAACATGGGTGGCCTTGGTGGCCTCATGGACAAACTGCCGAACATCGGCGGTGTAAACCTGGCGCAAATGGGCAATGCCCAGGGTGCGGCAGAGAAGCAATTCAAGCAGATGGAAGCCATCATCAACTCCATGACCCCGGCCGAGCGCCGCGACCCTGAGCTGATCAGCGGTTCGCGCAAACGCCGAATTGCCATGGGTTCCGGCACTCAGGTGCAGGACATTGGTCGCTTGATCAAGCAGCACAAGCAAATGCAGAAGATGATGAAGAAATTCTCCGCGAAAGGCGGAATGGCCAAAATGATGCGCGGCATGGGCGGTATGTTGCCCGGCGGCGGCATGCCCAAAATGTAAAGTTTTCGCGTAAGGGCTTGCTCTTGCGCAGCTCACAGGGATGTGAGATCTCCAGCAAACCCGCACTTGGCGGGAGCTGACTGGCCGTTTTCAACGACGGCTCTATAGCAAATCTTGATGGCGGCCGATAGGCAGCCGGAAAAAGACATTTGCAAAAGTCCGGATATTCCTTAGAATATGCGGCCTTTCGGGCACCTATGCCCGCTGTGCCTTTAGATTTGCAGCACCGACTACAGGAACGATGTTCACATGCTAACAATCCGTCTTGCCCTTGGCGGCTCCAAAAAGCGCCCGTTTTACCACTTGACCGTAACCGACAGCCGCAACCCGCGCGACGGTTCGCACAAGGAACAGGTTGGTTTCTTCAACCCTGTTGCTCGTGGTCAAGAAGTTCGTCTGTCCGTGAACCAAGAGCGCGTAGCCTACTGGCTGAGCGTTGGTGCACAACCTTCTGAGCGTGTTGCTCAGTTGTTGAAGGACGCTGCTAAGGCTGCGGCCTGAGCAATATGAACGCGACGCCAGCTGATGCTGATGATTTGATCGTTATCGGCAAGATTTATTCTGTTCATGGCGTTCGCGGCGAAGTGAAGGTGTACTCCTTTACTGATCCTACTGAAAACCTGTTGCAATACAAAACCTGGACGCTCAAGCGCGAAGGCAATGTGAAGCAGGTTGAGCTGGTCAGCGGACGCGGGAACGACAAGTTCCTGGTCGCGAAGCTCAAGGGTCTCGATGACCGTGAAGAAGCTCGTCTTCTGGCCGGTTATGAGATCTGCGTGCCGCGCAACCTGTTCCCTGAATTGACCGACGGCGAGTACTACTGGTACCAGCTCGAAGGTCTGAAGGTCATTGACCATCTTGGGCAATTGCTCGGGAAGATCGATCATCTTCTGGAAACCGGCGCCAATGATGTAATGGTGGTCAAGCCTTGCGCTGGCAGCCTGGATGATCGCGAACGCCTGCTGCCCTATACGGAGCAATGCGTGTTGGCCGTCGACCTTGCCGCAGGCGAGATGAAGGTGGATTGGGATGCGGACTTCTAAGCGTGGCTAACTTGCGCGTAGAAGTGATCAGTTTGTTTCCCGAGATGTTCTCCGCCATCAGCGAGTACGGCATCACCAGTCGGGCGGTGAAACAGGGGCTGTTGCAGCTGACCTGTTGGAACCCGCGAGACTACACGACGGATCGACATCACACTGTGGATGATCGCCCATTTGGCGGTGGTCCGGGCATGGTGATGAAGATCAAGCCCCTGGAAGATGCTCTGGTTCAGGCCAAGGCAGCAGCCGGGGAGGCGGCGAAGGTGATTTACCTGTCCCCCCAAGGCCGTCAACTGAATCAGTCGGCGGTACGCGAGTTGGCGAATCTGGATGCATTGATCCTGATTGCCGGCCGTTATGAAGGCATTGACGAGCGTTTCATAGAAGCTCATGTCGATGAAGAGTGGTCGATTGGCGACTATGTACTGTCTGGCGGCGAGCTGCCGGCGATGGTCCTGATCGATGCGGTTACACGACTGCTGCCTGGAGCTTTAGGGCATGCGGACTCCGCAGAGGAAGATTCCTTTACGGATGGTTTGCTGGATTGCCCGCACTACACCCGACCGGAGGTGTATGCGGATCAGCGTGTTCCCGACGTATTGCTAAGTGGCAATCACGCGCATATCCGGCGTTGGCGTTTACAGCAGTCCCTTGGTAGGACCTTTGAACGACGCGCCGATCTTCTGGAAAGCCGCTCGCTTTCTGGAGAAGAGAAGAAGCTGCTCGAGGAATACATCCGCGAGCGGGACGATAGTTAACAACGTATCGATGGTAGATCCGACGATTTACCTTAGGAGCACAGCATGACTAACAAAATCATCCTTGCACTCGAAGCAGAGCAGATGACCAAAGAGATCCCTACCTTTGCCCCGGGCGACACTGTTGTCGTTCAGGTGAAAGTGAAGGAAGGCGACCGTTCGCGTCTGCAAGCGTTCGAAGGTGTTGTTATCGCCAAGCGTAACCGCGGCGTAAACAGTGCTTTCACCGTTCGTAAAATCTCCAACGGTGTTGGCGTAGAGCGTACTTTCCAGACCTACAGCCCGCAAATCGACAGCATGGCCGTTAAACGTCGCGGTGACGTACGTAAAGCCAAGCTGTACTACCTGCGTGACCTGTCCGGTAAAGCAGCTCGCATCAAGGAAAAACTGGCTTAAGTCCAGCTTCCGATGCAGAAAAAAGCAGCCTACGGGCTGCTTTTTTGTTGCCTGCGATTTATCTTCCCTAGCCGTACTGTCGGTCTTGCCTGAGCCTTTATGCCTGCCATCGATCATCCTCTGATAGACCAGTTTCTCGACGCGCTGTGGTTGGAGAAAGGCCTTTCCGATAACACCCGTGATGCCTATCGCAGCGATCTGGCCCTTTTCAATGGCTGGCTTCAAGACAAGGGGCTGGAGCTGATCAACGCCGGACGCGAGTTGATTCTCGATCATCTGGCCTGGCGTCTGGAGCAAAACTATAAGCCTCGTTCCACTGCTCGATTCCTCTCGGGAGTGCGCGGGTTTTATCGCTACCTGCTGAGGGAAAAACTGATCGCCGTCGATCCGACCTTGCGCGTCGACATGCCGCAGCTGGGGCGGCCATTGCCTAAATCCTTGTCGGAAGCCGATGTGGAAGCCTTGCTGAAGGCGCCGGACTTGAGCGAGGCCATTGGTCAACGGGATCGCGCCATGCTTGAGGTGCTCTACGCCTGTGGTTTGCGGGTGACAGAGTTGATCAGCCTGACGCTGGAGCAAGTCAACTTGCGCCAGGGTGTGTTGCGAGTGATGGGCAAGGGCAGCAAGGAGCGGTTGGTGCCGATGGGCGAGGAGGCGATTGTCTGGGTAGAGCGCTATATGCGCGACGCACGCAGCGAGTTGCTCGGCGGACGTCCCAGCGATTGTCTGTTCCCGAGTCTGCGCGGCGAGCAGATGACGCGACAGACGTTCTGGCACCGCATCAAGCACCAGGCCAAGGTGGCCGGGATCGGCAAGTCGCTGTCACCGCACACCTTGCGCCACGCCTTCGCCACGCACCTGCTCAATCACGGCGCGGATCTGCGGGTGGTGCAAATGCTGCTTGGCCATAGTGACCTGTCCACGACCCAGATCTACACCCACGTCGCCCGCGCCCGCTTGCAAGACCTGCACGCCAAACACCACCCGCGTGGCTAGCTCGGTCTTCAAGGTTGAAAAGTTTCTCGTGCCGAGGGGATTTATCCCCGTTGGGTTGCAAAGCAGCCCCAATTGGGACCGCTGCGCAGTCCAGCGGGGATAAATCCCCTCGCCACATTAATGCCTGGCCTTCGAACTCACAGGGTGTTGCGTCTGGCACATTCGGCCCCGCAAGCCTTATGTGGTAGGCTTTGCCGGTTTGCACGATGGGCGGTTATGACCCGGTGTTTCGGCACGGGCGTTCTGATCGTCCCATTTGTCCGCCTTCAGGAGTTCTCATGCGTCTGACCCATATTTTCGCCGCCGCAGCCATTGCGTTGGTCAGCACCTTTGCCGTCGCCGATGATGCGGCCGACAAAGCCATCCGTAAAAGTCTGGAAAACCTCGAGCTGGAAGTTCCGGTAGAAAGCATTTCCGCCAGCCCGCTGCCGGGCATGTATGAAGTCAAGCTCAAAGGCAGCCGCGTGCTCTACGCCAGCGCTGATGGCCAATACATCGTTCAGGGCTACCTGTTCCAGCTCAAGGATGGCAAGCCGGTCAACCTGACCGAGAAGACCGAACGACTGGGCGTCTCCAAACTGGTCAACGATATTCCGGTAGCAGAAACTGTGGTCTATCCGGCCATCGGCGAAACCAAATCGCACATCACCGTCTTCACCGACACCACCTGCCCGTATTGCCACAAACTGCACGCCGAAGTGCCTGAGCTGAACAAGCGCGGCATCGAAGTGCGTTACGTTGCGTTCCCGCGCCAGGGCCTGGGTTCGCCGGGTGACGAGCAGCTGCAAGCGGTCTGGTGCTCCAAGGACAAGAAAGCGGCCATGGACAAAATGGTCGACGGCAAGGAAATCAAGGCCGCCAAATGCGATAACCCGGTTTCCAAGCAATTTGCTCTCGGTCAGTCGATTGGCGTGAACGGCACGCCGGCCATCGTTTTGGCTGACGGTCAGGTCATTCCGGGCTACCAGCCTGCGCCACAAGTCGCCAAACTGGCGCTGGGCGCGAAGTAAATTCGCATCGTCACGGTCAGCCTTTGACGATCATGGTTCGGCGGCGTTGTTCGCCGAGCCATTAATAGAGAACCGCGAGTATGCGGTTGTTTTCACGGCCGGCCTTGAGTCGGCCGTTTTATGGGGAGTTCACAGTGAAACCGGTCAAAGTAGGCATCTGTGGGTTAGGAACCGTCGGTGGCGGTACCTTCAACGTACTTCAGCGCAACGCCGAGGAAATTGCTCGTCGTGCCGGGCGTGGGATCGAAGTGGCACAAATTGCCACGCGCACGCCAAAGCCTCAGTTCCAAACGACCGGTATTGCGATTACCAACGATGTCTTCGAAGTGGCCACGAACCCTGAGATCGACATCGTTATAGAGCTGGTGGGCGGCTACACCGTTGCCCGTGAGCTGGTACTCAAGGCCATCGAGAATGGCAAGCATGTGGTCACCGCGAACAAGGCACTGATTGCCGTTCACGGTAACGAAATCTTCGCCAAGGCACGCGAGAAAGGCGTGATCGTGGCGTTCGAAGCAGCAGTGGCCGGTGGCATTCCGGTGATCAAGGCGATCCGTGAAGGCCTGTCCGCCAACCGTATCAACTGGGTCGCCGGCATCATCAACGGCACGGGCAACTTCATCCTGACTGAAATGCGTGAAAAAGGCCGGACCTTCGAAGATGTGCTCGCTGAAGCGCAGGCCTTGGGTTACGCGGAAGCCGATCCGACCTTTGACGTTGAAGGTATCGATGCAGCCCACAAGCTGACGATCCTGGCGTCGATTGCGTTCGGTATTCCGCTGCAGTTCGACAAGGCGTACACCGAAGGCATCACCAAGCTGACCACCGCTGACGTGAACTACGCCGAAGCGCTGGGCTACCGCATCAAGCACCTTGGTGTGGCTCGCAGCACGGCTGCCGGTATCGAGTTGCGAGTGCACCCGACACTGATCCCGTCCGATCGTCTGCTCGCCAACGTCAACGGCGTGATGAACGCGGTCATGGTCAACGACGATGCTGCGGGTTCGACCCTGTTCTACGGTGCTGGCGCCGGCATGGAGCCGACCGCTTCTTCGGTCATCGCCGATCTGGTGGACGTGGTTCGCGCCATGACGTCCGACCCGGAAAACCGCGTACCGCACCTGGCCTTCCAGCCAGACTCGCTGTCGGCCCACCCGATCCTGCCGATCGAAGCCTGCGAAAGCGCCTACTACCTGCGCATTCAGGCCAAGGACCATCCTGGCGTTCTGGCTCAGGTCGCAAGCATCCTGTCGGAGCGCGGCATCAACATCGAATCGATCATGCAGAAAGAAGTCGAAGAACATGACGGTCTGGTGCCGATGATCCTGCTGACCCACCGTGTGCTGGAACAGCACATGAACGACGCGATTGCCGCGCTGGAAGCCCTGACAGGCGTCGTGGGGCCGGTCGTACGGATCCGCGTCGAGCACCTGAACTAAGCCGTTATCGTTCACCGGGCCCGCCTGTGGGCCCGGCTTTGCGAACACTGTCCATTGGAGTCAGTCATGCGTTATATCAGTACCCGCGGCCAGGCACCGGCCCTGAATTTCGAAGACGTCCTGCTGGCCGGTCTGGCCACGGACGGCGGCCTCTATGTGCCGGAAAATCTGCCACGTTTCACCCAGGAAGAAATCGCGTCCTGGGCCGGCCTGCCTTATCACGAGCTGGCCTTCCGGGTGATGCGCCCGTTCGTTACCGGCAGCATTCCGGATGCCGATTTCAAAAAGATTCTTGAAGAAACATACGGCGTGTTCTCGCACAGCGCCGTGGCGCCATTGCGTCAGCTGAACGGTAATGAATGGGTATTGGAGCTGTTCCACGGCCCGACCCTGGCGTTCAAGGATTTCGCCTTGCAGCTGCTCGGGCGCTTGCTCGACTACGTGCTGGAAAAACGTGGCGAGCGCGTGGTGATTGTCGGCGCTACGTCCGGCGACACCGGTTCGGCTGCCATCGAAGGCTGCAAGCACTGCGAAAACGTCGACATCTTCATCCTGCACCCGCACAACCGCGTGTCCGAAGTGCAGCGTCGCCAGATGACCACCATTTTCGGCGAGAACATCCACAACATCGCCATCGAAGGCAACTTCGATGACTGCCAGGAAATGGTCAAGGCCAGCTTCGCCGACCAGAGCTTCCTCAAAGGCACGCGTCTGGTGGCAGTGAACTCGATCAACTGGGCGCGGATCATGGCCCAGATCGTTTACTACTTCCACGCAGCCCTGCAGTTGGGCGGCCCGGCTCGCTCGGTATCGTTCTCGGTGCCTACCGGCAACTTCGGCGACATCTTCGCCGGCTACCTGGCACGCAACATGGGTCTGCCGATCAACCAGTTGATCGTCGCCACCAACCGCAACGACATCCTGCACCGCTTCATGAGCGGCAATCAGTACGTCAAGGAAACTCTTCACGCCACGCTGTCGCCGTCCATGGACATCATGGTGTCGTCGAACTTCGAGCGTCTGCTGTTTGACCTGCACGGTCGTAATGGAGCGGCGATCGCCGGTTTGATGGACAGCTTCAAGCAGGGTGGCGGTTTCAGCGTCGAACAAGAGCGCTGGACCGAGGCCCGCAAGTTGTTCGACTCCCTGGCCGTGGATGACGCACAGACCTGCGAGACCATTGCCGAGGTGTACGAGCAGACCGGCGAGTTGCTGGACCCGCACACCGCCATTGGCGTCAAGGCCGCGCGTGAATGCCGTCGCAGCCTGGACATTCCGATGGTCATCCTGGGGACGGCCCACCCGGTAAAATTCCCGGATGCCGTGGAAAAAGCCGGTGTGGGTAAAGCGCTGGAGCTGCCTGTGCACCTGACCGATCTGTTTGATCGGGATGAGCGCTGCACCGTGTTGCCGAATGATCTGAAAGCGGTACAGGCTTTCGTCAGTCAGCATGGCAATCGCGGCAAGCCGTTGTAATCGGGCCGCGTCAGTCACAACAAAAAACCCGTCTTTCGACGGGTTTTTTGATTTCGCGACCGCGTGTTTTTTCCCTGTCATCTTCCCCGTGCATGCTTCATTAACCCAAGGCGCCAAACCGCCTGCAATTGAAATCCAGAACTTTCTTCTCAGGCCAGCGGTCATTTAGAGTAGGCCTGCCCCAGGCACTTTTGTTTTCGGACTATTGAGTGGTGATCGAGATGGAAAGTATCAGTCTGTTGCTCGGTGAGGCTCTAAGCCCGTATCAAGTCACGCTGACCCCATCGGGCGCCCATGGCGAATGCCTGGTGACCCTGAAGAGTTCGACCGGCGCAATCGTGGTCGAGCGAGCATTCAATCAGGCTCAATTGAGCGACAAGCGTTTGCTGACGGATGTCGTCGACGGTCTGCACCGTGACGTGATGATTGCCGAAGGTCGGCTGGAACCCTGCGTCATCGCGGCCTTGCGTAACGCCGCTCAGGACAAAATCCTGGCAAGCCGAAATTGAATTGGAGTGTGTGGGAACCATCCTGCACGAAAGCCTGTCAGAGCATGTAACAGCAGGATCAAGCATTGTGCTCCGGTGCTTGTAGCTTGCTGTTACTGGTCTTTATGTAGGCCACGTTTAACCCCGAGTCGTCTCCCCACTTCTCGGGGTTTCTTTTTGCCCGCGATTTGTCATGGCTGGGCTTGCTGCTCGAAATACACCCTGGATTCTTCCAGATAGGCACGCCGACTTTCCGGGTCGAGCCACGCAGCGTAGGCCTCGCTCAATCGATCGCGGGGCAGTTTGCGCAGCAGTTGGTTGATCTCGACAATTGCCTGACGACCCTGCGGCGTGTCGGTACAGCCGATGTAGCCGGACAGGAACTTCTCTGCCCCGCGAATCGGATAGAACTGCAACTCATCCACGGCAATGCCTTGCTGTTCCGCCTGGTAGCGTATTTCCGGGCGATACCCCAACACGACTCGCAAGCGCCCCAGACGTTGCATCTGCAGCAGGCTGCCCAGTGCATCGTTGCCATAGTGGGCGGTGAGGGCGTTGGGCGGTGCTTGTTTGAGCAGCCCGTCGAGGTAGTCGCCGTAGTTGCGCTCGGCAATGATGCCAAGCTTCTCGCTGTCGCTGGCCAGCAGCGCTGCGAGGTCCACTTCACCGTCCTGAACAAAGGGCGCGAGCGACTCGCGGTCGACACGCCGCACCGCCAGACCATTGCTCATGGCCCGAAACACTGGAATGGAAAAGACGATCCAGCGCTCACGCTCCTTGCTCCGATTCAATGCGGCATCGCACGTCAGAGAAGGCTCGTGGAGCATTTGCAAACCGCGCGCACGATTGACCCGCATCAGGGTGTGCGTGTATTGCGGCATGCCGGCAATCAACAGGGGCAACAGCTGATCAATGACGCCCTGACCCTTTTTCGGGCCTTCGAAAATCATCAGTGGCGGCAGATCCCGCAATAGCCAGACCAGGGCTTCCTTGGGTTGCGCCATCGGTGACGACATCGAACCCATGAGCAAAATAAAGGCCACGTACGCGCACACGCCCCTGCCTCGTTGCGACAGGACGCGTGTGTGCAGCGGCGAAAACTGGCGTTTCAGCTTAGATAGCCCCGTCTTCACGCAGCTTTGCGATCTGCGCATCGTCGTAACCAAGATCGTTGAGTACCTGCGCATTGTGTTCGCCCAACTTCGGCCCGACCCATTCCGACGTACCGGGTGTCTCTGAGAGTTTCGGCACGATCCCCGGCATCTTGAAATCCTTGCCGTCCGGCAGCTTGGCCTTCAGGAACATCTCTCGGGCCAGGTACTGCGGATCACTGAACATGTCTTCGGCACTGAATATTCGGCTGGCCGGTACCTCGGCCTGATTCAGCCGCTCGATGATGGTGTCCAGTGGCAGCGAGTTGACCCAGCGATCAATCACCCCATAGAGCTCGTCCCGGCGCGTGTCACGGCCATCGTTACTGGCCAGGACCGGGTCGTTGGCCAGGTCTTCCCGACCGATGATCAGCATGAAACGCTTGAAGATGGCATCGCCATTCGCGCCGATCTGCACGTGTTTGCCATCGGCGCTGGTGTGAATCGAGGAGGGCGTGATACCCGGCATGATGTTGCCGGTACGTTCGCGGATGAAGCCAAACACGTCGAACTCCGGCACCATGCTTTCCATCATGGCGAAGATCGCTTCATAGAGCGCCACATCCACCACTTGACCCTGTCCACCATTGACCTCGCGATGACGCAACGCCATCAGCGCACCAATCACGCCCCAGAGTGCGGCGATCGAGTCGCCAATCGATATCCCGGTACGCACCGGAGGTCGGTCCTCAAAACCCGTGATGTAGCGCAGGCCGCCCATGGACTCACCGACAGCACCAAAGCCCGGTTGATCTTTCATCGGCCCGGTCTGGCCGAAACCCGAAAGACGAACCATGACCAGTTTAGGATTCAGGGCATGTAAAACGTCCCACCCCAGGCCAAGTTTTTCCAACACGCCTGGACGAAAATTTTCGATCAATATGTCTGCTTCGCCGAGCAGCTTTTTCAGAATGGCCAGGCCGTCGGGGTGTTTGAGGTTCAGGGTCAGGGACTTTTTGTTGCGCGCCTGAACGAACCACCATAACGAGGTGCCTTCATACAGCTTGCGCCATTTGCGCAACGGATCGCCGCCGTTCGGGGATTCAATCTTGATCACGTCAGCACCGAACTCGCCGCAAATGCGCGAGGCAAAGGGCCCGGCGATCAAGGTGCCCAATTCAATGACTTTCAGACCTGAGAGCGGTTTGGCGGTGAACGGCATGCTGGATCCTGTAGGACAAAGGCTGGCTGGTAGAGCGTTTTAGCATAGCCCGGCGTCAGTCGCCCAAGGTTCATCGCTTGAATTCGTTGATTGCCTGCCGCATCGGTTAGACTTGCCGCCTTTCTCCGTATCAAGAAGCCCGTTCATGGCCCAGCCGTCCACGACCTACAAGTTTGAACTGAACCTCACCGACCTCGACCGCAGTGTTTACGAGAGCGTGAAGCAGACCATCGCCCGTCACCCTTCGGAAACCGAAGAACGCATGACCGTGCGCCTGCTTGCCTACGCCTTCTGGTACAACGAGCAACTGTCGTTTGGTCGCGGTCTGTCAGACGTGGATGAACCTGCCTTGTGGGAAAAAAGCCTGGATGACCGCGTTCTGCACTGGATCGAAGTCGGCCAGCCCGATGCGGACCGTCTGACCTGGTGCTCCCGTCGTACCGAACGCACCAGCCTGTTGGCCTACGGCAGCCTGCGCGTGTGGGAAACCAAGGTTATCCCGGCGATCAAGAACCTGAAGAACGTGCACATCGCCGCCGTGCCGCAGGATGTGCTGGAAACCCTGGCCAAGGACATGCCCCGCGTTATCAAGTGGGACGTGATGATCAGCGAAGGGACGATTTTCGTCACCGACGACCGTGGTCAACACGAAGTCCAGTTGCAATGGCTGAGCGGCGAACGGGGCTGATTCTTTTCACGTCAGTCCACAGCGCCCGATATTTCCTACCTATTCAAGAGAAGCACCTGTCACCCCATGCGTATCGAACCTCGCCTGCTGCCCGACATCCTGCCCTTCCTCGGTGATATTCCCCCACTGTTGACCCGCCTGTACGCAGCGCGTGGCGTGCAGTCCGAGGCTGAACTGGACAAGAGCCTGGCGCGGTTGATCCCGTTCCAGCAGCTCAAGGGCATCGAGGCGGCAGTGGACTTGCTGGTGACGGCGCTGGAGCAGCGACAGCGGATTCTGATCGTCGGCGACTTCGATGCCGATGGCGCGACCGCCAGTACGGTGGGCGTGTTGGGCTTGCGTTTGCTGGGCGCGGCGCATGTCGACTATCTGGTGCCGAACCGTTTCGAGTACGGCTACGGCCTGACACCGGAAATCGTTGAAGTCGCCCTCACGCGTACCCCGCAGTTGCTGATAACGGTGGACAACGGCATCTCCAGCGTTGAAGGCGTCGCGGCAGCGAAGAACGCCGGTCTTCAGGTGTTGGTGACCGACCACCACTTGCCAGGCGATGAACTGCCGTTGGCCGATGCCATCGTCAATCCGAATCAGCCAGGTTGCGAATTTCCTAGCAAGGCACTGGCCGGTGTCGGGGTGATTTTCTACGTGTTGATGGCCTTGCGCGCACGTTTGCGCAGTCTTGGTTGGTATGAGAGCAAGCCGCAGCCGAACATTGGCGAGTTGCTGGATCTGGTGGCCCTGGGCAGCGTAGCCGACGTGGTCCCGCTGGATGCCAACAACCGGATTCTGGTGCATCAAGGTCTTGAGCGGATTCGCGCCGGGCGTGCTCGACCGGGGGTCAAGGCGATCCTTGAAGTGGCCAAACGTGAGCCAGCGCGCATTACCTCCACCGATCTGGGCTTCATTGTCGGTCCACGCCTGAACGCGGCGGGGCGTCTGGATGACATGAGCCTGGGCATCGAATGCCTGCTCACGGAAGACGCGGGGCTTGCCCGGGAAATGGCAATCCAGCTCGACGGCATGAACCAGGACCGTAAATCCATCGAGCAAGGCATGCAGCGTGAGGCGCTGGCCCAGCTCAAGGATTTACCGGTCGAATCCATGCCGTTCGGCTTGTGCCTGTTCGATCCGGAATGGCACCAGGGCGTCATCGGTATCCTCGCGTCCCGTATGAAAGAGCGCTATTTCCGTCCGACCATCGCCTTTGCCGATGCGGGCGATGGCTTGCTCAAGGGCTCTGGGCGTTCGGTGCAGGGTTTTCATATTCGCGACGCGTTGAGCGTGGTGGCAGCGCAACACCCCACGTTGATCAGCAAGTACGGCGGCCATGCTATGGCGGCAGGCTTGACACTACCTGAAGCGAATTTTCCGCTGTTCGCCGAGGCATTCGACGCTGAAGTGCGCCGGCAATTGCGTGAAGAAGATTTGACCGGGCGCCTGCTGTCGGACGGCACGCTGGCGGTCGAGGAATTTCACCTGGAGCTGGCGCGCGCCTTGCGGCATGCCGGCCCCTGGGGGCAGCATTTTCCGGAGCCGTTGTTCCATGGCGTGTTTCAGCTGGTCGAGCAACGTGTGGTCGGTGAACGTCACCTCAAAGTCGTGCTGCGAAGCGAGTGCGGCTCGGTGAAGCTCGATGGCATTGCGTTCGGAATCGACCGCGACATCTGGCCAAATCCGACCATCAAGTGGGTGGAGCTGGCCTACAAACTCGACCTCAACGAGTTTCGTGGCAACGAGACCGTGCAGTTGATGATTGCCCATATCGAACCGCGCTGAGCCCATCGCGGGCTTGCCCGCGATAGCCCCTTTCACAGAATTCATCTGAACCCTCCCTCATCCCCCGATGTCGACTAGGCTCTAAGCACTGCTTGATAATCCTTGTGACGTCTTGTCGAATTTTTTGCCCGCGGGGGCGGGCGCTGTACCTCTTTCCTGTCACTCGTCGACTTTTCAAACAGAACCCTGGAGCCTGCCCACTGATTCGAGAGGTGCCCCATGAGTCTGCTGCTAGAACCCTATACCCTTCGCCAACTGACCCTGCTCAACCGCATCGCGGTATCGCCCATGTGCCAATACTCCAGCGTCGATGGCCTGGCCAATGACTGGCACCTGGTCCACCTCGGCAGCCGTGCAGTTGGCGGTGCGGGGCTGATTTTTACCGAAGCCACCGCCGTCACCGCCGATGGACGCATTACCGCCGAGGACCTCGGCTTGTGGAATGATGAACAGATCGAGCCATTGCAGCGCATCACGCGCTTTATCGCCGCGCAGGGGGCTGTTGCCGGCATCCAGTTGGCTCACGCCGGGCGCAAGGCCAGCACTTATCGGCCATGGCTGGGCAAACACGGCAGCGTCAAACCCGAGGACGGTGGCTGGGTGCCGGTAGGGCCTTCGCCCATCGCATTCGACCCCCAGCACACGCCGCCCACGCAGCTTGATGAAGGCGCGATCGCCGAGGTCATTCAAGCCTTTGTCGACTCGGCAAAGCGCGCCCTGACGGCGGGTTTCAAAGTGGTTGAAGTCCACGCCGCCCACGGTTACCTGTTGCACCAGTTTCTTTCGCCATTGAGTAATCAGCGTCGCGATCAATACGGCGGTTCTTTCGAAAACCGGATTCGTCTGGTGTTGCAAGTCACTGAAGCGGTACGGGCGACATGGCCTGAGGAACTACCCGTGTTTGTTCGCGTGTCGGCCACCGACTGGGTGGAAGACGGCTGGAACCCCGATGAGACTGTTGAACTGGCGCGCCGCCTCAAAGCCTTGGGTGTTGACCTGATCGACGTCTCGTCGGGCGGTACGGCGGTCAACGCCGAGATTCCAACCGGCCCGGGCTATCAGACGCGGTTCGCCGAACGTGTGCGCAAGGAGTCAGGTATCGCCACCGGCACTGTAGGAATGATTACCGAGCCAGCCCAGGCGGAGCATATCTTGCGCACGTGTCAGGCGGACATCATCTTCCTTGCCCGTGAACTGCTGCGCGATCCGTACTGGCCGCTGCACGCCGACGACGATCTGGGTGGACGCAAGGCCATCTGGCCGGCGCAGTACCAGCGGGCGACGCACCGCGATCAGCCGATTCATGAGTCGGATTTGCGTGAGTAGTTGAACGCAAAAGATCGCAGCCTGCGGCAGCTCCTACAGGGTGAATTCAATTCCCTGTAGGAGCTGCCGCAGGCTGCGATCTTTTGATTTTGCCGTTAGCGGTTAGACGTACTTACGCTTGTCCGGCGCCGGCGGGAAGTACTGATACAACCAGGTTTCACTCAGCGTCCTGTCCTGGGTACGGATGAACAACCGAAGCTCTACCGGCTCCACGCTGTCATTGGTCGGGAACCAGTCAAAGGTGATGCGATAGCCTTTGATGTCGTCCAGCACCAGCACGTTGAAATCCTTCACCTCGCCATTCGAGCACGTCACCACCGGCTCGATGCCGGCACCTTCCGGCAAGCGATCCAGGCCACCCCCGGTGAAGTCCACGGCAAAACGGCGCGCCCAGACTTCCGGGTAATGCTCACCCGGCGCCCAGCCCTCAACGAAACCACCCATACCCGAACGTGTCGCATTGACTCGCGCCAGTGGCGTGCTCACGGGAGGCAAAGCGCTCCAGAAGAGCTTGTAGCCGTAGTTCAGGGAATCCCCCGCGGCGACCGGTTTTTTCGGCGTCCAGAAGGCAACGATGTTATCCAGGGTTTCGCCGGTTGTAGGAATTTCCAGCAAATCGATAGAGCCTTCGCCCCACGCGGTCGTAGGTTCTACCCACAGGCTCGGGCGCTTGCTGTACCAGTCGACGGTGTCCTGATAGCTGGCGAATTCGTGATCGGTCTGCACCAGGCCAAAGCCCTTCGGATCGGTATCGGCAAAGGCGTTGAACTGCAAGGTGGCCGGATTGTTCAGCGGACGGCAGATCCATTCGCCGTTGCCGCGCCACATGGCCAGGCGATCAGAGTCATGGATTTGCGGGTGAATGGTGTCGCACATGCGCCGCTCATGGGTGCCGCAGCTGAACATGCTGGTCATGGGTGCGATGCCCAGTTGTTCGATCGCGGTACGGGCGTTGATGTGGGCATCGACCCCCATGACCACCTGGCTGGCCTGACAGTCGATGTCAAAACGATAGGCACCTGTGGCGCTTGGCGAATCCAGCAGGGCGTACACCACGAAACGAGTGCTGTCCTTGGCTGGCGTCTCGAACCAGAACTTGGTGAAGTCCGGGAACTCCTCACGCTTTTTGGCGTAGGTATCGATCGCCAGGCCGCGTGCAGACAAACCGTACTGGCCTGACGCATCGACCGCACGGAAATAGCTCGCGCCGAGGAAGGACAGCACATCATGGCGGTCCAGCTCGGGGGCTTTGAACAGCTTGAACCCGGAAAAACCCAGGTCGCCCTTCAGTTGCTGGGTATCGACCGTGGTTTTCTCGTAATTGAACAGGGAAGGGCGGAAATGCACCTCGCGCGCCTGACGCGTCTTGGGGTCGACGCTGTACATCCGCACCGGCTGCTTGAAGCCCATGCCCACGTGGAAGAACTGCACGTCCAGCTGACCGTTCAGGTCATTCCACAAGGAGTGATCGGCGTCGTAGCGAATCGCATTGAAATTCTGCGGCGTCATGGTCGCCAACGTCGGCGGTAGCACCTGTTTGGTGTCCTGGTAACGCTGGCCGGCGAGTTGCTTGGCCTGAATCTTCAGGGCCTCGAAATCGAACGCCTGCGCGTCGCCATCGGCGGCGCCATTACCCGCCCAGGCCCGAGCGGCCAGCAGGCCAGTCGCTGACAATCCCGTGTAGGCCGCAATGGCCATGGACGCTTTGAGTAAATTCCTGCGGTGCATAAGTAAACCTGTCGTGAACAATCCCGCGCCGTTCCTGGCACGTGCTGGATCAGAAATGGGGTTCGGACATGCCTTCGGCCAAACGCAACGGACGTTAAACAGATACCAAATAGCTTAAACCGTTCGGTTGCAGACACAAATTGATTGATGGCATAGCGACAGCTTGGCAATGAAACAAGAAATGTCGGTTCATTTTTCTGACAGGACATTCTGAATTTAAGGGCATTTCTGCTTTTTTCGACTAATTACTCTAAAAACTGCTTTCCAGCACCGATTATCTTTCTATTCTAAGGACATGACCGATTTCTGCCCTTCAGATCGGTGAGTCAAAAAGTGAAAGGGCGATGGGTTTTTTTGCAGTTTTCTTTTATAGGGAAAGGACCTCGTCCATGGCAAAAGTACAGAGCATCACCGAAATACTGGGAATATTTCCTTGCCTCAGTGTTGGCCGTCGCAGACGTCGCCTGAGTTCAGAAGAAATAAAGTTGGTCGAACAGTATCGCGACTTGTCGGAGAGCGACCGGATTGCGATGCGTTATCTGGTGGATGCAATGAGGAGTGTTTCGCGGTTTTAAAGAAATTGGAGATTAGGTCGTGACGCGGTGTCGCGGCCGAAATCCTTCGATGTGAAGAGAATTTACCTACGATCAGCGGCGGTTGCAGACCGATATTCTAAGTATTACTTTGCTGTATTCAGTAATACTTTGCGGAGATCAGCATGACGACCACCACCATGACCAGCAAAGGGCAGGTCACTATCCCCAAACCCATCCGTGACGCTTTGCACCTGTTGCCAGGTTCAGCGATCGAATTTAGCGTTAACGCGCAAGGTGAGGTCGTACTGCAAAGTCATAAGGCAAAAGGTGACATCGATTCAGCGACTCCTGACCGATTTGAGGCCGTACGTGGAAAGGCTGACATCAAATGGAGGACCGACGAATTGATGGCGTTATTGCGAGGTGATGACTGATGCTTTTGGTCGACACGAATGTGTTGATCGACGTTCTGGAAGATGACCCCGTCTGGGCTGATTGGTCCATTCAACAGCTACGTGCTCAATCCAGGATTCATGAGTTGGTCATAAATCCCATTATCTATGCCGAGTTGTCCCAGACATTTTCCACCTTTGAAGGATTGGATGATGTGGTCAGTCAGCTTGGTTTGCGGATGCAAGAAATGCCACGTCCCGCCTTGTTCCTGGCCGGGAAGGCTTTTACTCGTTATCGAAGAGTGGGCGGTGGGAAAAATAATGTTCTGGCGGATTTTTTCATAGGCGCACATGCCGCAGTAAAAAAACTGCCATTACTGACGCGTGATGCCAAGCGTTACCGCAGTTACTTCCCTTCCGTTGAGTTGATAGTGCCTTCTTGATTGCGACACAAATCCACGGATGAACCTGTGCAAGCGCTATCCGTGGATTTTTGTCCTGCAGTGGCTTACCCGATTTCACCCACCGCTCGATACGCCTCATCAATCGCGGCATGCGCATAAGCGCTCCACGCCGCATCCGAGTTGGCGATGCTGACTCGCCCAACTGGCTGACGCGCCAGGTTCATCAGTCTTTCGCTCTCGTCAGAATCGTCGTACAGGCTATTGGAGAAATACGCGTAGCCGTGCGACCAGCGATTCACTGTAATGGCGAGGATGTCGGTCTGGTGATTGAATCCACCAGGGCCCAGCATTCGTTGCAGCTGATCGCGCAGTTGCGCTTCCAGTTGTTCAAAGGATTGCCCGTACAGACGACCACGGCCGGCCCGCGCCTGGTCACGGGCATTCATCCCGCTGTTAGGGCTGGTAGGCACGTAAACCATGTGCAGGCCGATAGGCTGTTTCGGGTCGCGCGGGTGGTCGTAGCCGCCCATGCTCACCGGGTAGTCGAGTTTGATGCGGCTGTAGGGCTGGGTCGCGGCGTAGATCTCATGCACACCCAGTTTCTGGAACGACTCCCAGTTGCGGATCACCACTTTGGTGTAGACCAGCGGGAATTTCACGTTCTGACTCAGGGCGTGTGACTGCTCGGCCGACAGGTCTCGCAGCAGGTACGGAATGATCATGTTGTAGCAGGCCATGATGCAGTGTTTCCCGCGTATCTGGCTCAACTGACCCCCACGGCTATAGCCGACGTTCACGCCCGTGCCGACGTTGCGCACGCTGACGGCGGTGCTGTTGAGACGAATGCGCACCGCTGATTTCGGTTGATCCAGTTTGGCGTAGTCGAACGTCGCGAGGACCACATCGTCCATCGTGTGACCCGGTGCCACGGACGGGATCAGGCTGCGGACCAGCAACCGTGCAAGCGAGGCGTTACCGTCGGGAAAGTGGTAGATGTAGGGCTCTTCCATCTCCGCCTGGGCTTCTTCGCTGATCGGTTCGAGATTCATCGCACCGAAGCCTGGGAAGCCAACCGAATAGGCGTCGGACGCTGCGACCGCATCAATGCTCAGGGCCATGAAATCGTTGGTGCGGCTCTGGAAGTACTTCACCGCCTGTGCCGACAGTCCTACGTCCTTGAGCAGGAAATCCTGGTAACTGGTGGACTCCAGGTGCGCGGTTTTCTCTTCGAGGGTTTTACCGGCGAGGTAGTCCTTTGGCGCCATGTGCAGCGCGATCAGCGCTTCGCGATCCGCTTGCGGTAGCGGGAAATCGTTGATGAAGTCAGGGATGGAGCGTGCGTGCAATTGGTCGGGGGCGATGTCGTCGGCGACCATCGGCGTTGGATCGCCGCTGACCAGTTTGTCTTCGCCAAAGTTTTCCTTGTCGAAGAACACGGCGCGGGACAGGCCCAGGTCAGGGTAAAACTGGCGGTCGAAGGCGGTCTCGAAGCGTTTGATGTCGACGCCGAGTTTCTTCAGCAGGCCATTCACTTCTTTGCTGTAGAGGTGATTGGGCGACTGGAACGCTTCGCTGCCGCCGTAGCCGATGATCGTACGACCGCCGGCCGAGAACTCGTTGCGCTTGGCGTGACCGCCAAAGTCGTCGTGGTTTTCCAGAATCAGGATGCGGGCTTTCGGATGTTTCTCACGGTAGAACCACGCGGCTGACAGACCGCTGAGGCCGCCGCCTACAACCACCAGGTCATATTCTTCGCTGATCGGCAGCTTGTCGGTATCAAAAACCTTTTTCTCCCAGCCCATCTGGTGCGCAATTTCGAAGGAGCCGACGTGGCTACCGCGCAGACCGGTAAGGGCAGGAGGGTAGTAGCGTCCGTCTGGGGCTGCCTGGAGAATTTGCAGCGGCGTCATGCCGGCAGCGATGGTGACTGCAACGCCGTTGAGGAAGTCGCGGCGGGTGATGTCCATGTTCAATCCTTGTTGGTTTTTATAAATCGCTGCGGCGCGAAAATGGCGCCGCAGCGAGGGCCGTTACCGGCTGACTTTCCAGGCATCACCCGCAGGTGCGGTGCCGTGGTCGTAAGGTTTTGCAAACCACATGTAGAGCAGGCCCAAACCGATGACGATAGCCGTGCTCAGGACCATGGCGTAGTTGATGTACCACGCCGCATCCGGGGTCCGTGGCCAGGCCATGTTGATGATGGCGCCGACGCCGTAAACCAGTGCGCCGATGTTTACCACCCAGCCCCACGCGCCGAGGGTGAATTTGCCACTCGGTTTCCAGCCTTTCATGCGCGCATACAACGCCGCGAGCACGATCATCTGGAACGCCAGGTAGATGCCGATCGCTGCGAAACTGACGATGGTTGCGACCGCATCCTGCAGGAAGAACCCCAGGATAATGATCAGCGCTGGCAGGACGCCGGAAACGAACAGTGCCGCAACCGGTACCTGAGTTGTAGGAGATATCTTCTTCAGCAGTGAGCTACCGATGACCATTTCATCCCGTGCGTAGGAATACAGCAACCGACTCGCCGCCGCTTGCAGGCTGATCACGCAGGAAATGAAGGAAATCATCACCACGCCCATCACCACTTTTGAGCCCACCGGGCCGAAGGCGTTGTTGAGGATGGTGGTGACCGGGTCCTTGTCGGTGCCGTTGATCACGGCTTGCATGTCTGGCACAGCGAGGATCAGCGCGAGGCAGGCGAACATCGCCGCGATGCCGCCGATGTAGATGGTCATGCGCATGGCGACCGGAATTTGCTTGCTCGGGTTCGGCGTTTCTTCGGCCACGTCGCCGCACGCCTCGAAGCCGTAGTACAGGAACATCCCCGCCAGCGAAGCAGTGAGGAAAGCGGGCAGGTACGAACCGTCGACACTGATATCAAAGGTGTTGAACAGCACGCTGATCGGCTGATGGCGTTCGAACACCAGCAAGTAAACGCCAACGATCACCGCCCCGACCAACTCGCACAGGAAGCCGAACATGGCGATTCGCGCCAGGACTTTTGTGCCACTGAGATTGACCAGGGTGGCGAACAGCGTCAGCACCAGGGCGATGACGATATTGGTGTTGTTGCTTGGTTCAAAGCCCAGCATGGCGGCCAGGTACGGACCGGCACCGACGGCAACCGCAGCGATGGTGACGCACAGAGCGATGGAATAGATCAAGCCGACCATCCATGCCCAGCGCTTGCCCACCAAGCGGCGAGCCCAAGGGTAGACGCCACCGGAAATCGGGAATTGCGAGACCACTTCACCGAAGATCAGGCACACCAGCAACTGGCCGCAACCGACCAGCAGATAGGCCCAGAACATTGGCGGCCCGCCAGCGGCGAGGCACAGGCCGAACAGGGTATAAACCCCTACGACCGGAGAGAGATACGTGAAGCCCAGGGCGAAGTTTTCCCACAGGCTCATGCTGCGATTGAAGTTCGAGGTGTAACCCAGTTTGCGTAATTGCTCGGCATCGCTGTCGGCAACGGCTGCAGAGAGATCGGGTGATGCACTCATGGTGTGTTAGCTCCGGAAAATCGGCAGATTTCGGATGTCCGAAACCGTGGCGGTGCCATGACGGCTCGGCCCGGATCGG
This sequence comes from Pseudomonas sp. MDV22-iso1, assembly GCF_058145095.1. Taxonomy (NCBI): domain Bacteria; kingdom Pseudomonadati; phylum Pseudomonadota; class Gammaproteobacteria; order Pseudomonadales; family Pseudomonadaceae; genus Pseudomonas; species Pseudomonas sp. MDV22-iso1. The sequence goes on from NZ_JBYVMF010000025.1 coordinate 85,124, forward strand.
TGGTTTTTGTTTTATGTATCCAACGTTGAAACCTGATGGTGCGTATTGCCGGTCTCTGCCTTGAAACCGAGGTGACGCCATCGCTGGCAAGCCAGCTCCCACACGTTTTGTGGTTGCCCACAGGGCCAGAGTACACCGCAACCCTGTGGGAGCTGGCTTGCCAGCGATGCTGTTAGTGCTTGAACATCACATGCCGAACCACCGTGTAATCCTCCAGCCCATACATCGACATGTCCTTCCCGTAACCGGACAATTTCTGACCGCCATGGGGCATTT